>JBMNRA010000039.1:0-28587 GCA_050944415.1 Ruminococcus sp.
CAATATACATCGCATTTACCTCCCTTGTTATGTAGTATTTAAATACTATCTATATTCTGACAGATATTGAAAGGAACGTCAAGTGTAAAAACAGATTTAACGTTTTCTCCGCCGACGTTTCTTTTTTTTGCTGCCGGTACCGAGAAGTGCGGTAAAACAGATGACGCGAACCAGCATAATGCCGAAAAAGGCGCCGACGCAGTCGATGGCCACGTCACGTTTGGAAGGACTCCTTCCCTCCACCATGGACTGATGAAATTCATCGGTGCAGGCAAAGCCGAAACAGATGGCTCCGGCCACCAGCAGCAGGGGAAAACCGCGGAGTCCGTATACGTAAAAGGGAAAAGAGATGGCAATCGCCAGCAGAAAATACTCTGTCATATGGGCAAGTTTTCGCACCGGAGTATGAATTTTTTCAATATAATAGTCGACTCCCATTTCCGAAATATCTTTATCCAGTATTTCCGCACCGATGGTGACGATATGGTAGCTGACTTTATAGCTCAGTTCGCTGGACACTTCGCCGGGCTGAGAGGAGAAGGAAAATATCATATACATCAAAAGCAAAGCCGGCAGAAAAGAAAAAGGTTTCAGCAGAAATATAATCAATCGTTTCATAATTGTGCCTCCTTGTATGCCGCCTACTATAACACGATTGCGGCAGGATGTCAAAAGCAGCCGGACCCGTCATAAAGCTTCGGGCCTGCCAGTTCAGGCTGCAATAGCCGCCTTGAATTTACGGTGTCCTCGTGGTATCATGATGTTGGAAGATCAGAAGGAGAGGATATAGAAAATGAGTTTAGCAGACAAGCTGTTTATTGATATGTGCAGTGATATTATAGAGAACGGATGCAGTACGGAGGGAGAAAAGGTACGGCCGGTCTGGGAAGACGGGACGCCTGCCTACACTATTAAGAAATTCGGCGTGGTGAACCGGTATGATCTCTCGAAGGAATTTCCGGCCATTACCCTTAGAAAGACCGCGCTGAAAAGCGCCTTTGATGAAATTTTATGGATCTGGCAGAAAAAATCTAATAACATCAAAGACTTAAACAGTCACATCTGGGACAGCTGGGCCGATGCGGACGGTTCCATCGGGAAAGCTTACGGTTATCAGCTGGGAGTGAAACATCAATACCGGGAGGGAATGATGGATCAGGTAGACCGGGTGCTTTTTGATCTGAAAGAAAATCCTTACAGCCGCCGGATCATGACCAATATTTACGTGCATCAGGATCTGCATGAGATGAATCTTTATCCATGCGCATATTCCATGACATTTAATGTAACCCAGGACGGCGGACAGATGGTGCTGAACGGAGTATTAAATCAGCGTTCTCAGGATGTCCTGGCAGCCAATAACTGGAATGTCTGCCAGTATGCCCTCCTTCTTATGATGTTTGCACAGGTAAGCGGCATGAAAGCAGGACAGCTTCTTCATGTGATTGCAGACGCTCATATATATGACAGGCATATTCCCATCGTAAAAGAACTGATCCGGCGTCCCGTTTATGAAGCGCCGAAGGTATGGCTGAATCCGGAAGTGAAAGATTTTTACAGCTTTACCGTGGATGATCTTCATGTGGAAAACTATGTGACGGGACCGCAGATTAAAAATATTCCCATTGCGGTGTGAAACAGAAAGGAAATGCCATTATGAATATGATATTATCAGCAGATCAGAACTGGGGAATCGGATGCAACAATAAGCTTCTGGTTTCTATTCCTTCTGATATGAAATTCTTTCGCAGTGAGACGACAGGAAAAGTTGTGGTGATGGGGCGGAAAACTCTGGAGAGTTTCCCGGGCGGCATGCCTCTGAAAAACCGCACCAATATTGTGCTGACCCATGATCCCGATTATAACGGAAGAGGAGCACTGGTGGTGAATTCCCGGGAAGAATTACTTCAGGAGCTGAAAAACTATAAAGATGAAGATATCTATATCATCGGCGGGGAGACGGTCTACCGGATGATGCTTCCTTACTGCGATACCATTCATGTGACCAAAATTGACTTCGCCTACGAAGCAGATACATTTTTCCCCAATCTGGATGAGATGCCGGAGTGGGAAATTACGGCTTCCAGTGAGGAACAGACCTATTTTGATCTGGAATATACTTTTTTAAAATACGAGAGAAAAAAATGAAAAACAACGAATGGTATGATTTAGGGGAACAGATAAGAGATCTGGTGCAGTCAGCGGTGGATTCCCAGGATTTCCGCCGATTGAATCAGGCGGTGACGGGAACGATCAACAAGGCTGTCAGTTCGGCTGTGGACGGGGTAAAAAAGGGAATGGAGAAGGCCGGTGAGGCCTATGAGACCAGAAGCGCCGGTTATTATGAAAAGTATCCCAACAAAGAGATCAGAGGCAATTTTAAAAATGCCAATTACAGCAGTCAGGTGAGAAAAAAAGAACCGTATGATACCAGCCTTTTTTCCGCCAGACCCCAGGGGGGCAGCTCCGGGATTGTAATGGCGGTTCTGGGATTTGTCATCGGCAGCGTCTTTGGAATTGCGGCTCTTGCCTCTGTTTTTGTCGGGCTGCTTACCTTTGCGGCTCCTCTCCTGGCTACGGGTACATTTCTGGGAATATTGTTTCTGGCGGGGATGATTCTGGGAGGAAAGGGCATTTCTCTTATGCGCCGGGCAAAGAGATTTAAAAAATATGTCAGACAGTTAAATGGAAGGGAATTCTGTCAGATCAGCGAGTTGTGTTCGGCGGCAGGAAAATCTCCGGCGGCAGTTGCCCGGGATCTGAAAATCATGATTGATAAAGGGATGTTTCTTCAGGGACATCTGGATGAAGAGAAAACCTGTCTGATGGTGACGCAGAATGCTTATAACCAGTATCTGGCGGCAGTGCAGGCAAGGAAAATGCGGCAGCAGGAAGAAAGGGAAAGGAAGAAAAAGCAGAATGATCCTTCCAGAAGCGAAGAGTACCGGACCATACTGAGGGAGGGAAATGAATATATCAGACATATTCACCAGGCCAATGATGCTATTGCAGATCCGGTGATGTCGGAGAAGCTGTCCCGTCTGGAGCTGATTATGACGAAAATTTTCCGGCAGGTGGAGAAGAATCCTGATGCAGCTTCTGATCTGCATAAGTTTATGAAGTATTACCTGCCGACAACCACAAAACTGGTGGATGCCTATCAGGAACTGATCCAGCAGCCGGCGGCAGGGGAAAATATTACAGGGACGAAAAAAGAGATTGAGGATACCCTGGATACCATCAACTCTGCCTTTGAAAAATTGCTGGATCGTTTTTTCCAGGATACGGCCTGGGATATTTCCACGGATATTACGGTGATGAAGACCATGCTGGCTCAGGAAGGGCTGGTGGAAGAAGAGTTTAAAATGCCTACATCAACGAAAGGATAGAGAGGTCTATGAATGATGATTTGAAAAAGACGGCCATCCCCCCCACGCTGACCTTTGGGGTATCTGAAGAACCGCAGCAGCTGCCGGAGCAGGAAACGGTTCCGGAGGAAAACATTCTCTCAGAAGAAGAGAAACAGATGGTTGAGGAGTTTGTAAAGCAGATTGATCTTAATAATTCCGGCGCCATTTTGCAGTACGGTGCGGCTACCCAGAAGAAGATGGCCGATTTTTCCGAGGATACTCTGGCAAATGTAAAAACAAAGGATCTGGGCGAAGTGGGTGAAATGCTCACGGAAGTAGTGACAGAACTCAAAAACTTTGATGTGGAGGAAGAAGAAAAGGGAATTTTCGGATTCTTCAAAAAGACTTCCAACAAATTGAATGCGATGAAAGCCAGATATGAAAAAGCAGAAGTCAACATCAATAAGATCTGCGAAGCGCTGGAACAGCACCAGGTTCAGCTGATGAAAGATATTGCCGTTCTGGACAAGATGTATGAGATGAATCTGACTTACTATAAAGAGCTGACCATGTATATTCTGGCAGGCAAAAAGAAACTGGATCAGACGAGAGAGCAGGAACTGCCGGCGCTGATGGAAAAGGCCGGGAAAAGCGGTTTGCCTGAGGATGCCCAGGCGGCCAGAGATCTGGAGAGCCTGTGCGAGCGTTTCGACAAAAAGATTCATGATCTGGAACTGACCAGGATGATTTCTGTTCAGACAGCTCCTCAGCTGCGGCTGGTGCAGGGAAGCGACACGGTGATGGTGGAAAAGATTCAGTCTATTTTAGTAAATACCATACCCCTGTGGAAGAGTCAGATGGTCATTGCGCTGGGAGTGGCGCATTCGACCCAGGCATCAAAAGCGCAGCAGGAAGTGACGGATATGACCAATGAGCTGCTGAAAAAGAATGCGGCCAGCCTGAAGACGGCTACGCTGGAGAGTGCCAGGGCAGCCGAGAGGGGCATTGTGGATATGGAGACCTTAAAGGAGACCAACCAGTCTCTGATTTCCACACTGGATGAAGTGATGAAAATCCAGACGGAGGGCAGAGCCAAACGGCAGGCTGCGGAAACAGAACTTAAAAGCATGGAAGAACAGCTGAAACAGAAGCTGCTGGAGATCCGGCGGTAAAGGAGCAGGAAATGGACAGGCGGAAAACAAAAATCATACAGATTGGAAATCGGTTTATTGGCGGAGGAAATACCATACTGATTCAATCCATGACAAATACGAAGACGGAAGATGTCAGAAGCACTGTGGCGCAGATACAGGCGCTGACTGCAGCCGGATGTGAAATTATCCGGTGCGCGGTGCCAACGATGGAAGCTGCCGGAGCATTGAAGGAAATAAAGAAAGAAATTTCCATTCCATTGGTTGCGGATATTCATTTCGATTATAAACTGGCCATTGCGGCCATAGAAAACGGGGCGGATAAGATCCGGATCAATCCCGGCAATATTGGCGGAAAGGAAAAGATTAAAGCCGTGGTGGACGCGGCCCGGGAACGGGGGATTCCGATCCGGGTAGGAGTCAACAGCGGTTCCCTGGAGAAAGAACTGGTAGAAAAATATCAGGGAGTTACGGCGGAAGGGCTTGTAGAGAGCGCCCTGGATAAAGTACATACCATTGAAGAGATGGGATATGATAATCTGGTGATCAGCATCAAATCCTCCGATGTGATGATGTGTGCCAGAGCTCATGAAATTATTTCCCGGAAAACTTCTTATCCTCTTCATGTGGGGATTACGGAGGCGGGAACTGTCTATTCGGGAAACATCAAGTCGGCGGTAGGGCTGGCGGTGATTCTTTACCAGGGTATCGGCGATACCATCCGTGTTTCTCTTACGGGGGATCCCCTGGAAGAAGTCAAGTCGGCCAAGTGCATCTTAAAAACGCTGGGACTTCGTAAAGGGGGCGTGGAGGTGGTGTCCTGCCCTACCTGCGGAAGGACGCAGATTGATCTGATCAGCCTGGCGAATCAGGTGGAAGATATGGTGCAGGATATTCCTCTGGATATCAAGGTGGCCGTTATGGGCTGCGTGGTCAACGGACCGGGAGAGGCCAGGGAAGCTGATATCGGCATTGCGGGAGGAAAGCAGGAAGGGCTGCTGATTAAAAAAGGGGAGATTATCAGAAAAGTGCCTGAGGCAGAGCTTTTGCAGGCGCTGCGTCAGGAACTTGAGAACTGGAAGGATGCGTAATGGCGAAAAAATTTTTTGAAGTTTTCCCCAAGCTTTTGATAGACGGGGAGCTGAAAGATTACATTGAGGATGCCCAGGTGACCAGAGTGACATCCAATCCCCAGAAAACACGGCTGCGGGTCTATATGAACAGCAGTCAGTGGATCCATAAGAAAAATATCTACGCTTTGGAGCAGTCGATCCGGGATCAGTTTTTCTCCGGACTGCCCATGGAGATTAAAATTATTGAAGATTTCCAGCTGTCCCGTCAGTATACACCGGAAAATTTTCTGGAGGTCTACCGGGACAGTCTTCTTTTGGAATTAAAAGAATACAGTGTGGTTCTCTATAACCTGCTGTTGGGTGCAAAACTGGAATTTGACGGAGAGAATATTCTGAAAGTCATGCTGCCGGACACGGTGATTTCCAGAGAGCGGGGGGAAGAGCTGGAACATATCCTGGATAAAGTGTTCTGCGAGCGCTGCCATTTTCAGCTTCAGATTTCCGTGGAGTACGTGGAAGCGAAAGAAAGCAAGGCCCGGTTAAGCAGTGAGCAGAAGATCCAGGAGGAAGCGCGCCACGTGCAGGAGACGGCGGAGGCAGCCGTCCATGAACGCAGGGAGAAAGAAGAGGAGAAAAAAGAAAAACCGAAGGAAACAGCTGTCAGAACAGGGACAAAGGATCGTGCCAAATCTTCTTTTAAAGGCCGGGAGTTCCGGACAGGAGTCCGAAAGAGCAGCAATCCTGATGTAATTTACGGCAGAGATTTTGAGGAGGATGCATCGGTATCTATCGACAGCATTGCCGGCGAGATGGGTGATGTGGTAATTCGTGGCAAAATCCTTTCCCTGGATACCAGGGAAATCCGGAATGAAAAAACTATTCTGATGTTCAATGTTACGGATTTCACGGATACCATCACAGTCAAGATGTTTTTGCCAACGGCTCAGCTGCCGGAAGTGACGGAGAAAATAAAAAAGGGAGCCTTTGTGAAGATCAAAGGTGTTACTATTGTAGATAAATTTGATCACGAGCTGACCATCGGTTCTGTGATCGGCATCAAAAAGATATCTGACTTTACCACTTCGCGGGTGGACACCAGTCCGGTAAAAAGAGTGGAGCTTCACTGCCACACGAAAATGAGCGATATGGATGGCGTGACAGATGCAGCGGCACTGGTAAAACGAGCGTATGCCTGGGGACACCCTGCTATTGCCATCACCGATCACGGAGTTGTGCAGTCTTTTCCGGAAGCCAATCATGCCATGGAAGACATCGACAGGGCATATCGGGATCAGTATGCGAAAGATCATCCCGAGGTCAGCAAAGACGAGCTGAAAAAAATTTCCAGCCCCTTTAAGGTAATATATGGAATGGAAGCCTATCTGGTGGATGATTTAAAGGGAATTGTCACCAACTCCCAAGGTCAGAGCCTGGATGGTTCCTTTGTGGTCTTTGACATTGAAACTACGGGATTTTCTCCCGTGGCCAATAAGATTATTGAAATCGGCGCGGTCCGGGTGGAAGAAGGAAAAATCGTGGACCGGTTTTCCTCCTTTGTCAATCCTCAGGTTCCTATTTCTTTCAGAATTGAGAACCTGACGGGAATCAATGACAGCATGGTTATGGGGGAGAGAACCATTGATCAGGTGTTGCCGGAATTTCTGGAATTTTCCAAAGGAGCGGTGATGGTTGCGCATAACGCTTCCTTTGATATGAGTTTTATTGAAAAGAACTGTCTCGATCTGGGATATGAAGCGGATTTCACATCGGTGGATACGGTGGGGATGGCCCGTTTTCTTCTTCCGGGCCTGAATCGGTTCAAGCTGGATACGGTGGCCAAGGCTTTGAATGTACCCCTCCTGAATCACCATCGGGCGATTGACGATGCTGCCTGTACGGCGGAGATATTCCTTCGTTTTCTGAAGATGCTGAAAGAGCGGGAAATAGAAGATCTGGACAGCCTTAATGAACAGGGACAGATTTCTCCCAATACTTTGAAAAAACTGCCAACCTATCATGCGATTATCCTGGCCGCCAATGAAACCGGAAGAGTGAATCTGTACCGGCTGGTCTCCAGGTCTCACCTGGAGTTTTATAACCGCAGGCCCAGACTGCCGAAAAGTGTGTTTTTAAAGCACAGGGAGGGGCTGATCATCGGTTCGGCCTGTGAAGCAGGGGAACTGTATCAGGCGCTGCTCAGAGGAGCGCCTGATCAGGAGATCGCCCGTCTGGTGGATTTCTATGATTATCTGGAGATTCAGCCTCTGGGAAATAACGCTTTTATGCTGCGGGAAGACAGGGATGATGTGAAAACGAAAGAGGATCTGATGGATTTAAACCGGAAAATAGTAAAGCTGGGCGAGCAGTTTCAAAAACCGGTGGCGGCCACCTGTGACGTTCATTTTATGGATCCTCAGGATGAGGTATACCGCCGTATTATCATGACCGGAAAGGGATTTTCCGATGCAGATGATCAGGCGCCTCTTTTCCTGCGTACCACTGAGGAGATGCTGAAGGAATTTGAATATCTGGGCGCAGAAAAAGCGGAAGAAGTGGTTATAGAGAATCCGGTGAAGATCGCGGCCATGTGTGAGAAAATTTCGCCCATCCGGAAGGGAAAATTCCCTCCGGTTATTGAGGATTCCGATAAAACTCTGCGGGAGATCTGTTATAACAGAGCCCATGAGATATACGGGGATGATCTGCCCAGGATTGTGGAAGAGCGGCTGGAGAGGGAGCTGAATTCCATCATTTCCAATGGCTATGCGGTGATGTATATTATCGCTCAGAAGCTGGTATGGAAATCAAATGAGGACGGCTATCTGGTGGGATCCAGAGGATCGGTAGGATCCTCCTTCGTGGCTACCATGGCCGGGATCACGGAGGTAAATCCGCTGTCGCCCCATTATTACTGTGAAAAATGTCATTATTACGATTTTGACTCCGAAGAAGTAAAAGCCTATGCGGGAAAAGCCGGATGTGATATGCCGGATAGGAACTGTCCCGTCTGCGGCGCTCCTTTGAAAAAGGAAGGTTTTGATATTCCCTTTGAAACTTTTCTGGGATTCAAAGGAAACAAAGAGCCGGATATTGACCTGAACTTTTCCGGAGATTATCAGGGAAAAGCTCATAAATACACGGAGGTTATCTTCGGTGCAGGACAGACCTTCCGTGCCGGGACCATCGGTACCCTGGCAGCCAAGACGGCGTTCGGATATGTGAAAAAGTATTACGAAGAACATGGAATCCATAAGCGAAACTGCGAGGTGGAAAGGATCGTGGAAGGCTGTACAGGTATCCGGCGCACCACAGGCCAGCATCCCGGAGGAATCATAGTTCTGCCTATCGGGGAGGATATTAATTCCTTTACTCCGGTGCAGCATCCGGCCAATGATGTCAATACAGATATCATTACCACTCATTTCGATTATCATTCCATCGATGAAAACCTGTTGAAGCTGGATATTCTGGGGCACGATGATCCTACCATGATTCGGATGCTGGAGGATTTGACCGGTCTGGATGCCAAAACAATACCGCTGGACAATAAAGAAGTTATGAGTCTGTTTAAAAGCACCGAGGAACTGGGAATTACGCCGGAGGATATCGGCGGATGCCCGCTGGGATGTCTGGGAATTCCGGAATTCGGAACAGATTTCGTTATTCAGATGCTCCAGGATACCAAACCTCAGTCTTTCTCAGACCTGGTAAGAATTTCCGGTCTTTCCCACGGAACCGATGTATGGCTGGGAAATGCCCAGACACTGATCCAGGAAGGAAAAGCCACCATTTCCACGGCTATCTGTACCCGAGATGATATTATGACTTATCTGATTCAGAAGGGAGTGGAAAGCGAGCAGGCTTTTACCATAATGGAGAGTGTCAGGAAAGGAAAAGGGCTGAAACCGGAGTGGGAAGAGGAAATGAAGGCTCATGATGTTCCGGACTGGTATATCTGGTCCTGCAAAAAGATCAAATATATGTTTCCAAAGGCTCATGCAGCCGCTTACGTTATGATGGCCTACCGGATCGCCTATTACAAAATTTTTTATCCGCTGGCCTATTATGCGGCCTATTTCAGCATCCGGGCATCCGCTTTTTCCTATGAACTGATGTGCATGGGAAGGGAACGGCTGGAATATCATATGGAGGAATACCGGAAGCGTTCCGACAGCCTGACCAATAAGGAACAGGATACGGTAAAAGATATGAAAATCGTACAGGAGATGTATGCCCGTGGATATGAATTTACACCGGTAGATCTCTATCAGGCTCAGGCACACCGGTTTCAGATTGTGGACGGTAAGCTGATGCCTGCTCTGGATACCATAGAAGGCTTGGGTGATAAGGCGGCTGACGCGGTGGTGCTGGCGGCCAGAGACGGAAAATTTCTCTCAAAGGATGATTTCCGAAACAGAACCAAGGTAAGCAAAACGGTAATTGATCTGATGGATGAGCTGAATCTGTTCGGTGATATACCGGATTCCAATCAGATTTCCATCTTTGATTTCTGATTCAGGGGAAATAGACGGAAAACCAGAAATGAAAATGAAATTTTTATTTAAAATTTACAAAGTTTTAATAAATGAAGAAATTTCGTTGACTTTGGCTTGAAGAAAGAATAAAATAAAATGCGAGAAGAGCAAAGGCGCCGTAGGATATCAACGGTGCCTTTGTTTTGCTGATACCAAAAGAATATGGTATGCAGTCATTAAAAAGGCCGTATAACACGAAGGTGTGTATTTCTGAAAAAAGAAATATGCACTTTTTTTGTGGAAACTTTCCATGAGGCGCCGCAGGGGATGTTTTGGAGAGCCGTATGAGGAGGAATGATTATGTATTCAGCTACAGATGTAATTTGGGTATTAGTTGCCGCAATTCTGGTGTTTTTTATGCAGGCGGGATTTGCGCTTTGTGAGGCTGGTCTTACCCGTGCCAAGAATACTGGAAATATTCTCATGAAAAATATGATGGATTTCTGTATAGGAACTCCTTGCTATTGGCTGGTTGGGTTTGGATTGATGTTTGCAGGGGCAGGACCGCTGATCGGAGGACTGGATCCGCTGATTCAGGGCAGCTATGATTTTGGAACTCTTCCCACCTGGTGCTATGCCATATTTCAGACGGTTTTCTGTGCCACAGCAGCCACTATCGTGTCGGGATCCATGGCAGAGAGAACGAATTTTAAGGCTTACTGTATTTACAGCGCGGTAATCAGTCTGGTGGTATACCCCATTTCCGGCCATTGGATCTGGGGCGGAGGCTGGCTCTCTTCCTTAAATTTTCATGATTTTGCCGGTTCTACCTGTGTACATATGGTGGGAGGATTGATTGCCTGTCTGGGCGCGGCCATGCTGGGACCACGTATTGGAAAGTATGGGAAAGACGGAAAAGCCAGGGCTATCCCAGGTCACAATATTATGGCCTGCGCACTGGGCGTATTTATTCTCTGGTTCTGTTGGTTTGGTTTCAACGGTGGTTCTACAGTGGCTATGACCACCGATGCAGATATGGAACTGGCTTCTCTGGTAATGTTTAATACCAACCTGGCAGCTGCGGTTGCTACCTGTATAGCCATGATCTTTACCTGGATCCGCTACGGAAAACCTGATGTATCTATGACTTTTAACGCTGCGTTGGCCGGCCTGGTGGCCATTACAGCAGGTTGTGACTGTGTTACCCCTGTAGGCGCATTTTTCATTGGCGCTGTTGCAGGTGTTCTGGTGGTGCTTTCCGTAGAATTTTTTGACAATATTGCGAAAATTGATGACCCTGTGGGCGCGGTATCTGTTCATATGGTGAACGGTATGTGGGGAACCATTGCGGTAGGGTTGTTCAGCAATGGAGGCGATGGCGTTGCAAGAGGACTTTTCTACGGTGGAGGATTTGCACAGCTGGGAATTCAGCTTTTAGGTATCGTTTCTGTTGCCGCATATGTTCTTGTAGTAATGTTTATAGTATTTAAGATAATTGATAAGACAGTAGGGCTTCGTGTTCCTGCAGAGGTGGAAATTGCAGGACTGGATGTGCAAGAACACGGTCTCATCTCGGCATATGCAGGATTTTCCATTTCCGACGCATCGAATATGGAGATGGAGGTTAATGAAAATACAGATCTGGGAGAGGATAATATCGCCAAAGCTTCTCCGCAGCAGATAGATGCGGCGGTAAAAGTGGTAAAATCTACAGTGGTAGATGGATACGACAGCGGTATTCATAAGGTAAGTATTATCTGTCGCCTTTCTAAATTTGAAGCGTTGAAAAACAGTCTGAATAAACTGGGAGTGACCGGAATCACCATGACGCAGGTAATGGGATGCGGCATTCAGCATGGCGCCAGTGAAAAATACCGAGGCGTAGAGATGGATGCAAACCTTCTTCCCAAAATAAAAGTGGAAGTAGTTATCAGCAAAATTTCCGTAGAAGCAGTAATTAATGCAGTAAAAAAAGCTCTTTATACCGGTCATATAGGAGATGGCAAGATATTTGTTTATAATGTGGCAAAAGTTGTAAAAGTCCGCACGGGAGAAGAGGATTATGCTGCTTTGCAGGATGTGGAATAGACAATAAGACATGTATTTGTATACCTACCTGAATGCGGGAGCCGGGCTGAAATTCAGCTCAGCTCCCGCTCTATGTGTGTTGACTGTCATTTATAGAAGTTCCCGGAATGCCTTCAGAAGCCGGTCGTTCTGATCCGGTTTCATGAAGCAGAAGCGGACGTATTTGTCATTGAGAAAGGGGAAGGTGGAGCAGTCCCGGATCATCATGCCCTGCCGGATGCAGTGGTCAAAAAGCTGGTCGGAGGTTACCGTCTCCTTCAGGATCTGCATCAGGATGAAATTGGCGCTGGGACGGTAGACCTTTACGGAATCCCATCCGGACAGCTCCCTGAAGATGCGGTCACGCTCGGAGGAGGTCAGACTGGCGGTCTGCTCAATATATTCCTGATCCTGGAACATAAGGCGGCCGGCGATTTCCGCCAGAGAGTTGATGGTCCAGGGATTCTTTCTGGTATTGATAGCTTCACACACATCCCGGTTGCCCGTTATGGCGTATCCCAGACGGAGACCGGGAGCGGCAAAAAATTTAGAAGTTCCCCGTAAAATAATCAGGTTGTTATAATTATTGGTAAGAGGAATGGAAGTTACCCGTTCCTCCCGGGGAGCAAATTCCGCATAAGTTTCATCCACCATCACGAAAATGCCATACTGGAGGCAGGCATCCAGAATCTGTCTCATCTGGGTACGGTTGATGGCTGTGGAGGTGGGGTTGTTGGGGTTGCACAGAATCAGAAGATCCAGGGAATCGTTAAGATGACTGCAGAAATCTTCCGTATTCAGCAAAAACCCGTCTTTTTCCTTTAAGGGATAATAATTGACGGTGCCCCCTTCCAGAGTAACCTCCCGTTCATATTCCGAGTAAGTGGGCCCCAGAATCATGGCCTTTTTGGGGTGCTGGGTCTGAATAAACAAAGAGATCAGTTCCGTGGAGCCGTTTCCAACGATAATGTTCTCAATCTGGCTGTCGGTATACCTGGCGATGCAGGTGCGCAGAGCTTTATATTCCCGGTCGGGATAGCTGGTAATGGCGTCCAGATTTTCCGCCAGAGTGTTTCTCAGAGAAAAGGAGATTCCAAGAGGATTTACATTGGCGCTGAAGCTGATAATATCTTCTTTCTTTATATGATAGATGGCCTCTATTTTTTCCATGTCACTTCCGTGAAAATGATCTTTATGCTGCAGCATGATATCAGTCCTTTCCGCAGCCGGCCAGATCGTTATTATCTTTCTGCTCCGGTTGCATCCAAAGTTTATGTAGTGTATAATTCATTATAGCGTTTGAAAATGAATAGTCAATAGTAGAAACACAGGTAAAAACGAATGAAAAAGAGAGTAGAGCAACTGATTAACGGAAAGTTCGAATATGATCATCCGGCTCTGAACGTATCAGAAAAGGAGATTAATCTTCTGCTTTCCGAGGGAGAACCTCACAGAGGAGAATTTGTTTTTGCGGCAGAGGATGGCAGCGCCATTAAGGGAATGCTGGTTTCCGACAGCCGCAGAATATTACTGTCGGAGGACCGGTTTCAGGGGGGAATCATTCATGTGACTTATGGAATTGACACCGCCGGCCTGAAACCCGGATCAGAGGGACAGGGAAAAATTGTGATCATGAGCGATATCGGGGAGACAGTGATCCCCGTTCATTATACCATACGAAAAGGCCAGGTCAGGTCATCCAAAGGAACTCTTAAGAATCTGGATGATTTTGCTGCTTTGGCCAGAGAAGATTATCGGGAAGCCTTCCGCATATTTACGGGCAAGGATTTCCTGAATTTTTCCGCGGAGGAGAGAAAAAGCTGTCTGGGACTGTATAAAGGCATGTCTCATAACCCTGTGACCTATCAGCATATGGAGGAGTTTCTGATTGGCATGGGAAAAAAAGAACCGGTACGGCTTTCTCTGGATAAAGACAGGAAAGAAACACTGAAGCTGGAAGGTTCCATGAAAGATACCCTGTATATCTACAGGAGCACCTGGGGATATCTGCGGGCCGAAGTGGAAACGGTGGGCGATTTCCTGGAGGTAGATAAGAAAATTATCACATCTGAGGATTTTATCGGAAGCGTCTTCGGGCTGGAATATATCATTCTGCGGGATCGTCTGGGAAAAGGAAAACGGTTTGGGAAAATACGGATCCGCACCGTCTATGGACAGCTGGAATTTGAGGTTGTGGCATCGGCGGCGGGAGAATACGAAATCAGCATGCATGGTTTCCAGAGCAGGGTCAGACGGGACCTTACCAGAAGCTATCTGGACCGCTGTCTGCAGAAGATTGACGGCCAGCAGTTTAAGGAGCAGACGGATCAGATTTTGAAGGAGCTGAAAAATTCCGGTAATTACAGCGCTATGACGCAGCTTTATGAAGCCTGGGTGTGTCTGGAAAATCATGAAGAGACTCAGGCGGAAAAACTGATTGCCCAGCTGGCGGACCGTACCTTTTCACCGGAGGAAAGCCAGGAAGAGGCGGCCTATCTGTATCTGGCCAGAAGAACGGGATTAAGGCAGCAAGACGCCATGGAATACAGGGAAAGAATTCATTCGCTGTACCGGAGAAATCCCAAAAGTCTGGTGCTTCTTTATATTCTGCTTCGCGACGAGGAGATCAGTCATTCGCCGGTAAAACGGCTGAGCCTGATGGAACAGCAGTTTGAATTGGGAGTTACCAGTCCGGTGTTATATTTGGAAGCCTGTCAGGTGATCCGTGAGGATGAAAATCAGTTTCGCAAGCTGACGCCTTTTATGATCCAGGTGCTGGCTTTTGCCGGCAGGAATCGGCTGCTGACGAAAGAGCTGGGAATGCGTGCGGCCTATCTGGCGTCCCATGAAAAAACTTTTAAATCCAGTGTGTACCGTATTCTCTGCAAGGTATATGAGAACTGGCCGGAGAAGGATACGGTGGAGGCCATCTGCCGTCTGGTGATGATGGGACAGCCGGGGAAAAAGGAGTATTTTAAATGGTATGCGCTGGCAGTGGAGATGGACATCCGTATCACACGCCTGTACGAATTTTATATAGAGACCATGAGCCGTCACTATCAGGAGCCTCTGCCCAAAGCGGTCAGACTGTATTTTTCTTATCAGAACACCTTAAGCAGCGAGCGGAAGGCGTTTATTTATGCCAGGGTGGTCAGAAACAAAGAACAGGATATGGAAACCTACCGCATGTACCGGGATGCCATGGAAACATTTGCCGCTCAGAGTCTGATGGAAGGACGGATCAATGAGGATTATGCAGCCCTGTATCAGGAGTTTGTTACGGAAGTAAGAGACAGCAGTCAGGCAGGGGCTTATGCCGCCGTCATGTTTACCCATCGTCTGTACAGTGACGATCCCAAGGTGCGCAATGTGATTGTGTGTCATGGCGCGCTGAAGGAGGAACAGAGTTACCCCTGCCGGGAAGGGGTAGCTTATATCAACATCTACAGTCCTGATGCCAGGATCCTGTTTGAAGACGCCAAACACCGCAGGTATGTGGCCACGGTGGATTACAATCTTCAGAAGCTTCTGGAAGAGAAGGAACCTGCACGCCAGTGCATGGCTTTTAATATTCCTGATCCCGGACTGCTTCTGTATATCTGCGGAAGTAATCCTGAACGGACATCGGTGACGGTGAGAAATATGGGATGCTTTCAGCTGACAGCGGAATCAGATGCATTTGAGGAAGAGTACCGCTGCAAAGTGCGCAGAAAGCTGCTGGACTATTACGATAAAAATGCCGGTGATGATACTCTCAATGAGTATCTGGGACGGTTGGATTATGAAGAATTTTATAAGGTGGATTATCTCCTTCTGCAGGATATCCTTATCCGTCACGGTTTCTGCAGGGAGGCTTTTGAACTGATACAGAAATACGGATATGAGGGAATTGATACGGCGGATCTCTTCAAGCTGTGCCGGCGTCTGATTCTGGATACGGACTTTGCGGAAAACGAAGAACTTCTGTACCTGGCCTATTATGTTATGGAACAGGGCAAATACGATGAAGTGCTGTTGGGATATCTGAGAGACGGTTATATGGGACCTGTGGATCACATGGTTCTCATTTGGGAAAGACTGAAAGGTTTTCAGATGGACGGTTATATGCTGGAGGAGGAGATTCTGCTTCTGTCCATGTATACCCGGGTAAACTTTCCGAAACTGGCCAAGGTGCTGGAAAGTTATGTAAAAAACCGGGGAAAGGAAGTTGTAATCGCTGCTGCGTTCACGTATCTGGCCTACGGATATTTCCTGGATGATATCCGCATTGACATGTTTGTATTCAAAAGCCTGGAAAGACTCTATGAGGAAGGACAGGATATGGATCTGATGTGCTGGCTGGCGTTGCTGAAGAGATACCGTTTCAGCAAGAAGCTGAACAGTTATCAGAAGGACAATGTAAGAGGAATCTTAAAGCGGTGCCGGGATGAAAAGCTAAGGTTTGCCTTTTTTAAAGAGCTTCCTCCGGAGCTGATCCGCGGATATCAGCTGGAGGACAAAGTCTTTGTGGAAAAACGGTTTTCACCGGCTGCCCATGTGATTCTTCATTATGCTATTCTGAGAAAAGACGAGGAGCCGGTTTATAAAAGCGAACCTCTGAAAAATGGTTTTCACGGGGTCTTTGCAAGAGAATTTCTGCTGTTTTACGGAGAACGGCTGAAATATTATCTGACGGTGGAAGAAGGAGAAAAAACTTTCTCCACAGAAGAGGAGAAAGTCATGCTGGAATCCATATCCGCCGGCGGAACCACCCGGTATGATATGATTAATCAGATGCTGGCTTATCATGAGATGGGAAATGATCCGGAGTGCCGGAAGATTATGAAAAAATACCGTCAGATGGAACGGCTGACAGAAGAACTGTTCCAGATGGCAGAATAATTCCGGGATGGATGGGAGGCTAATGAATGAATGAAGTCAGAAATATAATTGTAGGTTTTGAGATGGGAGAGAGGACTTCCCAGATCTGCTATTATGACAGAACGGAAGGAGAACCGGTTTCCTTATCGGTCAAAGCGGGTCAGAGCCAGTATACATTTCCTACATGCATCAGTAAAAAACCGGGGGAAGAGGTGTATCATTACGGTGTGGAAGCGGAGTATTTCGCTTCCCAGCGGGATGAAATTCTCATTGACAGACTCTTCGAGTGCTGTCTGTCCCGGGAAAAAGTGCAGGTGGAGGATCAGCTGATAGAGCCGGCCAGACTGGCTGCGGTTTTTCTTAGCCAGGCTCTGGGAATGCTGGGAGCAAATAATCTTCTGAAAAACATTTCCGGCATTATGGTAACGGTGCCCCGGCTGAACAAACCGCTGGTGGATAATCTGAAAGAAGCTTTCCGCATTTTGAACTTTCCTGCAGGAAGATGTTTTCTGCAGAATTATGATGAGAGCTTTTATTATTATACCATCGCCCAGAAACCGGAATTCTGGAGCCGGAAGGTAGGACTTTTTACTTTTGAGGGGGATGAGGCGGCGTTCCGCTGCCTCGCTGTCGATCGTAAAACACGGCCGGCAACTGCTTCTGTGAAAGCAGGGAAAAGGATGACCCTGAATTCCGCCTGGGATGAACGGGATGCAGATTTCTGCCGCCTGATTCAGGAATCTTTCGGCAATGATATCTACTCGGGCGCCTTTCTGGTAGGCAGCGGCTTTGACAGGGAATGGGCTGTCCGTTCCATTCCCCTTCTCTGTAAAAACCAGAGACACGTATTTTATGGAAATAATCTTTATTGTAAAGGAGCCTGCTACGGGGCCAAAGAAAAGGTGGAAGGCCGTCTGGTGAAAGACCTGGTTTATCAGGGGGAGGATGTAGTGACAGCCATGCTGGGTATGGAAATGCTGGTCTCCGGCGTTCACTCCTATTATTCTCTGGCTGAACCGGGAATTCACTGGTATGAAGCAAAAAAAGAATTTGAAATACTGCTGGAAAATACCAGAGAGCTGGTTTTTATGGCGGGAGAGCCCAAATCCCCCCAGCTGAAGCGGTACAGTATGGATCTGCCGGGACTGCCCGAGAGACCGCCCAAAGCTACACGGCTGAAGATATGTGTGGAGTTTGAGTCCCTGAAGTCTGTACATATTCATGTGGAAGACCTGGGGCTGGGAGACTTGTTTCCCTCAAGCGGACTCGTATGGGATGAAACGCTGATACAATAGGTGAAGGAGGTACGGGATGATCGGTTATCGCTTATGTCAGACAAAGAAAGCGGAAAATCCTTATTTTGTCGAAAACATCAGCACCAATATCTTTACGATGGAAGAACTTTGCTTTTATATGAGTCAGAATCTGTATCTGCTGGATGAGACGATTCTGAATGAGGGTCTTGTCCGGTGGCTGAAGGAAGAGCTGGGGCTGGATCTGTTGTCTAGAAGACTGCATAAACTGCTGGAAGAAAAGGCTTCCATGGCGGAACTGATACTGCCGGTGATGAAAGAGATTCAATATCTGAATCAGGCGGAGTTAAAGGAGTTGCAGCAGAAACTGAAGCAGATGGAGGAACAGCCTCCGCTGATGCGTGGGAAACTGAAAGGGGATTATCTGGCAGGGTATCATAAATACGGCAATGCGCTGAAGGTATACGATGAAGTGCTGAAAAATACCGATGAAACCGTCATGGGCAGCCAGTTTAAAGGCAGTGTTTGGCATAATATGGGATGCGCTTATGCACGGCTGTTTCAGATGGATGAGGCAATGGACTGCTTTGAGAAAGCATATGATCTGCTGCACAGCCGGGATTCCATGAAAAGCTGTCTTTTGGCAGCATATCTGCAGCTGCCCAGAGAGGAATTCCTGAAAAAAGCAGGGGAACTTAAGGCAGGCGATTCTTTAATCCAGGAACTGGAAAAGGAAATCACCAGGGTGCTGACGGAAGAGGATTCGGATGACGAAGCCGTGACGGAGGAGATTCTGGCCGGTATGACGGAAGAATACCATAAAAGCACAGGCTGGTGACTTGGTTGACAGGGAAAGTCTGACATGATAATATAGGATTCATGGTTTAGCATGGCAGAGTGCTAACAAAGGAAAATATATCGGGAGGATCATAAAGTGAAAAGGAAAATAGTATGTATGATGATGGCTGCCGTGATGGCCGTATCTTTGCTGGCGGGCTGCGGCGGAGGTAATTCTGCTGAGACGGAAGATAATAATACGGAAAGTTCTTCCTCCGAAGCGGAGAAGACAGCCGATGAAGGAGATTCAAAAGACACTTCTTCAGGAGAGAGAACTACTTTTACCGTAGGATTTGATGCGGAGTATCCGCCATACGGATATATGGATGAAAATGGAGAATATACCGGATTTGACCTGGAACTGGCTCAGGCAGTCTGTGATCTGGAAGGATGGGAACTGGTGAAAACTCCCATATCCTGGGATTCCAAGGATATGGAACTGGAGTCCGGCACCATCGACTGTATCTGGAACGGATTTACCATGGACGGACGTGAGGATGATTATACCTGGTCTGACCCTTACGTGGACAACAGTCAGGTTATGGTGGTTGCGGAAGATTCCGGCATTGAAAGTCTTTCTGATCTGGCAGGAAAAGTAGTGGGCGTACAGGCGGCTTCAGCCGCGCTGCAGCTGCTCCAGGATGAAGAAGGCCAGAAGGAACTGGCGGATACTTTTGCCAGCCTTCAGGAATTTGCGGACTATAACAGCGCATTTGTAGAATTGCAGGCGGGTTCCGTGCAGGCAGTGGCTATGGATATCGGAGTAGCCCAGTATCAGATCAGTACGAGAGGTGAAGGCTTTAAGATTATGGATGAAAAGCTGAATTCCGAAAAATACGCCATCGGATTCAAATTGGGCAATGAGGAGCTGCGGGATACGGTAAATGCTGATCTGCAGACGCTTCTGAAGAATGGAACTTTTGATGAACTGGCAGAAAAGTACGAACTGACGGATATGGTTTGTCTGGAAGCTAAATAGAAGTGGCCTCATACCCCCCACAATCTGTCCCGGTGCGGCAGGTTGCGGGGGGTATTGACGCTGTAAGAGAAAGCGAAAGGAATACACAGGATATGGAATTTTCAGTTATGCTGAGTCAGCTGGCGGAAGGCATGGTACAGTCCATCTGCATTTTCGCGCTGACCTTGATTTTTTCTCTGCCTCTGGGTCTGCTGGTATCTTTCGGACGCATGGCTAAAAACAGAGTTGTGAGCACAATATTTCGAATATACATTTCCATTATGCGGGGAACGCCGCTGATGCTGCAGCTGCTGGTGGTATTTTACGGACCCTTCTATCTGTTCGGAGCCAATATCGGAGGAATGTATCGTTTTATTGCGATTATTATAGGATTTTCTCTGAATTATGCGGCTTATTTTGCAGAGATTTACCGTTCAGGCATTGAATCCATGCCCAGAGGGCAGTATGAAGCGGCCAAGGTGCTGGGGTATAACGGCAGACAGACCTTTGTGAAAATTATTCTGCCTCAGGTGATCAAACGGATTCTGCCCGCTGTAACCAATGAAGTTATCACACTGGTAAAAGATACTTCCCTGGCCTTTGCTCTGGCTTATATGGAAATGTTCACCATCGCCAAACAGATTGCCGCGGCCAATACCACCTTTGTTCCGTTTGTGGTGGCAGGCGTGTTCTATTACGTGTTTAATCTGCTGGTTGCCGTGGTCATGGAAGGGATCGAGAAAAAGCTGAATTACTACCATTAGGAGGAAAACCTATGAGTCTGTTGGAAATGAAGCACATCAAGAAAAAATTTGACGATCTGGAAGTTATCAGGGATATCTCACTGTCAGTAGAGGAAGGAGAAATTCTTTCTATCATTGGCCCTTCCGGATCGGGAAAATCCACACTGCTTCGGTGTGCCACTATGCTGGAAGAGATTGACGGAGGAGAGATTCTGTATATGGGAGAACGGGCTGCATGGATGGAGGGTTCAAAAGCCTGCCATCCGGGAAAAGAGGCCATGAAGCGGCTGCAGGAATATTTCGGTCTGGTGTTCCAGAGCTTCAATCTGTTTCCCCATTACAGTGTGATGAAAAATCTTACGGATGCCCCTGTTAATATTCAGAAGCGCAGCAAGGATGAGGTTTACCGGGAAGCCAGAGAGCTGCTGAAAAAAATGGGACTGTCAGATAAGGAAGACGCCTATCCCTGTCAGCTTTCCGGAGGCCAGTGCCAGCGTGTGGCCATCGCCAGGGCGCTTGCCCTTAATCCCAAGATTCTTTTTTTTGACGAACCCACTTCCGCGCTCGATCCTGAGCTGACGGGAGAGGTGCTGAAAGTTATCCGTTCCCTGGCGGATCTGGATATCACCATGGTGATTGTAACCCATGAGATGGCTTTTGCCCGTGAGATATCCGACCGTGTCATCTTTATGGACAAGGGAGTGGTGGCGCTGGAAGGAACTCCCGAGGAGGTCTTTACTTCCAGCCATGGAAGAATGAAAGAGTTCCTTGGAAAATTCAGCCAGCATTAGAAGATGCAAATGCGGTATTGCTTTTGAAAAAAAGGTAGGCTATAATCTACGTGACAGTAAATGGAAGTTTTGAAAAAATAAGGTGTTTCAGACGCCGGAAGAGGAGAACGCAGGTATGAGTACAGACAGATACGTAAGCCCATTGTCGGAAAGGTACGCCAGCAGAAAGATGCAGTATATTTTTTCACCGGACATGAAGTTCAGGACCTGGAGAAAACTGTGGATTGCCCTGGCAGAAACGGAAAAGGAACTGGGACTGAATATTACCCAGGAACAGATCGATGAACTGAAAGCACATGCTGATGATATCAATTATGAGGTGGCGAAGGAAAGAGAAAAGCAGGTACGTCATGACGTTATGTCCCATGTGTACGCTTACGGTGTGCAGTGCCCGAAAGCAAAAGGCATTATTCACCTTGGGGCCACTTCCTGCTATGTGGGAGACAATACGGATATTATTGTAATGACGGAAGGACTGAAACTGGTAAAGAAAAAACTGGTTAATGTGCTGGCCGAGCTGAGAGATTTCGCTGATACTTATAAGGATCTGCCCACTCTGGCTTTCACGCATTTTCAGCCGGCACAGCCCACAACGGTGGGGAAACGCGCCACACTCTGGATGAATGAATTTCTGATGGATCTGGAGGATCTGGATTACGTGCTGGGCGGTATGAAACTGTTGGGATCCAAGGGGACCACTGGTACTCAGGCCAGTTTTCTGGAACTTTTTGACGGGGATCAGGAAAAAATTGACCAGATTGATCCTATGATTGCTCAGAAAATGGGATTCAAAGAATGTGTTCCTGTCTCCGGACAGACTTATTCCAGAAAAGTGGATACCCGTGTCCTGAATGTGCTGGCGGGGATTGCGGCCAGCGCTCATAAATTCTCCAATGATATCCGGCTGCTGCAGCATTTAAAGGAAGTGGAAGAACCTTTTGAAAAGAATCAGATCGGTTCTTCGGCCATGGCTTATAAGAGAAATCCCATGAGAAGTGAAAGAATTGCTTCCCTGGCGCGTTATGTAATGATT
This sequence comes from Ruminococcus sp., assembly GCA_050944415.1. GTDB lineage: Bacteria > Bacillota > Clostridia > Lachnospirales > Lachnospiraceae > Ruminococcus_G. The sequence continues at coordinate 22,592 of JBMNRA010000039.1, forward strand.
GATGCTTTGAATCCGGCAGTTACATCAGCCACACAGTGGTTTGAGAGAACACTGGATGATTCTGCCAACAAACGACTCAGTATTCCGGAGGCATTTCTGGCTGTGGACGGTATTATGGATCTCTGTCTGAACGTAGTGGACGGACTGGTGGTATATCCGAAAGTAATTGAGAAACGGCTGATGTCCGAACTGCCCTTTATGGCTACGGAAAATATTATGATGGATGCCGTAAAAGCAGGAGGCGACCGCCAGGAACTTCATGAGAGAATCCGTGAACTGTCTATGATTGCGGCCCGCCACGTGAAAGCGGAAGGCAGAGACAATGATCTGCTGGAGCTGATTGCGGATGACGAAGCCTTTAATCTGACACTGGATGAACTGAAAAAGACCATGGATCCTTCCAAATATACAGGAAGGGCTGCTCTGCAGGTAGAAGCATTCCTGAAGAACTGTATCAATCCCGTTCTGGAAGCCAACAAAGAGCTTCTGGGCGTAACGGCGGAGATTAATGTATAAATAAAAAGGGCGATGGGGACGCTGCAAAGGAAAAGATTTGCAGCGTCCTTTTTAACTCTATATATGAGGGAGGAAAATGAACAGATGAAAGACAACAGGGATCAGGGGAATCTTATGGCACTGCTTCCGATCGCGGTATTCCTGATTATTTTTCTGGGAGCCGGCTGCATTACCGGCGACTTTTACAGTGTGCCGGCTATCGTGGGCTTCCTTATCGCTCTGCTGGTGGGTTTTCTCCAGAACAGGAAGGTAAGTTTTCAGGAAAAAATCAAGCTGATCACAGAAGGGGTGGCGGATGAAAATATCGTTACCATGTGTCTCATATTTCTGGTGGCGGGAGGGTTTTCAAATGCAGTGAATATGGCAGGCGGAGTGGAAAGTACGGTGAATCTGGGGCTTTCCATTATGCCGCCCAATGTGGCGGTGGCAGGTTTGTTTGTCATCAGCTGCTTTATTTCAGTCTCCATGGGTACTTCCATGGGGACCATAGCGGCCATGGCGCCTATCGCCGTCGGCATCAGTGACAAGGCCCAGATCGGTATGGCGCTGTGTACCGGAGCAGTGATGTGCGGCGCCATGTTCGGAGACAATCTGTCTATGATCTCTGACACTACCATAGCGGCTGTCCGTACTCAGGGCTGTGAGATGAAAGATAAATTCAGAGAGAATTTTCTGATTGTACTGCCGGCTGCCATTATCACGGTGATTATTTTCCTGGCAGCTTCCGGCGCCGGTCAGGCCGCCGGATTTGAGGGGCTGGACTATAATCTGCTGAAGATTCTTCCTTATCTGGTGGTGCTGATCGGAGCATTGATTGGAATTAATGTATTTGTGGTGCTGATTACCGGAATTATACTGTCATTGGCAGTTGGGGTGGGGACAGGGTCTATCCTTCTCCAGGAAATTTTTCAGGTAGTGGGTGACGGCGTCACTTCCATGTATGATATTACAGTGATTTCCATTGTGGTGGCATTTATCGTGTCCCTGGTACGGGCCCATGGGGGAATTCAGTACATTCTGGTTAAAATAAAAAAGAGGGTGAAGGGAAAAAGGGGCGGAGAGCTGGGAATTGCACTGTTGGTTCTGCTGGTGGACTGCTGCACGGCCAACAATACGGTGGCTATTGTCATGACTGGTCCCATAGCCAGAGAAATCAGTGAAGAATACGGTATCTCGCCGAGACGAAGCGCATCTCTTCTGGATATTTTCGCTTCTGTGGGGCAGGGACTGATTCCCTACGGGGCTCAGCTTCTGTCGGCGGCCAGCCTGACAGGACTGACGCCCTTTGACATACTGCCGTATATGTACTATCCTGTTCTGATGGCAGTAAGCGCCCTTTTATTCATTTTCTTAAGAAAAAGGTATACTTCTGAAAAATAATGTAGTATACTCAATAAGTGGTGGTTTCATCACTGTAATACGCAAATGTAAAAGATAAGATAGAAGAAATCTGGGAGGAAACAAAAATGGTAAAAGCTGTCGTTGGAGCAAACTGGGGTGACGAGGGAAAAGGCAAGATTACCGATATGCTGGGAAAAGAAGCCGATATCATCGTGAGATTTCAGGGCGGAGCCAATGCAGGACATACAATTGTAAATAATTATGGAAAGTTTGCACTGCACACCCTTCCCTCAGGTGTGTTTTATGATCACACGACCAGTGTGATCGGAAACGGTGTGGCACTGCATATTCCCACGCTGGTAAAGGAGATTCAGAGTCTGGTAGACAGAGGAGTGCCGAAGCCGAAGATCAAAGTATCTGACCGTGCACAGATGGTAATGTCTTATCATATTCTGTTTGACCAGTATGAGGAAGAACGTCTGGCCGGAAAATCCTTCGGTTCCACGAAATCAGGAATTGCTCCATTCTATTCTGACAAGTATGCCAAAATCGGTTTTCAGGTAAGTGAGCTTTTTGATGAGGACTCTCTGAAAGAAAAGGTGGAGAGAATCTGTGAGACGAAAAATGTGCTTCTTGAGCATCTTTACCATAAACCGGTGCTGAATCCGGAAGATATTTACCGGGAGCTGTTGGAATATAAAGAGATGATCGCTCCTTATGTCTGTGATGTGTCCTCCTATTTATGGAATGCCATTAAAGAAGGAAAGGAAATCCTGCTGGAGGGGCAGCTGGGTTCATTGAAGGATCCGGATCACGGGATTTACCCCATGGTAACCTCATCCTCCACTCTGGCCGCCTATGGCGCCATTGGAGCAGGAATACCTCCTTATGAAATCAAAAAGATCATCACAGTATGCAAGGCTTATTCCAGTGCAGTGGGAGCGGGCGCTTTCGTATCGGAAATTTTCGGAGAAGAAGCGGAAGAACTGAGAAAAAGAGGCGGGGACGGCGGAGAATACGGCGCCACCACGGGACGCCCCAGACGTATGGGATGGTTCGACTGTGTAGCCTCCAAATACGGATGCAGGATTCAGGGAACTACAGATGTGGCCTTTACTGTCCTGGACGTGCTGGGTTATCTGGATGAGATACCGGTATGTGTGGGGTATGAGATCGATGGAAAGGTGACTACGGAATTTCCCACGACGGTTCTGCTGGAAAAAGCGAAACCGGTGATTGAAAAACTTCCCGGATGGAAATGCGATATCCGGGGCATTAAGAAATATGAAGATCTTCCGGAGAACTGCAGGAAATACGTGGAATTTGTGGAGAAAAACATCGGATTTCCTATTACTATGGTTTCCAATGGTCCGGGAAGAGATGACATTATTTACAGATAGCAGAGAAAACAGAAGATGTGCGGCAGAGAAATCTGCAGCACATCTTTCATTTTTTCCGGTTTTTCAGATACCGGTAAACGAGTATGTAAGCATAGATCAGTACGGGAACCGCTATAGTACAGAAGATGGAAGCTTTAAACCAGGCGTCAGAAGAAGGACTGCCGGAAAGGGCAAAAAAGAAAGTGGCTCCGTACATAAACAACAGCAGAATAACTCCTGCCAGGGCCAGAATACGTTTCATGAAGAAATCTCCTTTCATATCATAGAAATGAGTATAAGGGAAACGAATATAAGTGTCAATGAAAAAGCATGTTTATAAAAATTTTATAGGAGGATTTCTTGAAAACTTCAGAAAAAAGGAATAGAGTATAACCATTGAAAATAAAATTTGTAAAAGGAAAGTGATAGGATGGGAAATATGCGTGAAAAATTTAGACGGTTTATGATGGGCCGGTATGGCGTGGATGATCTGGGAAAAGTTACTTTGTATGTTTCTCTGGCACTGTTGATTCTTTCGCTGTTTCTCCGGTATAATATATTGTATATACTGGCGATCGTTCTTCTGGCCGTCTGTTATTTTCGAATGTTTTCGAAAAATTATTCCAAACGGTATGAGGAAAATCAGAAGTTTCTGACTCTGAAGACGAAGGTTCTGGGACGTTTCACTGCAGCCAGGAGACATCGTGCAGACAGGGAACACTGTTACTTCAAATGCCCCTCCTGCCGTCAGACGGTAAGAGTACCCAGAGGAAAAGGGAAGATTTCCATTTCCTGCCCCAAGTGCGGTACTCAGTTTATTAAACGTACATAACCCACTGCTTCAATATATGGAAGGATAAAGCATGTTCGGATACGTTACAGTTAACAGGGAAGAATTAAAAGTAAAAGATATGAAGCGTTATCAGGCTTTTTACTGCGGCATTTGCCAGGAACTGAAGGAACGTCATGGTCTGACTTCACGAATAACACTGACATACGATATGACTTTTCTGGCTGTTTTGCTGACTGGTCTGTATGAAGGGCAAGTCCGGGAAAGCAGCTGCCGCTGTGCGGTACATCCGCTGAAAAAGCATCCCTGTCTGAGAAATGAATATACGGCATATGCGGCTGATATGAATCTGCTTCTGTGCTACTATAATCTGATGGACAACTGGTTTGATGAAAAGGATGTCGCTTCCTTTGCGGGGGCGAGAATACTGAGAAAAGAATTTCTGAAAGTATGTTCCGGATATCCCAGACAGAACCGGGCGGTAAAACGTTATATGAAACGGCTTTACCGGTGTGAAAAGGAGAAAAGCAGAGATATCGACCTGGGAGCCGGTCTGACCGGAGAACTCATGGGAGAGATTTTCGTATATAAAGAAGATGTCTGGTCGGATATCCTACGAAGACTGGGATTTTTTCTGGGAAAATTCATTTATCTGATGGACGCCTATGATGACGTGGAAAAAGATATCAGAAAAGGTAATTATAATCCCTGGATTACAATAAAAAAGAGAGAGGATTTCATGAAGGTCAGCGAACAGATTCTGACGATGATGATGAGCGAGTGCGCCAGAGAGTTTGAAAAACTTCCGATTCTGGAAAATGTGGACATTTTGCGTAATGTGCTGTATTCTGGTATATGGACAAAATATGAAATCGTGAAAAGAAAGTACGGGGAGAATAACTGATGTTAAATCCATACCAGGTGCTGGGAGTGCCGGAGAACGCCAGCATGGACGAAATAAAAAAAGCATATAGAAAATTAAGCCGGAAGTACCATCCGGACGCCAATATCAATAATCCGAATAAAAAACAGGCGGAAGAAAAGTTCAAGCAGGTGCAGGAAGCCTATAATCAGATTATTGCCGAGCGGGAACGGGGAGAAACCGGCGGCTTCGGTGGATTTTACGGACAGGGACAGCAGCGGCAGACCTCCTACGGAAGTGATGAGGAATCTATTAAAATGCAGGCTGCGGCTAATTATATCAACAGCCGTCATTTCAGGGAAGCGTTAAATGTACTGAATGCCATGTCGTCCCAAAATGCAGAATGGTACTATCTGCACGCAGTAGCCAATGCGGGGCTGGGCAGCAATGTAAATGCGCTGACGGATGCCCGGGAGGCTCTTCGCAGGGATCCGCAGAATATGAAGTATCAGATGCTGGTCAGCCAGTTGGAGCCCGGCGGCCAGTGGTATCAGACCATGGGCAGCGGCTACGGATATGAGCGGCCGGCAGAAGGAATGGGGAACTGCTGCTGGCAGTGTCTTCTGGCCAATCTTTTGTGCAATTGCTGTTGCTGCCGGTGCTGAAAAAATAATGAAAAAATTGTATAGTTTGGGGAAGACTGGTCATACTATAGATGTCAGCAGAGGGATGACGCAACGGGGTGTTGCTTTCTGCTGATACACCGGGAAACACATTGGACCCCCTCCAATGGTAAATGACGAATGATAAAAATTAATACTTATCCTCCCCTTAAAAAAATAAATATCGATGTAATCGGCAAAATGGCGGTTTTATCCTGCTCGCAGGTTTTACGCCATTTTTTTGCGCGATAAGCCCGACAAGCGGCTGCCGTGCTTGCACAGGCAGACATTTGGAGGGCAACGCGAACAGCGACCAGCGGCGCGATAAGCCCGACAAGCGGCTGCCGTGCTTGCACAGGCAGACATTTGGAGGGCAACGCGAACAGCGACCAGCGGCGCGATAAGCCCGACAAGCGGCTGCCGTGCTTGCACAGGCAGACATTTGG
>JBMNRA010000040.1:0-27875 GCA_050944415.1 Ruminococcus sp.
CGTAAAGCCCTGGGGAATCGGCAGACCCAGGTTGGTCATCTCCGCCAGGTTGGCTCCCTTGCCTCCCAGCAGATCCCTCATATCAGCGTTACCTTCTTTGAACAAATAAACCCATTTTACCATTAAATTTCCTCCTTAAAGAGTCTTTATACATCAATTTTAACATATATGACAGTTCAGTCAAGAAAATTCTGCCATTTTTTGTGCATTATAACAATATTTGAGTATTCCCCTTTTGGCCACTCTTATGCGTTAAAAAATCGGGTAGGGAATGATTCCTTCCCCTACCCGATCATCGCGATACCTGGCTTATCGCACAAAAAGCTCCTTTGCCCGTGTTTTTCACGGAGCAAAGGAGCCGCAGCACTCTTTATTCTTATTTTCTGTAAGTGGATTTGTTCATTACCAGATGTCTCGGAAGACCATCTACCATCACAGGCTGCAGTTCGCCCATGATCAGCGGACGGGCATATTTTTCATACTCGTCGCTCAAATCTGTACCGTCATTGATAATCCATTCTGCCGGTACCGGTCTTTCCACGTTGGCAATCGCATGGATATCGTAGATGTTGTATGTTACCTGATACGGATCACGGTTTACAACTTCGATGGTAACCATCATACCCGTCTTGCCGTCGTCAGCAGCCTTGCATGCTTCATATCCGGCATTATAAGCTTCGTTGATATCTGTCAGAGAAGCCAGATGTGTAGCTGCTCTCTGCAGTGTGGAGTACTCGATGGCACGGGACTTCAGACCCAGTTCAGCCTGAACCTTGTTTGCCAGAACTACACCGCAGCCTGACAGCTGTTTATGTCCGAATGCATCCACGTAATCAGAAGCGCTGCCCAGCTCGCATACGAAACGTCCGTCGGCCAGTTTGATACCCTCAGATACGGCGATGACAACAGAACTCTTTTCCTCAGACAGTTTTTTCACTCTTGCCATGAAGTCGTCCATGTCAAAGTCTGTCTCCGGCAGATAGATCATATCCGGTCCTTCACAGTCTTCGCCTCTTGACAGAGCGGCAGCTGCTGTCAGCCAGCCTGCATGACGTCCCATGATCTCCACAACCACTACGGTTGGTTTTTCAATACCGAAGCTGGAATTGTCGCGGATTACTTCCTTCAGAGAGGATGCGATATATTTTGCTGCTGAACCATAGCCCGGTGTATGATCTGTAATGGGCAGGTCGTTGTCGATTGTTTTGGGAACTCCCATGAATCTCTGTTTTTTACCTTTCAGTTCAGCATAATCTGAAAGCATTTTAATGGTGTCCATGGAATCGTTTCCACCGATATAAAACAGGCACTCAATGTCATTTTTTTCCATGATTTCAAAAATCTTGTCGTAAGTTTCTTCATTCCCCTCGATTTTCGGAAGTTTGAAACGGCAGGAACCAAGGAATGCAGATGGAGTTCTCTTCAGCAGTTCGATATCGTTTTTATCTTTTACGTACTCGGAGATATCTACCAGATCCTCATTTAAGAATCCCTGAATTCCATGATGCATACCATAAACTTTGTCATATCCAAGATCTCTGGCTGCCGCAATAACGCCGGCAAGGCTTGAATTAATAACAGCAGTCGGTCCGCCGGACTGACCTACAACAATATTTTTCTTTGCCATAGTAATATTCCTCCTAAATGATTTATCACTTCTTCAAGATTATAGCAAAAACCGCAGTTTTAGACAACAGTTTTTCATTAAAAGCGGAATTTCTCAGCCATATACTGCTCCAAATCCTCGATTTTTATTCTTTCCTGCTCCATGGTATCCCGGTCGCGGACGGTTACTGCGCCGTCTGTTTCCGACTCAAAATCGTAGGTCACGCAGTAAGGCGTACCGATTTCATCCTGGCGGCGGTACCGTTTTCCGATATTTCCCCTGTCGTCGAATTCACAGTTGTAGATTTTGGACAGTCTGTCAAAGACTTTCAGCGCACCTTCATTGAGCTTTTTGGAGAGGGGAAGCACACCGATTTTTACCGGAGCCAGCGCCGGATGGAAATGAAGCACGGTACGCACATCATTTTTCTCGGCATCCAGCACTTCCTCATCGTAAGCGCTGCACAGAAAGGCCAGAACCATACGGTCAGCGCCCAGGGAAGGCTCGATAACGTAAGGAACGTATTTGATCTTCTTCTCATCGTCAAAATAGGACATATCCTGACCGGAAGTATTCTGATGCTGAGTCAGGTCATAATCGGTACGGTCAGCGATTCCCCACAACTCGCCCCAGCCAAAGGGGAACAAAAACTCCACATCCGTGGTGGCTTTGCTGTAGAAGGAAAGCTCTTCCGGCTCATGATCTCTTACCCGGATCTCATCATCTTTCAATCCCAGCTCTTTCAGCCAGTTCAGGCAGAAATTCTTCCAGTAGGCAAACCATTCCAGATCTGTATCCGGTTCACAGAAAAATTCCAGCTCCATCTGCTCAAATTCACGAGTACGGAAAGTAAAATTGCCGGGTGTAATCTCATTTCTGAAAGATTTTCCGATCTGTCCGATACCAAAGGGGATTTTCTTTCTGGAAGTTCTCTGCACGTTTTTGAAATTGACAAAGATACCCTGGGCCGTCTCCGGTCTCAGATATACGGTATTCTTTGCGTCTTCCGTCACACCCTGGAAAGTCTTAAACATCAGATTGAACTGACGGATGTCAGTAAAATTATGCTTGCCGCAGGTGGGACAGGGAATCTGATGCTCTTCAATAAAGTTTTTCATCTCTTCCTGGCTCCAGGCATCTACGGAGCTTTCCAGCTTTATGCCGTGTTCCTCGCTGTAGTTTTCAATCAGCTGATCCGCCCGGAATCTTTCATGACACTCCCGGCAGTCCATCAATGGGTCAGAAAATCCGCCCAGATGACCGGAAGCCACCCAGGTCTGGGGATTCATAAGAATGGCGCAGTCCACTCCCACATTATAGGGATTTTCCATGATGAATTTTTTCCACCATGCCTGCTTTACATTGTTCTTCAGCTCCACACCCAGATTGCCGTAATCCCAGGTGTTGGCCAGTCCTCCGTAAATTTCGGACCCTGGATATACAAATCCTCTGGATTTCGCCAGGGCTACAATCTTTTCCATTGTTTTTTCCATCACTTTTCTCCTCTTTACTTTTTATTTTTCATTGAGATATATGATATAGGCATACTCGTAAATACTGGTATCAGCATTTTCATTGTCCCGGCTCCCGTCGCTTTGTACTTTTGCCGCCCGTTTTTCCAGGATCTGAACATTGTCGCTGACGTACAGGATATCTTCCGGTGTTTCAACTCTCACAGGCTCCTGCAGAACAATAACTTCAGCATTTCCATAATCCGCCAGAATGGAGGCTGCATCCGTTTCCTCTCCCTGACTGTCCAGGAAAACATCGTCAAAATCATACGTATCGGAAGCCTCCGCCACCGTTCCGCGGAACAGTTCTCTCTGGTTGAACTCCCGGTAATCTTCACAGGAATCGTATTCCAGAGTTACCCGGACCTCCTGCTTTTTCTGATCTTCACTGCAGGTTTTCACCCTGATTCTGTCATCATCCTGCCGGCTGTTATATTCACTGACTGCCTGATCGACGGTTTCCTCCAGCTCCTCAAAATCATAATAGGGTTTGTCAAAATTTTCCACAGTAACAACCGTAACTCTCCCTTTACTGTTAATGGACAGCGTACTCTGATCAGCTCCGGAACCGCAGCCGGCCAAAACCACAAGCAGCCCGCCTGCCATAAGTGCTATGTATCTTTTCACAACACATGCCTCCTAAGCCAAAGTCTATCCTAGATTATAACCGCAGACGGCCATATTTTCAACACATCATTTCCAGTATTTCCAGACTTTTGAATCTTTTATCCGTATGATTCTTCACGTAAGCCTTCATAAGCGCCGCCAGCTCCGCCAGCACTTCACCGGTGACCGTAAAGGTATACAGTCTGTCCAGAGGAGCGCTGATAATGTACTGCATGGTATAAAGAAGGGTGGGGGAGATCTTTTTCCCGTCCTGGGCCTTCTGCCTGCAGGAAGAGCACAGGACACCGCAGAAAGAATCGCTGAAATATTCCAGATTTTCTTTTTTCTTGCAGGCTGTGCACTCAAACACCTGGGGATATTCCCCGTTTAACACCATCAGTTTCAGTTCAAAGACATAGCGGACCAGTTCATTGGGAATTCTGGGATTGCCAAGGCTTTTCAGCGCCACAAACAGCAGATTGACCATGGCGGAAGCGTCCACACCTTCCCGTCCGTAGTAATCTGCAAATTCCAGAAAATAGAATCCGTAATAGACGCCGGGTATCTCTCTGGCCAGATCCGTAAAATGATGATGGATCTCTGCCTGATAAAGGCTGTAGGCCGTGCGGCCTTCATATACATAAAAAGTTCCGAACACAAAGGGATTTGCCGCCGCCAGCAGGGAACTTGTACTTTTTCTGGCTCCCCTGGCAAAGGCGGTAATTTTTCCTCTCTCTTTCGTCAGCAGCACCAGACGTTTATCATATTCTCCCGATGGCGCTGCCAGCAGGACAACGCCGTTTACCGCTACCGGTCCACTCATGGTCTATACTTCTTTCTTATCGTATCCGAAATTTTTTATCAGAAAATCGCTGTCTCTCCAGTCCTTTTTCACCTTTACCCAGAGTCTGAGATTGACCTTTCCGTCCAGCATTTTCTCAATTTCATAGCGGGCGTTGCTGCCGATTTTTTTCAGCATGGCTCCCTGTTTCCCGATAATAATTCCCTTATGAGACTCTTTTTCACAGACGATGGTCGCCTCTATATCGGTGATGGAACTTTTCTTACGCCTTTTCATCACATCCACAGAAACGGCAATTCCATGGGGGATCTCATCGTCCAGCGCATGCAGAGCCTTCTCCCGGATCACTTCCGCCACGATCTGACGCATGGGCTGATCCGTCACCACATCCTCATCGTAATACTGGGGACCGTAGGGAAGGTATCGGAACAAAGTGTCAATGATATCCTCCGTATTCCGCCCCCGCAGAGCCGATGCCGGAATGATCTCGTCAAACTCATAAAGTTTCCGGTAGGCGTCAATGAGCGGCAGAATCTCATCTTTTGAAACCGTATCTATCTTATTGATGACCAGGATCACCGGCAGTTTCACATCCGCCAGCTGACCGGCGATATGCTTCTCCCCCGGTCCGATATAGGCGGTGGGCTCCACAAGCCACAGAATCACATCCACATCCTTCACTGTTTTGGACGCCACATTCACCATATACTCGCCCAGCTTCGTCTTCGCTTTGTGAATCCCCGGCGTATCAAGAAAAATAATCTGCCCTCTGTCGCAGGTATATACCGTCTGAATCCGGTTCCGTGTCGTCTGGGGTTTTTTGGAAGTAATGGCGATTTTCTGGCCGATCAGATGGTTCATCAATGTGGATTTCCCCACATTCGGGCGTCCGATAATAGCCACAAAACCTGATTTAAACTGTTCGTTTTTATTCATACAACTCCTTATCCTATCAGGTGTTTCACTGTCAGGAACTTATCTTCATTTTTTTCAATGGCGGCTTCGCTTCCGATCACACAGAGGTTTTTCTGATCCAGTACCGCACGGATGATATCCGCCAGCTTCCTGATATCTTCCTCCTGCGCGTTTAAAATCTCGTCTCTTTCTTTCTGCAGCTGCTCTTCTGTCACTCCCGAGAAATAGGCATGGAAAGAAAGCATTCCCTTTCCCTGCGGAGTAAGGGGAGTATCCATTCCGCTGATAGTTCCGATAATATATTTCGTCATCTGGCGTTCATCAGCGGTAAAACTCCGCAGATAATCCGGTATCCCTTCATAGACGGAGATCGTCTGGGTCAGGTGAGGATCCCGGTAAGATACGAAATAAGCGTCTCCGGTCCGTTTGAATCCGCTCATACAGCCGTAAGCTCCCCCCTTTACCCGGATATTGTTCCACAGATAATCGTAGCTGAGAATCATCCGGAGTATCTGAAGGGCTCCCGTATATTCATAGCCGTCCGCTTTAAAATTGCCGCCCACCGCCACATACTGCACCTGTCCTGAAGTTTTAAAGCCTTCATTTTTTTTGCTGGGCACAAAAGAAAATGGTTTTACTTCCACCGGAGCCTGACAGAACATGCTGTCAAAATCAGGCATGCTCTCTTTCAGCACCCGAAATCCTTCTTCATCCGCCGTATAGTTGATCAGGAAATTCTCCCTGCGGAACAGAAATTTCATCAGCTCTTTTAAATTCTCTATGATCTCTTCCTTGCGGCTTTCAAACTGTTCCTCCAGTTTCTCCACGAATTTGTAATATCCGATTCCGCTGATTTCTTCCTGCAGACAACCGCTGGCAGAATAATAGGAAGTCAGTCTGGAAACGGCGGAAGCATGGCCGGAACCCGGTATGGACATCTGAAGTCTGGATTTCTGCCGGGCGATAATCTCATAAAGCCGTTTTTCATCATCCAGTCTGGATGTGGTAAGAATCTCCCGGATCATACGGAACACAAAACTCAGCTGAGGATACAGACATTTCGCTTTGATGCCAAACATTCCTCTGCAGGACTGCTCTTTTCCCGCCCGGGAAAGCACATGCATGCCACAGATGATTCCGCCGGAATTAGCATTAATCTCATTAAAAAGCTCGTCGTAGGTATAATGCTCCGTATCCACATACCCGAGCACCGCTTTTAAAAGTCCCAGATAGGGAACCAGATGCTCAGGCACTTTTCCCGTATCAAACAGCAGGATCATATAGCTGATCTGGTTGGTTGGGATATTATGAAACAGCACGGGGATCTGATTGAGACTGCGCATCTCATTATGAAGCTTCACCGCTTCTTTTTTAATATCGCCTCTGGTCAGCATAGGAATGGAAGCCAGCGCCTCAGGCGTCTCTTCCTCTTCCTGATACTTGAGCAGATCTTCCGTCTGTTTCACCAGCTGCCAAATCTCCTGCTCACTTAATGAGGCTTTGTAGGCCGCCAGTTTTTCCTCCAGTTTCTTTTCTTTTTCCCTTGCCAGACCCTTTTTCGGTTTTACTGTGACAACCGCCCTGTGAGGATTATTCAGCAGACAGGTCTTCAGCAGATTTTCAAAATAACCGCTGCCGATCTTTTCTTTCAGAGACGCGAAAATTTCCAGCTGGAGCAGATAATCAAAGGGCTTTTCCTCATCATAGAGCCAGCTGTCGAATACGTCAATCCCGTACATCAGCCCCTTGGGATAGGAGGAATAGTCCGCTTCTCTGAAACGGAATTCAAAGTAATTGATACCGGCTTCCAGCGCTTTTTTATTGATGCCTTTCTCCGCCAGGTTCCGAAGAGTATCCGTGATCACCCGGCAGAAACGTTCTTTGTCTTCCGGCTCGGCGTTTTTCGCCACAATAGAGAAAAACGGCTGCAGGATTCCGTCTTCGTAAGAACCGATGATGTCTTTGCCGATACCCGCATCCAGCAGCGCCTTCTTAAGGGGCGCCCCCGGCGCCGATAAAAGGGCATATTCCAGAATCTGGAAAGCCGTGTTCTGCTCTACGTTGCGCCCGTCTCCCGTCACCGCATTCCAGGTCAGATAAGTATTGGATGCTTCCGGTTCATTGTCCCCGATGGGATAAAACAACTCTTTTTCCACCGGTCCGGCAAAAGGAGTCTGCATTTTAATGCGGGAATCCACCTCTATGGCATCAAAATGACAAAGATACTCCCGGTCAAGCCAGGTAAGACGCTCCTCCATATCCACATCGCCGTAGAGATAAATATAGCTGTTGGAAGGATGATAATATTTCCGGTGGAAATCAAGGAAAGCCTCATAGGTTAAATTCGGTATTTCTTCAGGATCTCCTCCCGATTCCACACCGTAAGCCGTATCCGGGAAAAGCGTGTTGAAAATCTCCCTGTCCATCATCTCTTCCGGAGATGAAAAGGCTCCTTTCATTTCATTGTATACTACGCCGTTGTAGGAAAGAGAACCGCCGGCTTCTTTCAGCTCATAATGCCAGCCTTCCTGGCGAAATATTTCTTCTTTTTTATAAATATTGGGATAAAAAACGGCATCCAGATAAACATCCATCAGATTTTTGAAATCCTGATCATTGCAGCTGGCCACAGGATACATGGTTTTATCCGGATATGTCATGGCGTTCAAAAAAGTGTTTAAAGACCCTTTCACCAGTTCCACAAAGGGATCTTTCAATGGAAATTTTCTGGAACCGCACAGTACGCTGTGTTCCAGAATATGCGCAACTCCTGTACTGTCTGAAGGCGGAGTCCGGAAAGCGATATTGAAGACCTTATTTTCATCGTCATTCTCAATCACCATCACCCTGGCCCCACTCTTTTTATGTCGCAGCAGATATCCTTCCGAACTGATATCCGCAAGATGCTCCCTGCGAAGCATCGTATATTCCTTTAGCTTCTCAATGTTCATGTGAAACCTCCACTCCTGTTTAAATGGCGCCTCAGGCGCTAATGACAGTATATCACATTTATTTGGAATCAAACACATTTTCTTTTTTCTTTAGTTGTTTCAAAGACATCTATCTGGTACAATACATATGAGCAAAATTTAAACATGCCGCAGAATTAAGGAAAGGATTGATTGATTCATGAAAAGAAAACCACTGCTGATTACTCTGACTCTTCTGAGTCTTCTTACGTTTTCGCTGTTTGGCTGTAATTCAAATGGAGGATCCGATACAGACGCTGAAAACCCCGCGCCGACAGAAGCCGCTGCGGATTCCGAGGGAAACGCTGATAAAACCGGTTCTGATACAAAAGATAAGAAGACGGAGACGAAAGAAGAAAACGCACAGACAGACGGAGAAGATCAGACGCCTGTGGAAGACATTCAGGGTGAGGGAACGACAGATACGGAGGTTCCTGATCTGTCCTCCATCGATACCGCTCCTTTAGATCAGGACTGTGTCGTCACCGCTGAATCCGGTGCCGAACTGGCGACACTTCGAATCGAAAAGGCTGAAGTAACGGATGAGCGGGACGAAAACAACAGCAGCAATCCGGAAAAGGTAGTAGTCATCGACTATTCTTATACGAACTCCTCCGATGAACCTCTCCTGCTGGACAATATGAGCTTTAAACTGGTGGAGGGCGACACCACATGCACTCCCTACTACGCCGCTTTTCTGAAAACGGCAGAGCCCGCAAAAAACGGAGAATCCAGTTCCGGCCAGATAGCCTTCGAGGTCAGCTCTGATTTTACCGAAGGAACCCTGGTCTTTGACAGCAGCCTGGCCGGCGAGGATTTATCCTTTAAGATTGAAGTATAAAAAAGTGATAGAGCAGCCGGAAAATAATTAATTTTTTATGAAAACAGCGGTCCTCTGCCTCTGGCAGAAAACCGCTGTTTTCTTTGTTTTCTGTTATTCTCTGGCCGGCCCTGTGGTTTCCCGACATATCAGTTTCGTTCCAATGGTCATTTTCAGAACTTCCGATGTTTTCCGGTCCATAAGATTTCTCAGCCGTTCCACCGCCAGACTCCCCATTCTCTCCAGATCCGCATGAATAGTAGTCAGACGGGGAACAATCATCTCGCAGACACCGGAATCATCAAAGCCTATGATGGAAATATCTTCCGGGACTTTGTATCCCGCCCGCTGCAGCATTCCCACTGCAGCAATGGCGATGACATCGTTACAGGCAATAAACGCGGTGGGCAGTTCCTGAAACGCCTCCAGATACTGTCCCAGACTTTCCTCTGCCTCATCCTGCAGCAGACTGAGATAGATAATATGTTCCGGCCATACCTTCAGTCCCAGCCTGCTCATTACGCTGCAGAAAGCTTCTTTTCTGTTCTGAAGCGCTCCGCTTTCCAGGTTGCTGGTAAGATATCCGATTTTTTTATGGCCCAGTGCCATCAGATGACGGATGGAATGATAATGGCTCTGTATATTGTCAATATTGATACAGTCAAAATCTTCCTCGTCAAAGTAGTGGTCTATGCATATGAAAGGAATATCTTTGTTCACCGTCAGTTTTTCGGAATCATGGGCATATTCCGTACCAAGAAAAATGATTCCGTCCACTTTATCTTTCGTCATATCCTGCAGTACTTTTCCCAGATCTTCATAATTAGCATTGACCATCGTACATTCGCACTTCAGTTTCTGACATGCGTTTTCAATTCCATCCAGAATCCGCAGAAGAAAGTTATCTTTTCTTCTGGCTATCCAGTTGGAGCTTTTGTAATAAATGAAACAGATTCGTTTCACATCAAAAGGCTCACCCTTTTCCTGTGATTTCAGCGTATATCCATTTTCCTGCAGCAGCTTCGCAATCTGCTGCCGCATCTCTTTCCGGACACCTGGCTTGTTATTCAGAACCAGTGAAACAGAGGATGGGGAGGTTCCTGCCATTTTGGCAATATCTCTAATTGTACATTTCATCCACGACGTTCTCCTCTATGATTATATGTTTAGAATAAACGTTTTTTCAGCCAAATGCAAGCATCCCCCACCCTGAATTACTTATTGGATACCATTTGGATAAATAATAACTCTGCAGGCTTTCTGCTCTCTCAGAAGCTGAATGCCCGTCAGAATGTCTTTCAGTTCCAGTTTGTGACTTACAATCTGTTCCAACCCCAGCCGTTCATCCTGCAGCAGTTTAATGGCAGTCGGAAATGTGTGATGAGCACAGTAGGTTCCCATCACTGTCAGTTCATTCCTGGTGATGACCGCCGGCGGCACCTGGGACATGGCATTGGCATTCTGTCCGAAAATCAGGAGTCTTCCTCCTGCCTGAAGGATGTTCACCGCTTCCCCGAATATACTTCCTGCGCCGACAGCATCAATCACAATGTCACAGAGTCCTCCCCAGTTTTCCATCAGAACCTTTTTTACATCTTCACCGGCAGAGTCAATTACCAGATCGGCGCCGCACTTTTTGGCCCATTCCCTTCTCTCCGCCGCCATCTCACAGACCGCCAGATTTTTTACGCCGTACAGTTTCAGCACCCGGATAAATGTCAGGCCTATGGGTCCTGCGCCGTACAGCAGCACTCTTTCATCAGGCGTGGGATTAATCTTTTTCATACCGTTCATCACGCAGGCCAGCGGTTCTGTCTGAGCTGCCAGCTCCGGTTTCACCGATGCCGGCATAGGAAGAAGCTGCGCCTGGGGAATCACGGCATATTGAGCAAAACCGCCGGGCAGTGTCTGTCCGTAAATTTCCGCATCCGGACAGAGATTATCCATCCCGTTTCTGCAGTATTCGCAGACATGACATTTCTGAATGTTGTCCACAACCACCGTATCTCCGACTTTATATTGTGTCACCTCCGGACCGATTTCATCTACCACTCCAAAAAATTCATGCCCCATTGGCGTCCCCGGTTTTGCATACTGTGCCGGCGGAACGTGAAGCACATGAAGATCACTTCCGCATATTCCCGCTGCCGTCACCTTTATTCTCACATCCGTCGGATGGACGATCTGCGGAATTTCTCTCTCCTCCAGTTCCAGAACTCCGTTTCCCTGGAACACCGCTGCCAACATCTTCCCCACAAACATGCACCTCCTATTGCATTTCAAATATCGTTTTTACAGTTTTCATATCCGCCTGTACCAGTTCCACCGGGTCCACACACATCTGATTCAACGGCGGCCGGTCATAATAATTTTCCAGCAGCAGCCAGCGGGTACAGGCTGTTTCTTTAATAACCCCGGCTGTCTGCAGGAAGTGGGTTTCGCCCCTTCCCAGCAGCGCACTGCTGATTTTTCCGTTATATCCGTCTTTCAGGTGAATCTGTATGACATAAGGATACAGCTCTCTCAGTACTTCCGCCGTATCTGCACCATGATCCAGAAAATAATTCTGGGTATCAAACATCAGCTTAAAATTGCCGCAGCCGATTTTTTTCATCATCCGGCGGCTGTCTTCCACTGACAGCACATTTTCCGTGGCTATGATGATACCGTATGCTGCCGCCTCTTCGCAGAGTATACTGATTTTTTCACAGGTGTTTTCAAAGTCTTCCTCTGTGCGGATTGCCCCGTCATTGAAGCTGGGAAGCTGCACAACCGGAATTTCCATCCGTGCCGCCGCCTCCAGCCCCCTCCGGCTGCCCTCCAGCGCAATTCGACCTCTCCTGCTGCTTGAAGGATTGGAAAGACCATACTGATTCAGATGCTCCACTGACAGGGAAACCAGCTCTATCCGGCAGTCCCTGCTGATTTTGCAGTACTCTTTCTGAAGAAAGGGATCCGTCATCGGATACCCCTCTTCAAAAGATCCCAGACTGATCTCCGCCCCCTGAAGCCCGAGGCCGGCTGCCAGGCGCAGCCCCTCCGGTCCCTCCTGGGGGAATCCCCACATACAGATTCCAAGCTTATATTCTTCCATTTTATTTATATTCCGCAACGTTGGATGCATCTATGATCCACTGATCGGTATAAATGGTCTTTGTCTCTTCATCGTCAAAAGTCAGTTCTTCGCCGTCCAGATTTTTCAGGAAACATTCCACTGCTCCCGAACCCATTCCATAGGGATCCTGTGCCACAGTACCCAGTACCGTGCCGTTTTCGATGGGTTCAAATACATTGGACTGAGCATCGTATCCGATGACTTTCACATCTTCTCCCGGCGTCAGACCTGCATCTGCCACTGCCTGAGAAGCTGAAATTGCCATGGGATCATTACTGCAGAACACCACTTCCACATCCGGATTAGCCGTGATAATATCCTGCATACAGGAATAAGCCACATCCGGCTCCGACTGGCCTGACAGTTCAGATACCACTGTCCAGCCGCCGGCTTCAACGGTATCTTTAAAGCCATCACTTCTTACGATATTGGTATTGGAAGGATCCACAGTAATCATAGCCGCTTTTTTGGACTGTGCGTCGGTCAGATTGTCCAGAACGTAATTTCCAGCCAGAACACCGCCGTCATAATTGTCTGATTTCAGACAGGCAAGATATCCTGTAGCTTCGGTGCTGATATCCGCCAGAACGACCGGAATACCTTTTTCTTCCGCCAGTTCATAGATGCTTGCCGCCGCTTCCGGCTTGCAGGGCGTCAGTACCAGACAGGCAATATCCTGGTTCAGAAGATCCGTACATCCCTGAATCATCAGACTCTGATCACTCTGCTGATCGTGTTCCACATATTCATATCCGGCTGCCTCCGCCGCCTCTTTCACACCCTGCGCCAGTGTCACATAGTACTCCCAGCTCATGTTGTAACAGGAATACGCGATCACACCTTTGGAATCTCCGGCAGAAGCCGTATCCTGTGCATCGTCGCCGCTGCTCTGGGTTTCTTCCGCAGACGCATCCGTCGCCTCTCCTTCAGAACTGCCTCCGGAAGAGCCACAGGCCATGATCTGAACCGCCATTGCCAACATCAAAACAACCGCCAATAGTTTTTTCAAGTTTTTGTTTTTCATATACCTTCTCCTTTTCTTACATACTTTGTATTACTTTTTTCTGAGAATTCTCACGGAATCTGGCAATATGCTTCTGAATAAAATCAAAGGAAAATGCCGCCAGCAGAATCAATCCCATACATACACGCTGCCACTGAGCATCCACATGATACAGATTCAGGCAGTTTGACACGCTCGCATACAGCACAGCCGCAATTACCGTATTTAAGATACTTCCCTCCCCTCCTGTCATTTTTGTCCCCCCCAGAACAACCATGGTAATCGCATCGAAGTGAAAATTTGCAGCTACGTCCGGACTGGCACAGGCCTGTCTCGCCGTCACAATGACAGCCGAAACCGCCGTACAGAATCCCATAAGCACAAAGGCAATACACTTTACCCGTTTCGTGTTAATGCCGCTGATGCGGCAGGCTTTTTCCGAATTACCCAAAGCACGGACACTCCGGCCGTATGTTGTACGGTTCAGCACCACAGCTCCCGCTGCCGCCAGAATCAGGAAGATAATAAAAGGAATTGGGATTCCCGCAACACTTCCCGTTCCCATTTTCAGGAAAACTGAATCTGTACAGATAATCGTATTCGCATTATTCAATATATAGGCCAGGGCGCGAAAACTGTAGTAAGTTCCCAGTGTGGTAATAAAAGCCGGAACATTAAAATAAGAAATAATAATTCCGTTGATCAGCCCGCAGACCAGTCCCACCACACAGCCGATCAGAAGGGCCGGAACAAGTCCCATACTTCCCATGCACGCCGCCATGATCATTCCGATCAGCGCCAGCATAGAGCCGATAGACAGATCAAAATCACCCATGATGATGATAAAAGTCATCCCCAGTGCGGCTATCCCTGTGGAAGAGGCTTCCCTGAGAATACTTCCCAGATTTGCACCGGTTCGAAAGTTACCGTTAAGAGCAAACATAATCCCCCAGAGTACAATAAGAATCAGTATAACAATATGTCTGCCTACATTGATTTTCTTCATTTATTCAACCCTCCCGTCTGATCTGCCGTGCATTTTTCATGGTTTTCATGCCGTTAAATACCAGTGCAAAAATCAGGATTACACCGATGGCCAGCTGCTGATAATAGGAGTTTACGTTATTGATATTCAGTCCGTTTTTAATCACAGCAATCAGAACAGACGCGATCAGCGTTCCTGTCAGATTCCCTTTGCCTCCTGTGATTACAGTGCCTCCCAGTATAACTGTAGTCATTACATCCAGTGCAAAGTCTTCTCCGATCGTTGCTTTTCCGAACATTACCTGTGCAGTCTTAATCAGACTGGAAAAAACTGCCGTCACTGCCGTCAGCACAAATGCAGCTATAATCATACGCTCTGTGCGGATACCGGAAATTTTGGAAGCATCTGCATTGGAACCCACGCTTCTGATCTTCATACCGAAAGCCGTCTTATAATACAGAAAATAGGACACGGCATATACCAGAACCGTCAGAATAATCGGGAAGGGAATTCCCAGAATGGTTCCCGATGAAATAAACTTTATGGCGTTTACGGAGTACAGCGGAACATCGGCCCCGTCTGCCATCAGCACCGCGATACCCCGGATTAAAATCATGGAAACCAGCGTAGCGGCAAAGGCCTGTATCCCCAGCTTCGTCACAATCAGCCCGTTTAAGATTCCCACAATTACCGCAATGACAAAAGCAGTCAGGATCGCCGGGAGAACGCCAGCCGTTGTCGCCACTTTTGCAACCACTACACTGATCAGTGCCAGAATAGAGCCCACCGACATATCAAACACTCCTGCCGTATAGGCAAAGGTCATGCCCGCCGCCGCAATGGCGGTCAGAGAAACCTGTACCAGAATATTTTTTATGTTGAAGATCGTCATCATGTTGGGCTGCAAGATGGAAAATATGATAAACAGGATAATGATGACGGCAACCAGGCTGATATTTTCACTCTGTCCGGATATTTTCTTTTTCATCAGTAATTTATGCCCCCTTCCCTGCCGCATAGGTAAGTATTCGCTCTTTATTGAACTCCTCTTTTGTAAGACTTCCGGTTATTCTGCCGTCACAGAATACTACCGCCCGGTCACAGACGCGGATCAGTTCATTCATATCAGAAAAGACGGCAATGATTCCCATGCCTTCTTTCGCCAGCTGGTACAGCAGATTATATATCTCTTCCCGGGCTCCCACATCGATTCCCCTGGTGGGCTCCAGCATAATGAATACCTTATTGTCCAGCAGCAGATCTCTCCCCAACAATACTTTCTGCTGATTACCGCCGCTTAAGTAGGAAATTTTCTGCTCCGGCTTCGCGTATTTGATATTCATATACCGGGTCATCTTCTGCAGCTGTCCGGCCTCGTCTTTGGGATCAATGTAAAACCCCCACTTCTTTTTCAGATTTCGAATGGACATGATCGTAATGTTTTCCTCTACCGACATCTGAGGGAAGATACCGGCATCCTTTCTGTCATCAGTCAGAAAACATACACCGTGTTCAATGGCTTCCCGGGGATTTTTGAAACAGACTTCCTTTCCTTCCAGCAGCACCTTTCCGCTGTCGTATCCGAACAGTCCGTAAATGGCGGAAAGCACTTCTTCTCTTCCGCACCCCATCAGCCCGGCCATGCCCAGAATTTCTCCCTTTTTGAGTTCAAAGGACACGGAATCAAAGACATTTTTCAGCGTCAGATCCTGAACCTGCAGCAGTATCTCTTCTGTCGCATACCCGAACCGGTCTGAACCCTGATCTACATCGTGTCCCACCATCAGCCGGATAATATCCGCCTCTGTCAGTTCTTTTGTCGGTTTTGTATCCACATACTCACCATTTCTCAGCACAGTGACCGTATCCGTCATATCAAATACTTCTTTCAGACGGTGGGAAATATACAAAATGGTCTTTCCATCTTTTTTCAGCATCCGAACAATTTCTTCCAGCTTCTGCACCTCGTCGTCGTTCAGAGCAGCCGTAGGCTCATCCATGATAATAATCTCCGCATTCTGGGAAAGAGCCTTGGCAATTTCCACCATCTGTTTCTCTGATACCGACAGATTTTTTACAAATTCATCGGGATCCACATCAATCTCCAGCATTTTCAGTATTTCTGCCGCATTGGCGGACCGTTTCCTCTTTTCCACAATTCCCAGAAAAGTTTTCTTCGGTATATCTGATATAAAAATATTTTCCGCCACTGTCAGTTCCGGAACCAGATTGAATTCCTGATAGATTACGCTGATGCCGCAGCGGGATGAATCCTGAACGCTGCGGATATTCCGTTCCTTACCGTCAATGATAATGGATCCTCCGTCGGCTTGATATACGCCGCCCAGGATTTTCATCAGCGTACTTTTCCCCGCGCCGTTTTCTCCCATGATGGCGTGTACGCTCCCTTTGGCAATATCAAAACTGATATTTTTCAAAGCATACACACCGTAAAACTTTTTGCAGATATCCCGTATCTGTATAAAACTTCCCACACGCTCTCCTCCTTTGTTTTAATTATTTTTATAATTATGTGCATTTTATTTAAATTTGTTTTAATTATTTTTATGTTGTATTTAATTTACCCAAAATTTTTTCATAAGTCAATAGGTTTTTGTATATTTTTAACATTTAAACGTTTTATATAATTTTCACTTAAAATTTTTATATATTTTTACATATTTATAAAACAAAAAGAGCCATTGCCATGCAATGACTCTTTTCATTCTTTTTTTGATATTTTTATTTCTCACAGCAGAAACTTCTGCACTCTGTCTGTGTACATTCACAGGCATTCTGTCCTTCAATGCCAATCTGGCTGGCTGTACAGGCTTCATCCTGATTGTATTTGCAGCTGCACGCTTCACAGCAGATATCAATGACGGAACATCCGCAGCCGTCTGCAGCACTGCTGGTTACGGAATTGCTTCCTCTTTCCACAAAGCTGGCACAGAAAGTATCATCAGAACGGCGGGCGTCTTCTCCTCCCACTTTGATGTCCCCTTTTGAACAGAGCTCATCTTTGTTGTAAATACATGTGACTGCTGCACAGGTTAATGCTGGCATACACACTACCTCCTTTTTATTTTGTGATAGTATGTGCCGTTTTCCTGTTATTTATCCCCGTTACTTTCAACTTCGATTTTACGGATTTCTTTCGTCCGTATTTCACGACAGATATCATCAATAAAGGAATCCAGGGATCTCTGGCCTTCATCTCCCAGATACCGGCTGCGGACGGAAACTACGCCCTGCTCTTCTTCTTTCGCGCCTACTACCAGCATATAAGGCACTTTTTCCATACGGGCTTCCCGGATCTTATACCCGATTTTTTCACTTCTGTTGTCCACGCTGCAGCGGATATCATTGGTCTTTAATTCAGCTTCCACTTTTGACGCATACTCCTGATATTTTTCAGAAATCGGCAGCACGCGAACCTGCTCAGGGCAAAGCCATGTGGGGAAGAGGCCGGCATATTTTTCAATCAGCCAGGCCAGCGTACGCTCATAACATCCCATGGAGGTACGGTGGATAATATAGGGGCGTTTTTTCTCACCATCGCTGTCAATATAGGTCATGTCAAAACGCTCCGCCAGGAACATATCCAGCTGAATGGTAATCATAGTATCCTCTTTACCATATACATTTTTTGCCTGGATATCCAGTTTGGGTCCGTAGAATGCAGCCTCTCCTTCTTCCTCCGTGTAGTCGAGACCGATATCATTCAGAATCTGACGCATGGTATCCTGTACCTCATTCCACATCTCTTCCGTACCCAGATATTTTTCCTGGTTGTTGGGATCCCAAAGGGACAGACGATAGGTTACGTCATCCTGAAGTCCCAGTGTGGTCATGCAGTACTTGGCCAGATCCACACAGCCTTTAAATTCCTCTTCCACCTGGTCGGGGCGCAGGATCAGATGACCCTCGGAGATGGTAAACTGACGGACACGGGTCAGTCCGTGCATCTCGCCGGAATCCTCATTACGAAACAGTGTGGAAGTCTCACCGTAGCGCAGCGGCAGTTCCCGGTAGCTGTGCTGCGTTGCTTTATATACGTAATACTGGAAGGGGCAGGTCATGGGGCGAAGGGCAAACACTTCATCATCCTTATCTTCATCACCCAGCACAAACATTCCTTCCTTGTAATGATTCCAGTGGTCGGAGATCACGTAAAGATCTTTTTTTGCCATCAGAGGAGTCTTGGTTCTCAGATACCCCCGTTTTGCTTCCTCATCTTCAATCCAACGCTGCAGCGTCTGGATAATGGTTACGCCTTTGGGCATAATCAGCGGCAGACCCTGACCGATAACATCCACTGTAGTAAACAGTTCCATTTCACGGCCCAGCTTATTGTGATCCCTTTTTTTCGCTTCTTCCAGCTGTTCCATGTGAGCCTTCAGCTCATCCTTTTTGGCATAGGCGGTACCGTAGATACGTGTCAGCATTTTGTTTTTTTCGCTTCCTCTCCAGTAAGCTCCTGAAGAAGAGATCAGTTTAAAGGCCCTGATTCCTTTTGTTGACATGAGGTGAGGTCCGGCACAGAGATCTACGAAATCCCCCTGAGAATAGAAGGAAATCTCTTCTCCTTCCGGCAGATCCTCAATCAGTTCCACCTTGTAGGGTTCTCCTTTTTCCTTCATAAAAGCAATGGCTTCTTCCCTTGGCAGGGTATACCGTTTGATCTCGGCCCCCTCTTTAATTACTTTTTTCATCTCTTTCTCTATTTCATCCAGATCTTCTCTTGTAAATGACTGGCAGTCAAAATCATAATAAAACCCTGTGTCAATGGAAGGGCCGATAGCCAGCTTTGCCTCCGGATACAGGCGCTTCACAGCCTCCGCCAGCACGTGGGAGGTTGTGTGCCGCAGCGCAGCCAGACCTTCTTTGTCATTGGCTGTCAGAATGTTTACTTCGCTGTCTTTATCTACAACAGTGCGCAGATCCACCACTTTTCCGTTTACTTCTCCGGCTGTGGCAGCTCTTGCCAGTCCCTCGCTGATATCTTTTGCAATCTCATATACGGACATCGGCTGCTGATACTCTTTTACTGAACCGTCTTTCAATGTAATTTTCATCGTTTTCGCTCCTTTTTTCTTTACTTTTCCAATTCTTCCCCATTGCATCCTGCCTTTCCCGGCTGGTATCATTTTTATGATACCACGGATTTCTCCGCACTCTTCGTGCTCTCGAAATCCTCCTTGATATTCGGATTTCATGGGACTCCTCCCCCATTGCATCCTGCCTTTCCCCGCTGGCATCATTTTTATGATACCACGGATTTCTCCGCACTCTTCGTGCTCTCGAAATCCTCCTTGATATTCGGATTTCATGGGGCCCCTCCCCCATTGCATCCTCATATCCGGGCGCCTCCCAAAGTCAGCCAGCCACATGCGTGCAAGCACGCGTGGCTGACAACTTTTTGAGGCTGTATCATAAAAAAAGCCGTCCCGTCTGCTGCCGCAGACAGGGACGACTTTACGCGGTTCCACCCTGTTTGTTCCGGCTATAGCCGGAACCACTTCATTTGATGGTAACGGAATCACCGGGCCGGATTGGGGCCACTCGGAGGTAGTTTTCAAATGTTTCCCCTCAGGATGCTTTCAGCATATGCATCCCTCTCTGTCAGCTTCCACATTTTACTCGTCTCGTCATCGTGTTGTCTTTTAACTTAACTGTAATCCTACATGATTTTTTTTCATTTGTCAATCCTGATTTACTTCCATATTTTGAAATGCTTCCTTTACGCAATCCGGCACTCCGTCTTTCAGAAACTGATAGCTGCTCTCCATGTAGTTGCTTCTTTCTCCGTCACGGCTGTTTACCGTTACAATCATACTGTAATTACTGTCTATATCGAAATAAGGAGCATCTATCTGAACTGCGGCGTTCAGAATTTCTTCGATATCTGCTTTGTCCGTAAACTCAATCTGAGGATCTTCATAAACCTGGCCGTCTTCCTGATACCATTCTGCCGCGTAGCCGTATACAGTAATCTGAGTCACTTCATCGGAATCCGGCGTTTTCCGCATGGGATATCCCAGATCGTCCAGCATTTTCATAGTTTTTTCAAAGCTGTCGTAGACTGTAACATCGGTAACAAAAGTATTGGAAACAACCTGAGAATCTGCCTTCCTGTAAACAGACAGTCTGCCGCATATATGCTCCGGTTCCAGTTCCTCATACTCCGCCTGTTCCAGTTCCTGCTGATAGGTTTTCAGAATATCTTTCGCATCTTCCGGTGAGAGATTGATTTTTCCATTATGGTAAGCGTCATACATTTCCACATAATCAATATTCACCTGATCCACATCCATATTCAGGATACCGTTATGTCCTTCTTTAAAACCTTTTGTCGCATACAGTTCCGGCAGACACTGCTGCAGCTGTTCGCTGGTTACCGTATAGGTCCGGATTTTTTCTCTTCCACCGGACAGACCATACGCCACGTTTATGGTGACCGGCTGAATATTATCCGATGAACTGTAGGCCTCATCACCGTCCCACAGTCCGTCTCTTTCATTCTGTACACCGGCCTCAGCCAGGCGGTATCCCGCTTCCACATCCGTCATTTTGCCTTTATTCAGCGCATACTCGGTAGTATCGTCATACCCATCCACAGCTACATAACTGCTTCTGCCCAGTCCGTCTACATATACCGCAATACTTTCCAGCCGGTCCATGGCCGGTATGGCGGTATCGTACCGGAACCAGTCGAACCGGAAAGCCAGCGCCAGCAACAGAGTTATCCCCAGGGAAAGAAAAAGCGTTCCCTTATGAGCAAGAACCTTCTTAAACTCATAAGAATAGATCACTTCGATCACGCCGTGAAGCACCAACGCACAGAAAACGATGCCGAACACCAGCCATCCTGTCTGACTGCCTTCCACAAGGCTGCTGAAAATAAGACCGCCGGCTGCCGATAAAACCACAATAAGCAACACCTTAATCACCGGCTCTGTCTTTGGAAAGGCCATGGAATGTCCAGCCGCCTCTGAAGGCCGTTTCCTGTACAGCCAGATAGAAAGCAGGAACAGAATAACAATTTCCACCACCAGAACCAGCTGTTGTTTCCACTGTCCGGCAAATACAGAAAAGCTCTCCAGCTCAACCCCTGAGAAAGCTTCTGTATGCCGCAGATACAGATAGAAGGGTGAGAATACCTGTATCACCTTGTCCAGCAGACCATCCCACCGCCAATAATACGTATGAAAAAATGCAGCGAAATAGGCAAATACCACCTGAAGACTCAAAAAGGCATACCCGCACAGAACCAGCAGTCCCAGCACACTGACCAGAATCCGGCCGGTCAGCAGTATAGCGATCAGCGTCACATGGTACAGCAGAAGAAAGTAAAGAAAGAACATCACAATCCCCGTCACCATGCTGGCTATAACCGCCGCCGTACATACGGTCTTTACGATGCATACGATCAGGAGCAATACCAGGCAGATAAAATAAGGAATGGCAAAAACCAGAAGACCGCTTATATGCTGCACCAGAAACAGCGTTTTTCTGGCAATCGGAAGACTGTGAAACAAATCCAGCTTCCGGGATGACTGCAGATAGGAAAACCCTGTGAATGCCGCCAGAATCGCTGCGGCCGCGATAACCAGAAATATGCCGTAATTTGCCGGTCCTACATACCTCGCCAGATTTCTGATCATATCTTCGTATGCGATATACTGATTGGCCAGCTGATTCTGCTGACTGTCTATAAACATCATGCAGCCCAGAGGAAGGGCGGCAAAAAATCCCAGGAACAGCAGTGCCATTGCCCAGATCCGACGCTTCAGATCACTTTTTACCATGCTAAAAAACGAGATGTTTGATGTCATATCCTGCTACCTCCGTTTCACTGATAAATATTTCTTCCAGCGTCAGTGGAAGAATTTCACAGAACAGCGGATTCTTCTGTTCCACCCGTTCCATAACTTCAATCTTTGTTCCCCGAACCGTGACGGTCAGCAGAGAACCGCTGCGGACACACGAAAGCACATCCAGCTCTTTTAACAGCTGCTCCTCCATAGCGGAATCAGGAATCACACACTGCACTTTCTGAATATTGTGCTTCATCTCTTCCAGATCTTTGGAAAAGAGGATACCGCCTTTATGGAGAAGGCCCACGTGATCACAGATATCCTCCAGCTCCCGCAGGTTATGGGAAGCGATTATGGGAGTAAATTCCCTGCCCATAATTTCTGAAACGAAGATACTTTTGACCGCCTGACGCATCACCGGATCCAATCCGTCAAAAGTTTCATCGCAGAGCAGATACTTTGTATTGGCGCAGATGCCCAGAAGTACCGAAACCTGCCGTTTCATTCCTTTGGAAAAGGTACTGAGCCTCCTCTTCATATCCAGACCGAAACGCTCCATGTATTCTTTAAATTTCCGTTTGTCAAAATCAGGATAAATAATACTGTAATATTCCATCATTTCTCTGGAAGAGCTGTTTGGAAAGAAATACTGATCATCCGGAACAAAAAACAGTTTTTCTTTGGCGTCCGTCCGTTCATAAACAGGAACTCCGTCAATCAGCACCTCTCCTTCATCCGGTCTCAGAATTCCGCTTACAATTCTTAAAAATGTGCTTTTACCGGCACCGTTTGACCCTACCAGACCAAATACGGCTCCTTCACGAATCTCCGTACTCATTCCGCTCAGTGCCTCAATCTCATCAAATCGCTTCCGGACATTCTTTATCTCAATCATCGGTTCCCCTCCTTATAAACACCGTCCACATGTTCACAGATTTCTATCCTGCTGATGCCCATATCATATCCCTGCAGCAGCAGTTCATCCAGCTCTCTGAAAAATCCGGCTTTTCTCTCTCCGATAAAGCTCTCCGGAGGAGATACGAAATTCCCCCGCCCCTTCACCGGGTAGATATATCCCTCCTGTTCCAGCAGTCCGTAGGCACGCTGAATAGTGTTCGGATTAATGGAAAGCTCCATGGCCAGACTTCTGACAGATGGCAGCTGCTCATCCTTTGCAAGAACCCCTTTTTCAATCATCCTCTGCAGCTTTTCCGCCACCTGCTCATACAGCGGCCGGCGGTCCTGATAATCCAATACGATCATATCTGCCTCCTTTCTTGTGTTTCAAGTGTATTAGTTGTCTTAATACACTTAATATAATAGTAAAGCCCTGACGTAATGTCAAGGCTTTTAGAATTATTTTATACATTCCGGCCGCAGCACTTTTTGTATTTCTTTCCGCTTCCGCAGGGACATGGATCATTTCTTCCCACCTTCGGACCTTTTACAATTGTGCCGGATTTTTTCTGTTCCAGATAAAGGGCTTTTCTCTTTTCTTCACTGAAAATTTCTTCCCAGGCAGGCAGTTCGTAAAGCCAGTCCGCTTTTGCATCCACCATATTTTTGTAGAGAAGCTCCTTGTCAAATCCCAGGTTGACCTGAGTATCTTCCTCCATCTCCTCAATGGGATTCGGCTCTTTCAGGCTGTCATTGATTCCATCCAGGAATCCTGTCATAGTCATGACACTGACATTATATTTTTCCGCAAGTTCCTTAACCGTTCCCGTTACAACCTCATCGGGATTTTTCAGAAGCTCTTCGTATATTCTTTTTTCAATCAAAAAATAATCCGCCCAAAATCTCTGGAGTTTTCCCTTATCAGCCTTCTGGTCGTAGGCCATATCTCTCCATTGCTTTAATAAACTCATTGATGTACCTTCCTTCTTTCCAAACATTCTTCCATTGCACCTTTTTCAGGTGTCTGACTTATAGTATATCTGAATCAACGTTTTTTTTCAACTAATTTATACGTTCCTCCAATAGAAACATATGATTTAAAGGACCGCTGCCCTTTCCCAGATCCAGCCCTGCCCGCAGCGCTCCGGAAATATATTTTTTTGCCTCTTTTACACTGTCTTCCAGCGAAAGTCCCCTGGCCAGACCGCAGGCTATGGCTGAAGAGAGCGTACACCCGGTGCCATGTGTATTGGGATTGTCAATTCTCTCTCCCATGAACCACCGGCAGCTGCCCTGATCAAACAGAACGTCATTGGCGTCATTTTGTTCGTGACCGCCCTTCAGCAGCACCGCCGTACCAACATTTTCCGCAATTTTTTCGGCAGCCCGTTCCATATCTCCGGAATCTTCTATGGAAAATCCGCACAGCACCTCCCCCTCCGGAATATTAGGGGTAATGATTTCCGCCATGGGAATCAGTTTTTCCATCAGGGTATCCGCCGCGTCGTCAGCCAGCAGACGGCTGCCGCTGGTAGATACCATAACCGGGTCTACCACAATATGTTTTGCCCGGTACCGTTCCAGTTTCTGTGCGATCACTTCAATCAAAGGCGCCGATGATACCATGCCGATTTTTACCGCGTCCGGAAATATATCTTTAAAAACGCAGTCCAGCTGACTGGCCAGAAATTTCGGCGTCACCTCCATGATCCCGTAAACCCCTGTGGTGTTCTGCGCAGTCAGCGCCGTAATCGCACTGGACGCGTACAGCCCATGGGCCGTTATGGTTTTTATATCCGCCTGAATTCCCGCACCTCCGCTGGAATCGCTTCCCGCAATGGTCAGCACTGTTTTCATATTGTTGCCTCCAGTAATTCTTTATAATTATAAATATAACAGTCAGCCAGACTGATCATCTCTTCTTTTTCATGGCCGGAATAGGAATCATAGACTCCCACGGTCTGGAAACCGCCGTCCCTGGCTCCTCGGATGCCTTCCGGAATATCTTCAAATACCGCGCAGTCCGCCGGACTTTCTCCCAGCTTACCTGCGGCGAAGATGTAGATATCCGGAAATCCTTTCCCCCGGCTTACGTCCCTGACCGTTGTCACACAGGAAAAGTACTGCCGGATCTTATTATGCACCAGCGCCGGCTCAAAAAGCTGGGGATCCGAAGATGTAGCCGCCGCTATGGGAATCTTTTTCTCCGCCAGATATTCCAGATACTCGGCGGCGCCCGGTTTCAGCCCCACGCTGTTTCTGTAATAATCTTCCGCCATACCGTACCATTCCCGGATGATATCCCCTGTGTTTTCTTTCAGTCCGAAGCGGTTTACCGTATAGCGGGCCGCAGCCTCAAACCCCAAAGGGGTAATTTCTTTTATGTAATCCTCTGGAAGGGCAATACCTCTTTTTCTCAGAAAATCCACGTCAATCTGTTCCCATACCCACATGGAGTCCAGCAGTGTTCCATCCAGATCAAAGATTGCTCCCCTAAACTCCATACTCTTACCTCTCCCGGAAACGGGAAACCATCTCCCGGGCAGCCTCTTTAATATTTTCCGCCGAAATTACGGCAGAAACTACGGCCAGGCCGTCGATTCCCATATTTTTAAAATTATCCAGCGTGTTCAGATTAATGCCGCCGATTACCACAATGGGAACCTGCACCGCGCTGCGGATTTCTTTCAGCTCCTCCATGGTCACCGGACGGGCATCCGTCTTGGTGCCGGTGGGATACATAGCCCCCACTCCCAGATAATCCGCTCCGTCCTCCACTGCCTTTTTCGCCTCGTCCAGGCGGGCAGCGGAAACACCCAGAAGCTTGTCCGGCCCTATAATCCTTCTCACTTCCCGGGCCGGAAGATCACTCTGACCCACATGAACGCCGTCAGCATCCACTGCCAGAGCGATATCCACCCGGTCATTGATGATAAAGGGCACCTGATATTTCCGTGTAATCTCCCGGATCTTTGTAGCCGTGCGGTAAAATTCCAGGGAAGAGCAGTCCTTTTCTCTCAGCTGAACCACGGTGCAGCCGCCTTCAATAGCCAAAGTCACCGCCTCCTCCAGGGTATCCGTACTCATCAGCTCCCGGTCCGTACAGAGATACAATGTATAATCCACATCACATTTCTTCAACTTTTGCCATCTCCTCTATCATCGATTCATTCAGCAGACTTAAGCCGTCAATTATTCCGGTACGGAAGCTTCCCGTACCCAGACTTCCGGCTTTTACCCATGCCAGCTCCCCTGCCAGACACATGGACAGAATGCCTGCCGTAGCAGCCACCCACATGTCCTCCCGCATGCCTGCATATCCGGCCGTAACGGCTGAGGTCATACATCCGGTTCCTGTCACCTTGGACATCATAGGATGCCCGTTGCTGATTCTGGCCACCCTCTTTCCGTCCGTAACGATATCCACCGCTCCCGTTACACCCACGGTGCAGCCAAGCCTTTCCGCCGCCTGACGTGCCACAGAAACCGCATCATTTCTGCTGTCCTGGTCAGACACATCCACTCCTTTGGTGGAAACGGACAGTCCTGCCACAAAGGAAATCTCTGAAAGATTACCCCGTAAAATGGAAATTTTCACTTCATCCAGGATCTGCCGGGTTGTTTCGTTTCTGAATTCTGAGGCTCCTGCCCCTACCGGATCCAATACTACCGGAATTCCCAGTTCATTGGCCGTCTTTCCGGAACGAAGCATGGATTCCACTGTTCTCTGATTCAGGGTTCCGATATTGATAACCAGTGCAGAGGATATCGCTGTGATATCCGATGTCTCCCGGATATCATCCGCCATAATGGGGGATGCTCCAATGGCCAGCAGGGCATTGGCACAATCATTGACAGTAACGTAATTGGTAATATTATGTACCAGCGGTACTACTTCACGCATTCTGGTATTTAATTCTGCCGCTTCTTTTATTACACTCATCTGATAATCTATCTCCTTGCTTCTTCAATTGTTTTTCATTATATCAATCTTTTTGGCCCCTTGCAACTGTCGTCTTCCGTTTCCACCCGCGCAGTTTTTCTTTCATCTCCCGGGATACCCGGAAGGATTCACATATTTTCTGTATGGCTTTATTATGGGTAAAATCATCCATCTGATCGTTTTCCAGGAATTCAAAAGTCTCTTCCGGAAATTTCACAAAACAGACGGAAACTGCCCAGGCGGCCGCCATTTTTGCGTAATACCCGGGATGAACCGTCTCGTTGCACGCTTTCAGAACTTCATTTATGTACTCTTCATTCACAAAATGATCCAGCAGCGCCACCAGCGCAAAACGCACTTCAAATTCCTTCTCACTGCCCAGGTACTGTTTCAGCCACTGAAAGCTTTTCTCCTGCTCTTTCTTCATAAATTTGCAGGTCATACAGCAGGAATCACAGATACCCCAGTTATTAATCTTCGGAACAAACTGCTCCAGCCGTTCCAGTCTTTCCTCCAGAGGCATCCGGGCGTATCCCAGCACCAGACCTTTCAGCATCAGTTCTTCATAATAATCCTCCGGCAGTTCTTCCATCCAAATCCGCCAGCCGCCATCTTTGACTGTTTCCTTGGCCAGTTTCCTAAGATCCGGCAGCCGTACGCCCAGGGTATTCTCCACTCCCGGTATCAGCCGGTCGTTAAAATCTTTATATTTTTCATCCGCCAGTTTTTTCAGGCGTTCTACGGTTTCTTTTGCTGTCATATCTTTCTCCTGTATTCTCACCTCGTTCGCGTTGCCCTCCAAATGTCTGCCTGTGCAAGCACGGCAGCCGCTTGTCGGGCTTATCGCGCCGCTGGTCGCTGTTCGCGTTGCCCTCCAAATGTC
>JBMNRA010000041.1:0-27705 GCA_050944415.1 Ruminococcus sp.
TAAGGAGCATATCATGATTCTAAGTTTTGCTAAAAAGAACATTCCTATATCCTTCGAAGAAGGCTATACTCCCCGTCTGCTGACAGCCAGCAATATCACTGTCGGTTTCAGTCAGCATCCCCGCATTCTTCACAATCACGACGATCGTCTGGAGCTGCTGTTTATCCGCACTGGTTCCGGTTCCTATATCGTCGGCGATGAATGCTTTGACATCAAGCCAGGCAATATCATTGTCTGCAATCCCGGAGTCCTTCATGATGAACTTCCAGAGCATAACCGCCATCTATCCATGCTTTCTCTGGCTGTTACAAATCTAAAAATAAAAGATCTTCCAAAAAACCATCTGATTCCTGATACTGTAAAGCCAATTCTGAGAATGGACAAAAGCATGGTTCTGATGGAATCTATCTTTCAGAGCATCTTCGACTCTCTCACCTTCGGCAGTGAATCCTCCCAGGAGACCAATATTTATCTGACCCAGGCTCTCCTCTCTCTTGTACTTCACGCCTTTGAAGAATATGGTCGGCCGGCTCAGAATCATTTTGATTCCAAAGACGGTTCCAGCCTGCTGCATGATATTAAACAGTATATTGATGAGAATTATGCGGAAAAACTGTCAATTCCTCAGATCAGTGAGAAATTTTTTATCAGCCAGTCCTATCTTTCTCATCTTTTCAAGAAAAAACTTGGCTTTTCACCCATGCAGTACATTGCCCGCCGCCGCATCGGCGAGGCCCAGTCCATGCTGGTGCTTTCTGATAAATCTGTCACAGATATTGCCATAGAGGTTGGTTTTGACAATTTGAGTCATTTTAATGTGCAGTTTAAAAAGTATGTCGGACTTTCACCCATGACTTACCGGAAAAAATATATACTTCCCGATCCTGAAAATGACGAAGATTTTTATGTATAAAAGCGCCAGGCAGGTGCACTCACCCGCCTGACGCTTTTAATAATTATTTTACTTATCACCGTTATATTCATGAATAGCATCAATCATCGCAACAATATTTTCCAGAGGAACATTACACTGAACAATATGGATCGATGCACAGATATAACCGCCGTTTTTGGAAAAAATTTCGCAGCGCTGTTTTACCTGATCCTTTACTTCCTGGACGGTTCCAAAGGGAAGTACTTTCTGCGTATCCACGCAACCGCCCCAGAATACTATCTGATCGCCATAAGTATCTTTCAGTCTCTGAGGATCCATACCCGCTGCTGAGCACTGAACCGGATTGACAGAATCGAATCCGCCTTCAATAAGCCCCGGAATTACATCAAAAATTGCTCCGCAGGAATGCTTCAGCGTATTCCAGCCTGCTGTCTTATGTACCCAATTATTCATCTTCTGGTAATAAGGTTTATAAAACTCATCAAAGGTATCAAGAGAACACATCAGTGAAAGCTGGTTACCGAAATCTGTTCCACAGATATAAGCAATATCCACTACATCGCCCAAAATTTCATACATCTTTGTCCAGTTTTTAATCATCATATCTGTCTGATATTCAAACACTTCATGAACGTAATCCGGATAAAGAATAGGCGCCATATACCAATCAGATACCGTACGGATTCCTTTTGGATGTTTAAGTGCAGGACCTGCTATGAAAGCTGCATCGCCCAGCGCTGCTCCGCCGGGATCAAAAACCACCGCACGCCCTTTGTCTCTCTCGCCGCTTCTGTATTCCTCCGCCACTTTTCTGAGATAGTTGAGGTGATCCTCCGTCACATCAGTATACTCTTCACAGTTGTCCATGAAATTCATATTATCTTCATCGATGGGCTGCGGACGTTCCACATTATCAAAATAAAATCCCCCTGCCGGCATATGTCCGCTGGGTGGAACGGAAGTATCTCCCTGAGGATAAATGTACCATCCTCCTTTCCCGTCATCCGTGATCTGGCATTCAGCAGGCACCAGCAAATCCACACCCATATATGTCATTTCTTTCCAGTCTTTGTCTGTGCGCAGTCCAAAGCTGGCGTTAAAAGGAGTAATCTGCTCCACATCTGTTCCAATAGCTGCTTTCAGATCCTCATCCATAGCTCCTGTCATTCCAAAAATATCAAATACTTTTACCGGACGTTTCTCCAGACCGTAATATTCTCTTAATTTTGCCACATTCGTTACATGGGTGGTGGAGCATCCCATCCCGCCAAAATCCATAGGCATCTTATCCGGCTGTTTATGAGCGTATGCCGTTTTTACTCTTTCTTTTGATGTCATAACAATCCCTCTTTTTCTTTTCATATTTTCTTCAGCATCGATACAATCTGATTATATCCCGATTTTCTCTTGCTTGGCTAATATAATTCTGTATGAATTTACCCCTATATCGCCGCTTTGTATAGCTATTTTTATATAATTCTGCTTAAATTTTTACATCTCTTTTACCAAAGAAATGCCCCGGTACAGTCTGATATAACTGCACCGGGGCACTTCCCGCATTTTTCATATTAAGGATAAAGGTTTTAAATGTTTAATTATTTCAGTCTTGGATATTCTGTGGAAACAAGTACTTTACCTGCTGTAATCTTCATACCCTCTTCGATGTCTTCCAGGTTAAAACGTCCGGTAACCATCTTACGCATATCAATACGTCCGGAAGCCATAAGAGCGATTACATCCGGATAAATACCCTGTCCGGACTGTCCGTTGGAACCGGAAATCGTAGCCGCATTCCACTGCCAGCCATAGATATCTACCGGTGTAAGACCTACCGTATGTCCGATCTGAACTGTCTTGCCGCCGATAGCCAGAGATTTAGCCATAACAGGATAAGTAAATTTAGTAGCTCCGGCACACTCCGCGAACATGGAGATACCTGCGCCGTTAGTCAGATCCATCAGCATTTCAGCCTGATCCTCCGGGCTCTTAAAGGAAGCCGGATCGAAAACGTAGTCAGCTCCGCATTTTTTAGCCAGTTCAACACGCTCCGGAATACCCTCGAAAGCGATCAGCTTGGCTGCGCCGGCTGTTTTCATCAAGGAAATCGCAGCAAGACCGATGGGGCCTGCACCAAATACAACAACGTGTCCGCCGGGACGGATTCCGCCGCCGCGAACGAAAAGTCCGTTGTAAGCAACACCTGTCGGCTCAATCATGGCACCCAGCTCGAAGGCTGTCATTTTATCGCCGCCATAGAAATTCATAATATCATTCAGTTTATAGCAGTATTTGTGATGAACAGTCGTATACTCTGCAAAACCGCCGTCATAAGTAAGTCCCGGTTCTTCCAGTTCTTTACACTGATTGAACATACCGCGGCGACATGCGTCACACTCACCGCACCAGTGCATGGATTCTACAGATACCAGATCGCCGACTTTTAATTTCTTTACGTTTTTACCTACTTCAACGATTTCTCCGGCAAACTCATGACCTGTGATAATAGGATATTTGCTATGTCCATCATACATGGAGTATCCCATATCATCTTTTCTTAACAGATGAGCGTCAGTACCGCAGATACCTGCAGCACCCACTTTTATTTTAACCTGGTCATCACCGCATTCCGGTTCCGGACGGTCTGTCACTGAACCGCGGATATTTTTCCAGATCTGATTTCCTCTCAATGCACGTCCTGTGCTTTTTTCACGCTCGGATAATTTGTAGCCCTCCTTCGGCACAAAATCCGCTTCTACGTAGAACGCTCTCATACTCTTTCTCCTTTACTTTTATTTCTTGGTTTTATGCCGGTTATCCCATAAGATAACCGGCAAAAGGTAAAAGGTAGTAGGATTTATTCATCGAAGGTTAACATAACCTTACGAGCAACAGCTTTATTTCTTGCCATTTCCATAGCTTCAGCAAGATCTTCAAATTTGTAGTAGTGAGATACCAGACCTTTGAAGTCATATTTATCTTTGATCTTGGACATGAAACGGATGGTTCTCGGGAACCAGTTTGTTGTTCCGCCGCTTCCTGCCAGATGCAGTGTTTTCCAGATTGTCTTACCGATTTCAACCGGAACTTTTCTTCCGATGGAATGTCCTACACAGCCGATTCTTGCGCTGTGGCCGGCAATATCAAACATGGATGCAATACCAATATCGTTACCGGAACACTCGATAACTACGTCAGCGCCGCGTCCGTTTGTCAGTTCTTTGATTTTTTCTTCTACTTTTCCATCAGAAGGATCAACTGTATATGTTGCGCCATATTTCATAGCATTTTCTCTTCTGGATTCAACCGGGTCAATAACAATTACAGTTGCGCCTGATGTTGCACAAACCATAGAAGCTGAACAACCGATCGGGCCGCCGCCGATAATAGCACATACATCAGAAGCATCCGGATTACATCCATTGCCCCAAACTCCCCAGTAACCTACGTTGAAGTTTTCAACGAAAATACCAACTTCATTTGACCAGTCATCCGGAATTACGTGTGTATAAGCTTCTTCCAGAATCATGTATTCTCCGAATCCTCCTGGTGAGTCAGGACGGAAACCAACTTCACGCATATTCAGACATGCAGATGACATTTTACCGTCTTTACAGTTTGCACACTGATGGCAGGGAAGTACACAGTCGCCAACAACTTTATCGCCAATTTTAACGGATGTAACATTCTTACCGAGTTCAACGGCTTTTCCTACCCACTCATGACCTGGTGTATAAGGACCAAGGTCATAACGTCCTTCAGCTGATTCACCTTCAAAACACTCTACGTCAGACTGGCAAATACCGCAGGCGATCAGTTTGATCAGGATCTGATCGTCTCTTAAAGGCGGCAGTTCAACTTCTTCAATTCTCAGGTCATGAGGGCCATACATAAAAGCCTGTTTGCATTTCATAATTCTAATCCTCCGTTTTCATTAATTTCTTTAATATTTTTTCCGGCCGGACAGCATCGCTGTCCCGGCCATATAATTCCAATTAGTATGTCAGTGTATAGATATGACGTCCGCCTGGCTCGTTGGGTCCTTTAATAACGGCTTCAATATCTTCGCGTTTTCTCTGAGTCATCATATCGATTGGCGGAAGCTCTCCTGCAGGATATTTCTCCAGGATATCGTTAACCAGTTTTTCCAGATAATCCAGAGTTTTCTCAATACCGGGACGTGCTTTTTCAGCGTCTGCCAGCTTCGGATTTCCGATAACGCCTTCCGGCTGAACGATACATTCCATAGCGCAGGAACCAAATGCGTTGTACCATTTGATCGGTCCAACTCCGCGCTCAGCTGAGTTGTTGATATGTCCCGGAGGAAGCAGCGGATATGCTTTTGTCACTACTTCGTCTGATCTCTTAATGAATTCCGGGAACAGAGCCAGTGACCAGGACTGCTCTACTTCGTCTGCATGTACGAAAGGTGTGTCGTATGGGCCGCCGCCTTCTTTCGTATCCAGCTGTTCTTTCGCACAGTTCCAGAAGTGTGTGTAAAGAATAATACCGGGAACCTGGAATTTCTTACCGAATTTATGAATAGCCAGCGGAATTACGTAATCCTGTCCATGGCCGTTAACAACGATCATTTTGCGGAAACCTGTGTTCCAGAAGCCTGCGAATACGTAGCAGAGATAATCAGCCAGAACTTCTTCCGGAATCATGATGGTTCCCTTCTGTCCCAGATGATGATAGGGATGAGATCCGTACCAGATCGGCTGAGCAACTGTACATCCTGTAGCCTTTGCAACCTGCTCACAAAGACGTGTGTCCAGATATGTATCCTCGCCGTACGGTGCTGAAGGTCCATGATTTTCTGTGGAACCTACCGGAATCAGAATAACATCATTTTTTTTCAGACGCTCTGCCACTTCTTTGTTGGTCATGTTCTGATAGTAAATACCATTTGCAGCTTCCATGTTGCCGCCCTGTGCGGGAATTTGCCATTTTGACATTTTAAAGTCCTCCTTAAATATGTTTTATGTAATTTCTTAATTAGCTTCTACTTGCTTCATATATGCAAGAGCCTCTTTCGCTGCCTCCAGCTCACTGGGCCAGGGCAGACACTCAACGGATAAGTATCCGTCATACTCTGCTTCTTCCAGCGCAGTCAGAATCTTCTTGAAATCAAACTGTCCTGTACCGGGATATCTTCTGGAATTGTCCGCCAAATGGAAGTATCCGAGTTTTCCTTTGCATCTTGCTATTGCCTTCACCGGATCGCACTCATCAATTCCCATATGGAAAGTATCAAGATGAACATACAGATTATCAATCTTATATTCTTCCAGAAATTCCATCGTCTCCTCAGCTGTCGTGAAAATATTTACCTCATACCGGTTGATGACTTCCACATTCAGCTTCACATCGCGTTCCCCGGCATATTCAGCCAGTTCTCTTAAATTTCTTGCCAGACGGTCCAGATATTTCTTCCGGTTGCCGCCATCTGGAACGTTTCCTTTGATCCATCCGATGACCAGGTCCGCTTTCATTCGCTGAGCAATGTCCACATAATCTTTCATGCCCTTCATCGCCGCATCTGTCACATAAGGTCTGTCATCAACAAGACTGCATTTCCCTTCTGTGTTTAATCTGCCTGTGATAATCATGGCCACCTTAACGCCGTACTTTTCTTCCGCCGTACGAATGGCTTCAAAATCAAAGTCTTCATCCGGCCTCGTATGTACTTCAATCGCCTGATATCCCAGTTCCGATGCTGTTTTCAGATTCTCACATATAGAACCCTTCAGCAGAATCGGCGAGGAAGAAGGTGCATCGTCTGCAGAAGACACCGCATATTTCCACTTCTTCACCTGATTGCCTCCCTTTTCAGAAATTACTTTCTGTTTTCTTCTTTTTGTCTTTCCCCTTGCTGTTGAGATTATTATAGGTTGAAAACGGTTTTCCTGCTATAGATATCTTGCTTGAAACTTCCGCAAAATTGTGGTTTTTTCCTTTTTTCATTTTTTATAATTTATAATTCTTGCAATGCTGCTTTTATAATGGACGAATATCTACTCGGTTATCATTCAACGTTGTTGCTTCCCCCCAGTCGGACAGCCTCTGATGACAGAGAGCATTTACCGTATAACCATTGAGAGACTCCGAAATTCCATATACACCCTGAACCGCCACTGTCTGAGGCAACATTTTTTCTTCCAGTTCTGCTATAAATTCCACTTCTGCCAGACGATTAAAGCAGAGAATTCTCTGACCGTTTCTGATTCCCCTCTTCCCGGCATCCACAGGATGTATCTTCAAAGTCATCTTTCCCCGACGGTCAGTCATATCTTTCCGGTCTGTAAATTCGGTGTTTAAAGTATATTCCGAAGGCACTGCTACCAGATGCAGCGGGTATTCATCTTCTTCCAGCTGAATGTAACGAGGTATTTTCTCCTCAGCTTCCTGATTGACAAACAGAATTTTTCCATTTTTTGTTTCTATTTTAAGGTGATCCTCACCAGGCATTTTTACGGCGCCGCCTTCCATCAGATATGTATATTCTTCCGCAGAAATCTGATTCAGGTATTCTGTAGGATGATGCAGAATGTGAAAAGCGATTTCCTCCTCACTCATCCGAAAGTATGGTTCACGGTAACCCATGGCCAATGCCAGTATCTGAAAGGTATTCCAGTTGCTTTTGCATTCTCCCGCCGGTTCCACTATTTTTTTTCCATATCCGACAGAAGGGTATCCGTAGGATCTGTAAATGTCCGTCTGTTCCGGAGAAAAAACGGCAGGAAGCAGGATATCACAGTAACGTGCCGTATCGGTCATGAAACGCTCATGAACCACAGTAAAAAGATCTTCTCTGGCCAATCCTTCCAGCAGCACTTTCTGATCGCTGACTGTGTCTGCCGGATTCAGCCCGTAAACGTACAGACTTTTTACCGGCTTTTTCTGATCTGTCAGGGCTCCCGCCAACTGATTGATATTGATCTTTCTCCCTGGCTTATCTCTGAAATCCGGACGGCGTATGCGATCCAGATCCACAAGTGCTTTTCGTGTCACCCGGCATCCGCACAGACCTCCCCCTGGCTTTTTCCAGGCTCCCACCAATGCAGGAAGCAGTGTAATAATACGAACCGTCATGGCTCCGTTTCGATAGCGGGAATTGCCGCTTCCCAGCAAAATGGACGGTGCATGGGCTTTTCCGTATGCCACTGCCAGATTTTCGATAACTTCTGCCTTTACCCCCGTAATTTCTTCCGCTCTCTGAGGGGTATACTCTGCCAGACTTTTTTCAAACGTTTCATAACCTTCTGTTTTTTCCCGCAAAAAAATTTCATCTGTCAGTTTTTCCCGCACCAGCACATGCATCATGGAAAGTGCAAGCATTCCGTCTGTACCGGGACGCACCAGGATCACCTGATCCATATAAGCAGCCGTAGCATTGGCATAGGCTTCAATCATCACAAGACGGGCGCCTTTTTTTCTTCTGTTAATCAGATCAATCAGGCTGTGAATCCTTGTTGCTTTTCCATGGCAGCCCCACAAAATACAGAAATCGCTGTCCTTAAGTTCATCTGGTTCCAGTGACGGAGTATTTCCCATAACCTGCCGATACCCTTCTCCTTTTGCAGAAGAGCACAGCGTCATCACTATTTCCGACGCACCCATACGGTTAAAAAAGGCATGGCCGCAGTTTCTCTGAATGTCACTCATCACTCCGGAATAGACAGCCGGAAGAATTGCCTCGCTTCCCCACTCTTTTATAATGTTTTTCCACTTTCCCGTAATTTCAGAAACGGCTTCCTCCCATGTGATTCTCTGAAATTTTCCTTCTCCTTTTTTCCCTGTTCTTTTCATCGGATAAAGAATCCGTCCCGGCCCATACATAGAATCCGCATATCTTTTCATTTTTTCACAGATCACTCCCTTTGAAACCGGATGCCTGGGATCGCCTTTAACTTCCAGAATTTTCCCTTTCTCTTCTTTTATCAGAAGTCCGCAGGTCGCGGGACAGTCATAGGGACAGATCGCTTTTCTCCACATATCATTTTCTCCTTTTCATTTAACCATAAAAAAACTGTTATGAATATCTGTTCCGATATTCATAACAGTTCTGTTCTATTGAAACATATCACTTCTTACATAGCCGGTCTGGTCTTCATAGGTTATCTCAATCCAGTTATCCTGACTCCCTGTTTTGGTTACCTGCTGACCTTCTCCCAGTTTTCCGAGAATTTCCGCCTCTTCGCTGGGCTCTGACCGAACATTGCAGTCGCTTTTCACTGTAACGACAGAGCCATCCTCCGCCGATGCCGCCTCAGAAGTACCGATACCCAGGTTTTCCACAAAATTCTTCAGATCCTCATCACTTTCCAGCGCTTCGTTATATTCTGTCTCAACCTGCTGTCTCAGATCCTGAACTTCTTTTAAATTCAGTGTATTATCTATATATTCCTGCGTCTGCTCATCTTGTTCTTCTGTGGCTATATACAAACGTCCGCTGTCATCCGTACATACGTACAGCCGGCTTAATCCGGGAACTTCCGTATCAATATCTCTGAACTTATAGGTATAACAGGCATATACCACATACGTTCCTTCCGAAGGCCCCTCAACCGTATAGGTTTCCACATTATCATAATTCTCGATATAAGCATCTTTTGTGATCTTTGCTTCTTCCGTGGCATCCAGGCTGTCAACTACGCTTTCAATTCCTGCTATATCTTTATTGCCAAGCGCTGTATAATATGTCTGGATCACCGTTGTCACTTCCGGATAAGCTTCCTTCTCCAGAGAAGACGCTTCCGGCGTCACAGCGGCTTCCGCTGTCACCTCCGGCTCATCCGCCGCAGATGCATCATCCCCGTTTGTTTCACTCCGTGTTTCCTGCTGTGTCTGTACCGTCTCATCTTCCGTATCAATTCTGGATGAGATAAACCTGATACCCAGGAAAATCACTGCCAATGCGAGAATAATAAAAAGTCCAAGCAGGATATATCTGAGATTGTCAGAAAGCCACTCTCTAAAATTATCCAACTTATCCATGACCTCCTTTGTAAATAGGTATCCCATCACCAGAAATACCAACACATCTGGAGGGATTCGAACCCCCGACACGTGGCACCGGAAACCACTGCTCTATCCCCTGAGCTACAGATGCATACATGAGTTTTCACACCATGCTTGTTTATCATACCATAATCACAGGGAATTGTAAAGAAAAAGCTTATTTTTCCGCTCTCAAAATTTTTTGTTCTTTATCATAATAGTAAATCTGATCTGAAAGCACTTCTTCTCCGGCCACATAATGGCTGTTCACATCCTGTACAATCAACTTTAAATCTTCTGGAAAAAAACGCCCGGAATCGGGCACTATGATAGACTCATGAATACTGCTGGGCAGTATATAAAAACTGCTTTTCAGAAATGCGCTTACCTGTTCCAAAACCCGGGGATAAAGGAAACATACCGCTCCAAAATATTTTTCTCTGTTTGTGAGCACAAACATTGTTTCTTCTTTCTCTTCCTGAAATATTTCTCCAGTCATCTCTCTGATCAGCTGCATCATACCCACCATGCAGGGCGGGAGCAGACGGCAGGTGTTTTCCCGGGCCTGGTCGTACAGTTCTTCCTCTGTTACCTTCCACATTTTTATATGGAGATTATAAATCAGCAAAGTCCCGGACTGTCCGGAATCCTCTTCTATGCGGAAATAATAAACCAGTGCCAGATCCATGATTTTTCTGTGAGGCAGTTCCTTCAGCATTTCCCTGTTTTTTTCATAATTAATCAGCCGGAAACAGATAAAAGCGGAAACTTTCTCGTACTCCTCAAAGAAAGCAGGCAGCGATATGGATATTTCTTTGCCGTTTTTATATTCCTTCACCATTTTCCAGACCAGTTCATCAAAAGGCGCCCCTTTCAGGAATGCTTCGTAGTATGGTTTCAGGTACATGGCCGGTACGGATTCTTCCGCCTTCCGTCGGATTATCATACTTTCTCTGA
Organism: Ruminococcus sp.; assembly: GCA_050944415.1. Lineage (GTDB taxonomy): Bacteria > Bacillota > Clostridia > Lachnospirales > Lachnospiraceae > Ruminococcus_G. The sequence goes on from JBMNRA010000041.1 coordinate 10,853, forward strand.
GAATTCCGTTGTTCTTCGGTATCTGGCAAAGTGATACGGAATATTCCTCTCCCAGTGTTTTCTGAATAAGTTCCTTCAATTTTGTTTTGAATGCATTGTAATCCAAACAATCATCCTTTCTTCTTTTTATTTTTTCAATGGCAGGACAGATTTTCCCAGCTGCCATGGAAAATCCACAGTATATTTCAAGTATTCCTTTGATAAAATCAATCTGAGAAAAACTTTGCACGAACGTGCGTAGAAAGAACAGATACTGCTCAGGCAGACGCCTGAGCAGTCAGCTTTTATAAACAACAGCTGAAATTAAACACGTGATAAGTAATCGCCGGTTCTGGTATCAATTTTAATCTTATCACCAATTTCCACGAAAAGTGGAACATTCACAGTAGCACCCGTTTCAACAACCGCCGGCTTCGTTGCGCCCTGGGCCGTATCTCCTTTAAATCCGGGTTCTGTTTCTGTAACTTCCAGTTCGACAAAAAGCGGAGCTTCTACTGCAAATACATTTCCATTATGAGAACAGATCTTAACCATCTCATTTTCTTTTACAAATTTAAGAGAATCACCGATCGTTGCCTTATCCAGCGCAATCTGGTCATACGTCTCCATATTCATGAAATTATACAGCTCTCCGTCACTGTAGAGATACTGCATATCCTGACGTTCAATACGTGCCTGTGGAAATTTCTCCGTAGGACGGAATGTTTTCTCCACAACACCGCCATTAATTACATTTTTCAGTTTTGCACGAACAAAAGCCGCGCCTTTTCCAGGTTTTACATGCTGAAACTCAATAATCTGAACGACATTGCCATCTATTTCCAGTGTAACACCATTTTTAAAATCTCCTGCTGATATCATACAGCTATTCCTCCTTAAACCGCATATAACTTCACTATACTCTATTCTATATGATATCCCGTATTTTTTCAACTAATTTTTTTCTTCAGCCCTTCGAATTTCATCGATAATCTGTGAAAAGTCTTTTCCGTCAGTTGTAATTCTCACGTCGCAGACCCTTTCATATACCGGTTTTCTCTCCTTCTGAAGAGTTTCGATCCTGGTTCTCAAATCTCCTCCCGCAAGCATGGGACGGGTATTATCGTTTTTCAGTCTTTCCACCAGCGTCTCCACTGCCGCCTCCAGAAGTATTACCGTTCCCATCCCGGCCAGTATCCGCTGATTCTCCGGCTCCATGGGCATGCCTCCCCCTGCGGAAATCACCATGGGCTGTGTCTCCCGGCTCATCTGCCGCAGCACATCGGTTTCCAGCTCCCGAAAATATCGCTCTCCATACCGTTTGAAAATTTCCGTGATCTCCATTCCCGCCTGTTTTTTTATCTCATCATCCATATCTACGAAGGGCAGTCCCATGGAACGGGCCAGACGTTTTCCCACGCTGGTTTTCCCACAGCCCATAAAACCAATTAAAATAATATGTTTCACTGTCTTCTGTCTCCCATCTTGCGCTTATAAAAGAATAATACGATACGTTCCAGATACCGTTTCAGTACAATCTGAATTTCTTCTTTCGGATGGATAGGACTGACCAGAACTGTCTTTAAACCGGCTCTTTTCGCTCCGTATATATCTGTAAACAGCTGATCACCGATAAACAGCGTAGTTTTCTCATCCGTCCCCATCAGCTGCATGGCCTTCCTGTAATTTTTCACCGAAGGCTTATGAGCATTTTCAATAAAAAACACCTGTATGGGTTTATTAAAAGAAGATACCCGCTCAATCTGATTATTGGACAGAAGGCAGCAGGAAAATCCTATTTTTTTCAGTCTGACAAACAGATCAATAGCTCTTTGATCCGCAGGGGCTCCATGGGGCACCAGGGTATTGTCGATATCAAAGATAAGTCCCCGGTATCCTCTGTCAAAAATTTTTTGAAAATCAATCTGATATGTGGAATCCATCCAGACATCCGGATAAAACCGACTCAGCATCACCTGTTTTCTCCTGTCATCTTTCGTGAAGAGGAACGTACGTTTCCTCAGCTTTTATATTTTTGTATGCGGGACGGATAATCTTATCCGTATTAATCAACTCTTCCATTCTGTGAGCACTCCAGCCGGCAATACGCGCAATGGCAAACATAGGGGTGTACAGTTCCATGGGCAGATCCAGCATACTGTATACGAAACCGCTGTAAAAGTCCACATTCGCGCTGACGCCTTTATAAATGTGGCGCTCCCTCCCGATGATCTTCGGCGCCATCTCTTCAATCATGGAGTACAGCTTAAAGTCCTCATATCTTCCCTTCTCCTCCGCCAGCTGTTCTACGAATTTCTTGAAAATCTTGGCTCTTGGATCCGAGATGGAATAAACAGCATGACCCATTCCATAGATAAGACCTCTTTTGTCAAAAGCTTCTTTATGGAGAAGGCGCGTAAGATAATCTTCCACTTCTTCCTCATCCGAAGGATCATGAAGAGTATTTTTCATATCCTCGAACATCTTCATTACTTTTATATTGGCACCGCCGTGTTTCGGTCCCTTCAGCGAACCGAGAGCTGCCGCAATAGCGGAATAGGTATCTGTTCCTGATGAGGAAACTACGTGAGTGGTAAATGTGGAGTTGTTTCCGCCGCCGTGCTCTGCATGAAGCACCAGCGCCAGATCCAGGATAGTTGCCTCCAGCTGCGTATATTTCTTGTCCGGTCTCAACATCCGCAGAATATTTTCCGCTGTGGACAAATTTCTGGACGGATGGTGAATATAAAGGCTTTTCCCCCTGATGTAATGATTATATGCATGGTAACCGTATACCGAAAGCATGGGAAATACACTGATCAGATTCAGACACTGCCTCAGAACATTGGGCAGCGAAATATCATCTGCGTTATTGTCATAGGCATAAAGGGTCAGCACACTTCTTGACAGAGTGTTCATCATGTCTCTGCTGGGAGCTTTCATAACCACATCCCTTACGAAATTTGTGGGGAGCGAACGCTGAGATGCCAGTATTTTTTTAAAATCAGCGAGCTGCTGTTCATCGGGCAGCTGACCGAACAGAAGAAGATAGGTCACTTCCTCAAATCCCTGTCTCTTTTCATTCAGGAATCCCTGGGTTAAATCTTCAATACTGTATCCTCTGTAATACAGACGCCCGTCACATGGCACCTGCTTTCCATCCACTTCCTCATAAGCCACAATATTTGAAATCTGTGTAAGGCCTGCCAGAACGCCTTTTCCGTTGACATCTCTGAGACCTCTTTTCACATCGTATTTCGCGTAAAGAGACACATCCATCTTACTGTTCTGAACACAGATGTCCGTCAGCGCCTCCATCTCCGGTGTTACTTTCAATTTAAAAGCCATACGCTCCTACCCCTTTCTATAACTTCTCCCCTTCCCATTAAACATGGACACTGTAAATAGTATACCATTTTCAGGGCTCCTGATACAACTCTGCAATTCTTAATATTTTGTGAATATTCGTTACTATTTCCCACTGATTCTGAAGCGGAACTGTGATATGACAGCAAATACCATTTAACAAACCGGCGGCGGCGACTGCATGGCCCTTTTAATAAATCTGACGAATTCTTCCCCCAGAGGGCTCAATCCGTCTCTTATTCTTTTTACATACCCGAAATAAACATCATCCATCCCGGAAACAATCGGAATGGCACGGATACCGGCTCTGGAAAACCTTTCAGCCATCAGATAATTTCCCACGTAGGCCAGATCGGTGGATGTCAGCATCTGTAATATCAGATCATCGCTGTCCGTAATCACTGCCTTCGGTATTTTTTCAAATACATCCATACTGTTTTTCAGATGACCCAAATGGCTGACCGCAGAAAAAAACTCTTCCCGAGGCTGAATCAACTTCATCTTTTTCAACTGTTCCGTGCTTACTTTTTCCATCCGGTATAAAGAATGCGCCTCTCCCACAAACAGGCAGGAAGATGTTTTTTTCATCAAATGAAAGCCCAGCCGTTTATACCTGAGAATATCCTGAAAAGCAAAGTACTGATGCTGCGAAATGGAGACAAATCCCATCTCTGACCGATGCTTATGAAGATCCTGCATAACATCTTCCACTGTTCCTTCCAGAAACTGAAGACGGATATTCTTCTCCACATTTTTTTTATAAAATTCCGCATACAGGCTGGACAATCCGGCGCCAAAGCTGGCGGAGAGAGCAAATTTGTCCGTATCCTGTTCCTCCTGCACCTTTCCGATCAACTCCATATTGCGCAGTATCTGCGCCGCATATTCATAAACCCTGCGGCCCTCTTCCGTCATCACAACGCCCTTTGCCTTCCGGTTCAAAAGAGGGATTTTAAGTTCCTCTTCCAGGGCTTTGATAGTTTTACTTACATGGGGCTGCGAAGTATACAAAACCTCCGCAGCCGCTTTAAAGCTTCCCATATCCACACTTACCACAAAAAACTGCAACTGTTTTAACTGCATTCCGTTTTCTCCTTCTATCGCAGCCGTTTCCGGCTTTTTCTCCAGCACAGGGTCAGGCAGACCGCAGCCGCAAGCCACGCGCAGGGATATACGGCCGCCACGGCTTCCAGACTTCCCCAGATATGATGAAATACAAACAGAAGAACTGTCCGGAATACACAGATGCACAATAGTATCAGAACCATAGGCGGCACTGACCGCCCAATGCCCCGCAGTGCGTCCGCATGGACTTCCAATATCACATAAAGCCAGTAAAAGGGGAAAGTCACCCGGATAATGCGCATGCCGATCTCAATCACATCCCGATCTGAATTAAAAAGCCCGAAAACCGTTCTCCCTGTCAGAAGCAGAAGCGCTGCCATAGCGGCGGCATATATGATACCCATGACAATGCAGTTCCTCAGCCCCTTTTTTATTCTGTCCGGTTTTCCCGCCCCCATATTCTGTCCCGTAAAAGTCGTAGCCGCCTGTCCAAAAGCCATAATCGGCAGGTAAATCAGCAGTTCCACTTTAAAATAAGCAGTAAACGCGGCAATTACCGTCACTCCGAGACCGTTTATCGCCGTCTGTACAAATATATTGGATATAGTAATCACCAGATTCTGAAGTCCTGCCGGCACGCCCAGACTCAGAATTCTTTTCAGAATCGCTCCGTTAATCCGTATCTTCTGCAGCTCCAGACGGTATTCATCTTTCTGCCTCATCAGATAAACGACGGACCCCGCAGCGGCAGCCAGCTGAGAAATAAATGTGGCCCAGGCAGCGCCGTCCACTCCCATTCCCATATACCGCATGCTTATCCAGTCCAGCGCAATATTGATAACCGCACCCATCATCTGAAATGCCATTGGCGTTCTGGAATCGCCCCGGGCACGGATAATACCCGCATTCATATTATACACAAAAAGCGGAACCATACTCAACAGATAAATCCGGATATAGACAAGTCCCTGCTCCAGAATATCCTCCGGCGTATTCATCCAGATCAGCATCTGTCTGGACATCAGAATCCCCAGCAGGGTCAGAAACACGCCTCCGGTCAGGGAAATTCCCATGGCCGTATGAATGACTTTCCGTATTTTATCTTTGTCGCCCTCTCCCACTGCCAGAGAAATAATAACACCGGTCCCCAGGGACAGACCGGTGAAAAAACCTACGATACAGTTTGTCAGGAGAGAACTGGCGCCAACGGCAGCCGTAGCCTGAGTTCCCAGCAGATTTCCCACAAAAAACAGATCCACTGTGTTATACAGCTGCTGAATCAGACTGGCCCCCAGCAGAGGCAGGGCAAACAGCAGCAGCTGTCTGCCGATGGGTCCGCTGGTCAGATCTCCTTTTCTGATTCCTTTATTCATTTTTCTCCTTTTCCGGCAGTATGCCATAGGCAACCATAGGTCCGTCTTTCAGAACATTCAGACTGGAAGTCTGGTAAAGGATCATTCCATTTTCCTTTGCTTCGCACACATGAAGAATATTGCCGAAATAGTCCCGGACCTTTCCCAGAACATCGCCTTTCTTAAAGAAATCACCGGGGCATAAAGCCGGATACCAGCATCCTGTTTCCGGAGCGTTTTCATAAACCACATCAGTAAAAATAATCTGCTGTTTCACAGGCTCCGTCTTTTCTTTATAATCCGTCAGCACTCCCAGATAGGCCAGAATTCTTCTGGTGTCTTCCTTATCCAGATCCACTTCTTCCCGGCTCCAGATTCCCCGGCCGCCCCGCTCAATCAGAATGCTGGGAATACCTATGGAACTGGCATAGTTGTAAGCCCCTCCCGTGGTGCACTGAGATTCCACCAGACAGCCCGCTTTCACACGTCTGGCCATCTGAAAAGATTTATCCCGAACTTCCGGATCCGCCGGACCTACGTAGTAGGCGTAAGAATGCAGATCTTCATAACAGTCTCCCGAATGCAGATCAACGTAATAATCCGCTCTTGAAAACAGTTTTGTTACAACCGCATGGCAGATCCGGTCTGCCGTTGTCCCGCCGGCTGCTCCCGGAAATTCCCGGTTCAGATTTTTCCCGTCTTCATAGACCATACTGGCCGTGCGGTGTATGAAACCGCTGACATTAACCAGAGGAACAATAATTACCGTTCCCGCCACTTGTTCCGGCATAATCTCTTCCGCCAGCTCAATGGCAGCCTGAATCCCCACATACTCGGCATTGTGAACTCCGGCAGTAATCAGAACCGTCTCTCCTGGTTCACCGCAGATTACTGTCACCGGCAATTCACAGCCACATCCTTCCACTTCCAGAAAACCGGAATATTTCTCTTTTTCTTTTACTTCAATTTTCTCTATTTTCAATATCTTTCTCCTGTAAAAATATCGGTCAGTCTTTGTCTGCATACAGATGGCATGCCACCTGATGATCTTTTCCTACCACTTTTAAAACCGGACGTTCCTTTCTGCATATTTCCATGCACCGGCCGCACCGATCCTGAAAAGGACAGCCCTCAGGCACATCCAGTGGGCTGGGCGCATCGCTTTCAATGCTGTCAATGGGCCTGTCAAAATCCATCTCCAGATCAAAAATCGCTCCTGTCAGCGCTTTCGTATAAGGGTGCATACTGCTTTTGGCAACCTTCTCACCCGGCAGAATTTCCACGATATTTCCCAGATACATCACCGCCACCTGGTGAGCCATAGACTGTACCAGAGCCACATCGTGACAGATGAATCCGATGGATATGTTTTTCTCCTTCTGCAGTCTTACCAGCAGTTCAATAATCGTTTTCTGCACCGAAACGTCCAGCGCTGCCGTCGCTTCGTCACAGATGATAATTTCCGGTTCCAGCGTCAGCGCCCGGGCAATTCCCACCCGCTGTCTCTGACCGCCGCTCATATTGTGGGGATACCGCAGAGCAAAATCACCGGGCAGCTCCACCATTTCCAGATACTTTCTTGCTACCGCTTCCTTTTCACTTTTTTTAATCCGCTTAAAATTCAGAAGCGGCTCGCAGATGATATCCATAATCTTCATTTTAGGGCTGAAAGCCGCCATGGGATCCTGGAAAACCATCTGTATATGCTGCCTATGCTGCCGTAACTTTTCACCTTTCAGTTTGGTAATATCCTGTCCCCGGTAAAGAATCTCTCCTTCCGTAGGCTCTTCCAGAGATACCACCATCCGCATGAATGTGCTTTTTCCGCAGCCGCTCTCGCCTACCACTCCCAGAGTCCGGCCCCGGTACATATTCAGACTGACATCATTGTTGGCCACCAGCATACGGCCATTGGAAGCCGGATATTTTTTTGTAATATGTCTTGCTTCCAGTATTAACTCATGTTTATCAGACAAATCGGTGTCCTCCCATCGCCGGAACACTGTCCAGAAGGTTCCGGGTATAATCACTGGCAGGATTATGAAGAATCTGGTCTCTCGTACCTTCATCTACAATCTTCCCGTCTTTCATCACGATGATCCGGTCCGCCATATAAGCGGCAACTCCCAGATTATGTGTCACAATAATGATTCCTGTTTCATACCGGTCCCTCAGTTCCATCATCTGACGAACAATCTGCGCCTGTGTAGTCACATCCAGCGCGCTGGTAGGCTCATCCGCCAACAGAAGCTCCGGCTCAAAAGTCATAGCCATGGCAATCCCCACTCTCTGACGCATACCGCCGGAAAGCTGAAAAGGATAGCTTCTCATAATATTGTCTGGATCCGGCAGCCGCATATTCTTCAACATCTCAATCGCCATATTCCAGGCTTCCTTTTTCGGCATTTTACGGTGGGTCCGGATATATTCCACATACTGAGAACCGATTCTGCGAATGGGATTAATCATTGCCCCCGAATCCTGAAAAATCATGGAAATTTTCGTACCTCGCAGTTCTCTCCAGGCCTCCCCGGAATACCCCAGCAGGGACTGGCCGTCAAACTGAATATCCCCTTTGCAGACACGCCCTCCGCCGGGCAGACATCCCAGCACCGCCCGGATAACCGTTGTCTTTCCGCTGCCGCTCTCACCCACAATGCTGATGATTTCACCTTTTTTCATTTCAAAGCTGACGTCGCATACGGCAGGGGATGTGTTTTTCCCGTACGTAACAGAAACTTCCTGTATGCTCAGCATCAGATTTCCTCCTTTTTCAACAGGATTTACTTTGCAAAATCACTGGACCGGTTTTATCGCTGTGGTAATCCAGTAGTAATCAATGGGCGTAATATCCGCTCCGCTTACCGCATCCGCACGGCTGACAAAGGTGCTGTTGTAATATCCGTGTACCAGTGTGGCCGCATCGTCAATCAGTATCTGCTGCAGCTTGATAATCAGATCCAGCTGTTCTCCGCTGTCCGTAGTCTCCAGCAGCTGTTCATACGCCGCGTCATACTCTTCATTGGAATAGTATCCATAGGCGCCGGAATTTCCGGAATAGAAATTCCCCAGAAAACCGGTAGGATCTCCCGTCGGCACCACGATAGCATTGGAGGTTATCATATCAAAATTCCCCGCACTCTGATTGGCCAACGCCGTGTCGTAGTCCTGCACCGTCACCGTACAGCCGATACCGATGGACTCCAGACTGATGGCCACCGCCTGGGCAAACTCGTCCAGGTTCCGGCTGGAATAGGCCAGGTAATTCAGGTTGATGTTCTCGCCGTTCAGCTCCCGGTATCCGTCTCCGTCAGAATCCACAATTCCAGCTTCATCCAGTATCTCCGTCGCCTTATCCGGATCATAGCCGAAAGCATCGGTCAGCTGATCATAACCGTAGGACAGGGATGAAGGCAGCACAGAGCAGCCTGCCGTATACATACCTCCTACCGTAACGTCACACATGGTTTCATCATCTATGGCATACTGAATGGCCTGACGCAGCGCTTCATTCTCCAGAACTCCGTTGTAGTTAAAATAGGAATTCCCCAGACGGACGCCGGCAGTGGTGGATACGTAGTAGGCAGGATCCGCCCCCAGTTCTTCCAGATCACTGGCTGTGGTAATATTTTCCACCAGATCCACATCTCCGCTCTTCAAAGCCATTGCCTTGGTGGAACTGTCCTCTGTCAGATAAATTGTGATGGAATCATAGGGCACTTCTCCGTCCCAGTAATTCTCATTTTTCACCAGCTCAATGCTGGTATTCTCTTCTACGGACTGTACGCTGTAGGGACCCGTTCCGACTACCTCACTGTCGATCACAGCAGTGTCCACAATGCCGTACCAGGGGTAGGCCAGAATACCCGGCAGGTTCACCGTCTGACTGTCACATACCAGTGTGACGGTCCCTGCCTCATCATCCGCTTCTATGCTGGCAAAGGTCACATACTGGGAGGGCGTGGAATTCCCGCTTCCGTCCGCTTCCGCCGCATAGACCCTTTCCAGGGATTCCTTCACCACTGTCGGTGTCACTTCATCCCCGTTGGAAAACTGCACTCCTTCCCGGATGTGCAGTACCCAGGTAGTATAATCTTCCGTTTCATAAGAATCACACAGAGCTTCCTCCACCTGAACATTTTCATCAAAACGGAAGAGACACTCTCCCACACCGTACCGCAGAAAACACCAGCTGGAATTCACGTTGGTAATGGGATCCATGGAATTGGAATAATTATAACAGGAAAAATTCAGATGGGCCTGACCGTCCTCCAGAACCGCCGAGTCTGCGGAAGATGCTTCCGATTCATTTCCTGTCTCCGAGCTGCTGCAGGCCGCCAGAGACGCTGTCATCATAACAGCAAGGACAGCAGCTGTGATTCTTTTTGTTTTTTTCATTTTTCTCATGGAAAACTCCTTTCGTTCTTTACCTTTTTTTACTCATCCCTTGGATCCAGCACATCCCGCAGACTGTCTCCCAGAAGATTAAAGATTACAACAGTAATAAATATAGCCAGCCCTGGAAAAACCATCAGCCAGGGCGCCGCCGTTATATAAGCCCTGCCTTCATTAAGCATCAGGCCCCATTCCGGAATGGGCGGCTGAGCGCCGAATCCCAGAAAAGATAGTCCGGCAATCTCCAGTATCATGCTGCCGATATCCGTCGCGCCGGTGATAAGGATCGTCGGCAGTGCATTAGGCAGCATATATCCCCAGAGTATATGAGAATTTTTGGAACCAGTTACCCTGGCTGCCGCTATATAATCCCGGTTTCTGATCTTCAGTACCAGACTTCTGGCAAGTCTGGCGTACTTGGTCCAGCTTACAATGGAGATGGCAATCACCGCGTTTGTCACATTGGCTCCCAGAATGCCGGCCACCGCAATGGCCAGTACCATCCCCGGAAAAGAGATCATCATATCTGAAACGCGCATAATCACCGCATCCAGGATACCTCCGAAATATCCCGCTATGATTCCCAGAAAAGTTCCCGCCGCCACAATGATACAGACCAATGAAAGAGCAGACGCAAGGGACGCTCTCGCGCCGTAAATCACCCTGGAAAACAGATCTCTTCCCATGCGGTCTGTGCCAAACCAATGTTCCGCGCTGGGCGGCTGCACCGCATCGCTGAGTACGGCCTCATAGGGATCATGGGTAGCGATAAAAGGGGCGAAAACGGCTACCGCAATCACGCACACAGCCAGAATCAGAAAGACGGTAAAAGCCGGATATTTCTTAATAAACGCTGCTGCTTTTTTCATATTTCCGCTTTGCCTCCTTCCTCCTTGATTCTGGGATCCAGACGATTATAGGATACATCTACCAGGAGGTTCAGTACCATATATATCAGTGCGATCCACAACACATATCCCTGTATCAGCGAGTAATCCATGGATGTAATAGCGTCCACCGCCAGATTCCCCAGTCCCGGATAAGAGAAAATAACTTCAACCACTGCGGTACCTCCCAGCAGAGAGCCCAGTGACAGCCCCAACAGGGTGATCAGAGGCAAAATGGAGTTTGGCAGAACATGACGCCAGAGAATCACACTCTCTTTAATTCCCCTGCACCGAGCTCCGATCACATAGTCCTGGTTCAGCTCCTCCAGAAAAGCCGTCCGAACCTGCCGGGTATATTTGGCAGCCATGGCAAAAGCCAGCGTCACGGCCGGAAGAATCATTCTGGAAAATCCCTGACCCGATGACACCACCGGAAGCAGCTCCAGCTTTACTGCAAATACATACAGCAGGATAAGCCCTACCCAGAAGTTGGGCATGGAAACTCCCAGGAACGTATAACCCCTGACAATATAATCAGCGATCCCCCCCTTGTGCACCGCCGAGAGAATTCCCAGCGGAACAGCCACCACCAGCATAATAACCAGGGAGGACAGCGCCAGCTGCAGAGTTGGCCACAATCTTTGCAGCATCAGTTCCGTTACCGGCCTGCTGTAGGAATAGGAAGTACCAAAATCCCCGTGGAGACAGTTCAGCAGCCAGTTGGCATACTGAACCAGGAAAGGTTCATTCAATCCCAGAGCTTCCCTGGTCTGATCCATTATCTCCTCACTGGGAATCGACCCGCTGGCAGCGTACATGGCCTGTACAGGATCACCGGGCGCCATATACATCAATCCGAAAGTCAAAAAACTGATTCCAAACAGTACGATCACAATCTGAAGCAGTCTTTTCAACAACTGTTTTCTTTTCAAAATGTTTTCCTCCTGGTATTTCTCCAAAGTTTCTCACAACAAAAAAGCAGCCACTACGGCTGCCGACATACAAAAACGTACGCTTCTCATCTACCGTAAGAACCATAGCCCCATACAAGCAGTTCTCCTGACTTAAGTTCCTTGCAGTCCGCCGCCTTCCCGGATGACTTCTCCAGTGGCATTCATGGGAACCGCTCCCTATTACAGTGACGGGATCGTACCGGATTTTCACCGGTTTCTCTATTAATCCTTCCGGAACTTGTATGGTATAAAAAATAATTATATTTCATTCCGTTGAAGATTATACCTCGTTTTTGCATTAAAGTCCATTCATTTGCCCAAGTATTCCATTTTGTTATACCTCTTTTTTCTCAACAAAAAAGAGACGGCAGAAACATCTGTTTCCGCTGTCTCCTTCTGACACTGATATAACAATCTGTTATTCAGTGCCCACAATGTCCGCTGCCGCACCCGCCGTCAGCACAATTTCCATGATGCTCATGTTCATGATGACTGCAAGTCACATTCGAATTATAGGAAAGATTTCCTGCCAGCAGCGCCTGAACCGCTTCATCCGCGCTGCCGGAAACGCCGCCGCAGAGAGTAATCCCCGCCTCTGCCAGAGCATCTTTTGCGCCCTGTCCGATTCCTCCGCAAATCAGCGTATCCACCTGCAGACCAGAAAGAAATCCTGCCAGCGCGCCATGGCCGCTGCCCCCTGCATCCACAACTTCCGAGGATATCACTTTGTTTCCATCCGTCTCGTACACTTTAAACTGCTGCGTATGACCGAAATGCTGAAATACTTCTCCCTCTTCATAGGTTACTGCTACTTTCACTGCTATCGCCTCCAAAACTGTTTTGATTATTTCTGCCGGCATGGCAATGCCTGCAGTGGCATCCTGTCAGTTCTCCTTCGCAGAGTACGTAATCTCCGCCGTCCACCCGCAGCTCTTTCCCCTCCACCAGACACATGGCCAGTTTTTTCCTGGCGGAATTGTAGATAGCCTGCACAGTGGTTCTGGCCACACCCATCCGCTTCGCACATTCTTCCTGATTCAGGTTTTCCAGATCAATCAGCCGAATCGTCTCATATTCATCTACAGCCAGACGGATCACCGGACGATTCTTGATACTTTCACCAATCGGTGCAAAACTGCTGTGTTTCGGCATTTCACAAATACGCCGTCTTTTACAGGGTCTGGGCACGGAACTCACTCCTTTTCTGACATATGCCATTTATAACTATACTGTACGCTTATTTTCGGCATATGTCAATAATTTTTTATTCTGATTTCATTTATGCCAGCATCATCCGGTCATTGGCAAACTCGCCGCCGCTGGCCTGTCCGAATTTCTCCAGAAGATCCTCTACCTGCAGCTGCTTTTTCTCTTCTCCGCTGACATTATAGATAATCCGTCCCTCATGCATCATAATCAAACGGTTGCCCAGCCGGATGGCATCTTTCATATTATGAGTAACCATCATCGCTGTCAGATGATGTTCACTGATAATCTCCTCTGTAAGTTCCAGCACCTTTGCTGCGGTTTTGGGGTCGAGAGCCGCCGTGTGCTCGTCCAGAAGCAGAAGTTTGGGTTTCTGAAGGGATGCCATCAGCAGCGTCAGCGCCTGACGCTGCCCTCCTGAAAGCAGTCCTACCTTGGAAGTCATCCGGTCTTCCAGGCCCAGGCCCAGTGTCTTCAGCTCATCGTGGTAACGCTGCTTCTCCGCCTTGGTAATTCCCCACCGCAGGCCTCTCTTCTGTCCTCTCCTATAGGCCAGAGCCAGATTTTCCTCTATTTCCATAGTAGCCGCCGTTCCTTTCATGGGATCCTGGAATACCCGTCCCAGGAACCGGGCTCTTTTATGTTCGGGACTTCTGGAAATATCCTCTCCGTCCAGAATGATCTTCCCGGCATCTATGGGATATACTCCGGCAATCATATTCAGCATGGTCGATTTGCCCGCACCGTTCCCGCCGATGATTGTCACAAAATCTCCCTCACGCAGGTGGAGATCTATCCCGGTCAGAGCCTGTTTTTCATTAATCGTTCCTTTATTAAAGGTTTTCTGTACACCAATCAGCTTCAGCATCTTTTATTTTCCTCCTTCCATATAGGAACGTCTCAGCTTCCATTTATCAACGGCAACGGGAATACACAGAGCCAATGCCACAATAACTGCAGACAGCAGTTTCATATCATTGGCGTCCATACCCAGCTGTAATACAATGGCCCGGATCAGAAAATATACAACAGAGCCAACCACCGCGGAAGTCAGTTTGCTGCCGAAAGAACGAAGCTTTCCCAGAAGAACATCGCCAATAACGATAGCCGCCAGACCGATAACGATAGCTCCTGTACCGTTGTTAATGTCTCCGTATTTCTGACTCTGACATACCAGACCGCCCGAGAGCGCCACCAGACCGTTGCTGATCATCAGGGCAAGCATCTTCGTCTTTTTTATATTTACACCCAGCGCACGGATCATATCCTCATTGTCACCTGTAGCCCTCAGTGCCGCTCCCAGCTCAGTTCCAAAAAACCAGTACAGAAATGCAATCAGCGCAATGGCTACAATGATGCCGATAATAAGACTTACCACAGCCTGGGAAAGTCCCGTCGTATCGACAATCCAGGAAAAAACCGTATCAGATTTCAAAAGAGGAATATTACTTTTTCCTCCCATTATTCTCAGATTAATGGACCACAGGGAAATCTGTGTCAGAATTCCCGCCAGAATAGCCGGTATTTCAAAAACTGTATGTAAAAATCCGGTCACCGCTCCCGCCAGCAGTCCGGCAGCCAGGGAAATTATCAGTGCAGCCACAGGGTTCCATCCCCCTGATACAATCAGAGTTGCACAGACACATCCTCCCAGCGCAAAACTTCCATCCACAGTCAGATCGGCGATATTCAGAATTTTATAAGTGATATACACCCCCAGTACCATAATCCCCCACAGGATTCCCTGGGAAACCGCACCCTGCATCGAAAGTAAAAACCCACTCATTTTATTTCCTCCTAAACTGCCGTACAGAAATACCAAGGGAGCAGTAATGCTCCCTTGGCTTTCTTATCGGAGTTGTTTTTTCTTTACTCTTCAATTGAGGACAGATCAATCTGCAGTGCCTCTGCAGTCTCCTCATTAACTGCAAGTTCACATTTGTCAGCATCCAGATATTCAATAGGCATATCTGCCGGATTCTTTCCGTCAACCAGAATCTCCGCCGCCATCTGGCCTGCCATATATCCCAATTCATAATAGTCAATACCGTAGGTTGCCAGGCCCCCTTCATCTACCATGCCGCTTTCTCCGCAGATTACCGGTATGCCGTTTTCATTGGCGACCATTCCCACTGTTGCCATGCCCACCGCGATTACGTTATCTGTCGGTGCATAGAGGGCATCCACTTTGCCAATAGCAGACTCCACTACTGTCTGTATCTCATTGGAAGAGGATACAGTATAGTCCTCTGTCTCCATTCCCAGCTTCTCACACGCTTCCCGCGCCATGGACGCCTGAATTTCTGAATTGGATTCCGCTGAGCAGTAAAGAATTCCTACTTTCTGTGCATCCGGAAGAATCTTTTTCAGAAGATCAATCTGATCTGCCACTGGCGTCAGATCGGATGTACCTGTCACATTGCCGCCCGGAGCATCATTGGATTCCACCAGACCGGATGCAGCCGGATCTGTCACCGCTGTCAAGACGATGGGAATATCAGAGGTAACACCTGCCACCGCCTGGGCTGCCGGAGTTCCAATTGCAAAAATCAGATCGTTCTGATTATTAACCAGCGTCTGGGAAATGGTCTGACAGGAAGCCGTTTCACCCGCCGCATTCTGCTGATCCACCTGATAGGGAATCCCCATCTCATCCAGCGCCGCAAAAAATCCTTCATTGCTGGCATCCAGCGCGTCATGCTGAATATACTGGATCACACCGATCTTATACACATCTTTGCCAGCATCGCCGCTTTCTTCCGCATCCGCTTCATCTGCCGGCGTCTCCTCCGCCGTGGATTCTGAAGACTGCTCTTCTGATTCCTGAGAACCGCAGCCTGCCAGCATGGAGGATACCATAACAACAGAGAGCGCTGCTGCCAGAATTTTCTTTACTGTTTTGTTTTTCATTGTTTCCTTCCTTTCTTCTGCATTTTCCGCTTTATCGTTTTAAAGCGTCAATCTACAATATGTGAATTATATCACATGGCCCGTCAAAGGGCAACTACTTCAATATCTTTTTCAGTTCGTCCATAAAGGTATTAACATCTTTGAATTCCCGGTACACGGAAGCAAACCTGACATAAGCCACTGCCTCCAGATCCTTCAGCCGATCCATAACCAGTTCTCCGATCACACTGCTGGGAATTTCCCTGACTTCCATATTGAAGACCTCCGTCTCTACCGAATCCACCAGCTCTGTAATTTTCTCTGCAGGAATGGGTCGTTTATGGCAGGCTCTTAAAACCCCCGCCTCAATTTTTGAACGGTCATATTGTTCCCTGTTCTGATCTTTTTTAATTACAATCAGTGGAATAGTCTCAATCTTTTCATAAGTCGTAAACCGTTTCCCACAGGCATCACACATTCTTCTTCTCCGAATGGCATTGCTGTCCTCCACCGGTCTTGAATCCACAACCCTTGTATTATCCTGATTACAAAAAGGACACCTCATACTGTATTACCTCTCCAAAAATGATATGAATTATCATACCATCATTCTTTATAATTTTCAATTTCAAAACATACTTAGATAGCGTCAAGATACTTTAAGTTGAAAAAATATAGAAGTATCCCTTTGCGTTTCATCATTTATATATTTCCTAGGTGTGCATTAAACCAGATTACCTTCTTAGCTGTATATCCAGGGA
>JBMNRA010000042.1:0-24876 GCA_050944415.1 Ruminococcus sp.
TTATTAATATACAATAACCGGAAATCCGTAAGATACCGCGTTATAAATCTGTTCCATGGCATCCAGCGGAATATTAACACAGCCATGGGAACCATTGGTGATATAGATATCCCCTCCGAACGCTGTCCGGGAGGAAAGATCATGCAGACCTACGGTAAAATCTTCACTGTAGGGCACCCAGTACGTTACTTCTTCCACATAAGAAGGTTCCCCATTTTCATCCGGTTTACCTTTCATCGTGTAAGGAGATTTCCTGGTTTTCACCTTCCACACTCCCCCTCTGGGAGTTTCCGTTCCATTATTGACACAGCCGGTTACCACCGGTGTCTCGACCACCAGTTTTCCGTCCACGTAGCACCATACCGTCTGCTGATCGATGGAAATCTCAATGTAGGAATTTCCGATATCATTTTCATCTCTGCTCCTGGCAGAGCTGGTATAAGTAACCTCAAATTCCCCCTGCTGCTGTTCCTGTATGGCTGCCAGCAGATTGGCAGATGTAGTGGCCACATCCATCTCCCAGCCGTAGTCTCCGGCACTTAAAGTCACTGTCTCTCCTCCCGTTGTAGTAAAGGTATGTTTTCCAACGGTATCATAGGTGTCCGCCAGCTGCTGCACGTATTCCGTCACTTTGGCCGAATCAAACACATCATTTCCCGATTCATCCTGGGTAATCCACTGAACCAGAAGATTTCTATCCACTGTTTCCACCCGGCCGCTGCCGAAATCAATGGTCAGGCTGGCGGACACCATCTGATTCAGATTCTGCAGTCTTTCCTGCAAAGAAGCATCCTTCTGAGTAACCGCCGGTTTCTCATAGCAGTCCGCCTCGTCCAGATCCAGAGTGGTCTCGCCGGAGGACAGCGCGTCCTTTACCGCCTGGATCACTTTATCGCGGTTCAGCTGAGTTCCCGCTGTTTCCGGTACAATGACAAAGTCGCTTCCCTCAGTTGTAATGGTCGCGTCCTGCGGCGCCGTCATATTTTCCTCCTGCATCATGGTAAGACTGTCCACCGCCTTCCCGACCGCCTCGTCCGATATCTCCATGGAAAGGCTCTGCCGGTATGTATGCTCCCGGAAAGCTTCTATACACCAAAGCCAGGAATTCTGCTCTTTCAGAAGCTGTTCCACTTCTCCGTCATCTTTATAAACAAGCTGAAGATCCCCGGCCGTCAGCGTTTCACTGGAATCTCCCCTTCCTGTTATAGTCAGCTGATATTCGTCCACCTGTTGTTTCAGTCTCTCTTTGACTTCTTCTGCCGTCATCCGGGAACAGTCAATTCCGTTTATTACAGAATTGGAATAGAAATGCTGACGGAAATAAACGGCCATTCCTATATAAGTTCCTGCAAGCAACACAACAAAAGCAATTAAAATAATCAGCAGTACTTTCTTTCTTTTCGTCATCTTTTTCTCCCCTTTTATCAAACACACACTGAAACTGTTCCATAAAGAGGGCTGTCACACCACCTTTTGCGCGACAGCCCCCGATAAATCACATCCCCATCATTATTTCCGTTTTTTCCCTCTGCTAGAATTCCGGTTCAATTAAACCGTACGTATTGCCTTTCCTTTTATAAACCACGTTGACTTCTTCAGTTTCTGCATTGCAGAACACAAAGAAGTTATGCCCCAGAAGCTCCATCTGCACGCAGGCATCTTCCGGATACATAGGCTTAATGCCGAATTTCTTTGTCCGGATAATCTTCACTTCATCATCTTCCGGAACCTCTTTCTCAATAAATGCTTTCTGAAGATTGCCGCCGTCCTGATGCTTATCCACGATTTTATTCTTGTATTTTCTCAACTGCCGCTCGATGACTTCCTCTACCAGATCGATGGACACATACATATCATTGCTCACCTGCTCAGAGCGGATAATATTTCCTTTTACCGGGATCGTTACTTCAATTTTCTGCCGTTCTTTTTCGACACTCAGCGTTACAATAATGTCTGTTTCCGGAGTAAAGTACCGCTCCAGTTTGCCAAGCTTGTCCTGAATCGCTGCCCTTAACCCATCCGTAATCTCGATATTTTTTCCACTGATAATAAATTTCATGATGTCCACTCCCTTTTGCTTCAATTTTACAATCCGTTTACACGGATTGTAATTAACTTTATTATAATACGTAATGGGAAGATTCGCAATGAAATTTCCTTTAACCCGGAACAGAAAATTCCCCGGAACAAAAATTCCGGGGAACGTTTTTTAATCCATATTATTCCATTTTTCGTGCATGTAAATGCCGCGTTTCTCCAGTTCCGCAAAGATCAGCTCCGGATCAAAGGCCTCCTCAGGAATCAGAATGCCCGTCCCTTTCACATTGCCTTTCGCGATCTGTTCTGCTGCAATGGCAAGAGGAATTCCAACATTTCTGGTATAAGCCCGCAGACCTTCCCATCCTTCCACGCTTCCGTCCGAAGCAGGATGAGTATGATAAATAATCCCCTGCTTTTTCACACCGTCTTTATATCCAATGACCTCCACATGCAGCGCGTAACCGTACAGTTCCGTTGTTTTTCCCTGCTCGCTTTCCACCAGATAATCACCGATGATGCTCATCAGACCTTTTTCTGTGTCTCCCACTTTAACCGCCGGGTTTTTCAGAATACCGTAATCATATAATCCTCTTACCAGAGTCATGTTCTGTTTCGGCCACGTTCCTCTTACTTCAATCAGACGAACCCCTTTATCTTTCAGGGCTTTGGCCAGTGTTACTGTTTCGGAATGAGGAATAATATACTGCACCGTCTTCCCATAGGGCTGGGGAAGTTCCACCTCCCTCGGACGTGCGAAGGGCGGAACCTGAATAAATTTTCCATCCTCATATACTACCCGGCTTTCCAGGTTAGGATCATATTCATAAGTCGTAGTCTCTGTAATGGATTTTGAGAAGGCAAAGGGTCTGAAGGCGCCGTGTGAAACGTAAATCTCCTCTACGGTATCCAGCTGATTGGCCAGATGCATAGCCATCATCTGTGTTGTTCCGGGTGTCATGCCGAATCCGGGAACACAGGTTTTTCCCGCTTTTTTAAACAGATCATCCCACTGATTCTCTTCGCCGAAACCGTTCAGGTTCACACCGCTGCATCCTGCTTTCGCGATACATTCTGTGGAAAGGCCGTTTAATGTAATCTGAGTTCCGTCCATGACAACATCATACCCGCGCATCATCTCGGCGGCCTCATCCACTTTAGTCACATCAATTTTAACAACATCCACTCTGTCATCGTTCAGCCATTTTGCCACATTGCACGCTTCTTCATAATTGTAATCTCCGATTACAATCTTATCGAATTCGGAATACTGCACCAGATCCAGTGCTGACTCCCGGCTGATACGTCCTGCTGCTCCCAGACAAAATACTTTCATTGTTCATTTCCTCCATATTTCTGTTTTTTCTTTATCAGATGAACGCATAGTTCATAGATTCCTCTGACTGCAATATTAATCAGAAGAATCAAAAGACTCATTGCCGCTGCCTGCGCAATATCTCCCGCTTCCTCCATATGAGTGATGGCAATGGAAGCGATTTTAAACTGCGCGCTGTACAGGAACACCACTGCTGACACCGTTACCATGGAATTCATGAAGTAATACATGAATATTTCCAGAACCGCCGGCAGCGATAAAGGCATGACCACCCTGCAGAATGTTTTCCACCCCGGCACTTTCAGGCTCTCCGCCACGTTTTCATATTCTCTGTCCAGTTTTTTCAGCGCACTGCTGGCCGTCACAAAAGGAACCGAATAAAAATGTACGATATTGGCCAAAACCAGTATGATGATCGTTCCGTATATAAAATTAAAGGGATTGCTTTTCTGGTTAAAGAAAAAGATAAAGCTTAGTCCTATGACCATCCCCGGAAGAGCCAGGGGCAGAGAAGAGAGCACTTTTCCGGCATTTTTAAAAACAGACCGGCATTTTCCTCTTTCTATAAAATAGGCATAGACAAAAACAAAAAGCGTTCCGAATATGGCCGTAACCACACTCATCTTTATCGAATTCATATAACTCTGAATGCCCCCGGTGGACGGATTGAAATGGAAATTTTCCAGCGTAAATCCCATATCATAGGGATAGTATTTCGTAAATGCTCCCATGATCAGAACCGCCACAATACTGAGCAGACAAAGTGTGATTCCGCCGCATATCACATAAAAAATCCCGTCTCTCGCCCTGCTTTTTTTGATCTTCAGGATCTGAGCTTTGGAACTGATTCCTTCATTGTTTTTTCTGGCTGTCATTCTGTCCACACCGAAGCTTAATACCGCCGGAATCAGAAGAAGCGTCCCCACCACAGCTCCCATATTCATATTAAACTGTCCCGCCACCTGTTCGTATATATCCGTAGCCAGTACATTATAGCTGCCGCCCAGAACCTTGGGTGCGCCAAAATCTGTAAAAGCCAGAGTAAAACAGACAAAAAGACTGTTAATCAGCGTATACCGCACGGACGGAATCGTAATATGGCTGAACTTTTTCATGGAACTGCATCCCATGCTGTCGGCAGCTTCATACAGACGGCCGTCGGCATAATTCAGCGCAATGTAAAACATCAGGAATGCCTGGGGAAAAGTGTATATAATTTCAGATAATATAATGCCCGTTTTCCCATACAGACCAATATCCCAGCCCAGACCGGTGATAACTCCCTGGTTTCCGAAAAGATATACCAGCCCCAGTCCGTGAACGACCGTCGGCAGAAAGATCGGAATCATGGCCATATAACGGAAAAATGTTTTACCTTTCATATTTGTTCTGGTCAGCCCGTACGCATACAGAAAGCCCAGAAGCGTTCCGAAAACCGCCGCCACACAGGACACCGTCAGTGTGTTTTTAACAGACACAGACAATGAAGGCGTCGAAAAATATTCCATATAGTTTTCCAGTCCCACAAATTTTCCGGATGCATCCAGAAATGCTTTGGAAAACAACGAGAACAGCGGGCAAATCAGAATGACCACAAATACCAGGGTCATAATAAGTATGGTTATATTGGCAGGACTGATCTGCAGTTTCCATTGTTTCTTTTTCATCCGAAATCCCTTTCCTGCACTTCTGCTGTGGGATAACAGATAATCCCCGATTTGGGAATATTAAAAAACACATCATCCTTTTCATGAAGCACCAGCCCGCTGACCCTGGCCGAATCGATATCCGCGCATATGGTTTCCTGCGTATCATCCAGTTTTCCGTATATACGGGTCAGAGCTCCCCTGAACTCCACTTCTTCAATAACGCCTTTCCAGCTTTCCAGTTCCCGGATTCTTCCTGTCTTGGTAATTTCTATGATTTCCGGACGCACCCCATAAATTTTCTGATCTCTTTCATATAAATTCATGGTGCCGATGAAATTCGCCACAAAAGCGGTTCTGGGGGCATCGTAGATTTCCTTTGGTTTTCCGATCTGTTCCACCACAGCATTGTTCATAACTACGATTTTGTCTGCCATAGTAAGGGCTTCTTCCTGATCATGGGTTACCATAATAGTGGTAATTCCCAGTTTTTTCTGAATCTTGCATATTTCTGAACGCAGTTTTACCCTCACCTTGGCGTCCAGAGCAGACAGCGGCTCATCCAGCAGCAGAAATGCAGGTTTCAGGGAAATTGCTCTGGCCAGCGCCACTCTCTGCTGCTGTCCGCCTGACATCTGTGAAGGATACTTCTTTCTCTGATCATAAAGATCCACCATTTCCAGAACTTCCCTGCATCTGGATTTTCTCTCTTCCTTCGATAAATGCTTCTGCTGATTCAGTCCGAACAGAATATTCTGCTCCACTGTCATATGCGGAAACAGGGCATAAGACTGAAAAACGATACCGAAATTTCTTTTTGCGGGAGGCAGAGAAGTGCAGTCTCTGCCGTCAATAAATACCTGTCCCGAATCCGCTGTCTCCAGCCCCGCAATAATACGCAGCAATGTGGTTTTCCCGCATCCGGAAGGGCCCAGAATGCTTACCAGCTCTCCCTTTTCAATATCCACACTGACATCCTTCAGCGCGGTCTGCGTATCAAAGTGTTTGACAATATTTTTAACAGATAAAAATGCCATTCTCTGACCCCTTTCTATGATTCTGCTTCAGACTTGCTGTCATACTTCTCCATCCATTGATTCAAGATATCTTCCCGGTTTTCAGCTGCCCAGGAGAAATCATTTTCAATCAGCTGATCCAGAGGATTTCCTTCATAACCTTCGTATTCTCCCGTATTTTCCACCGTTACAATGGGGTAATTTACTCTGTACAGATCCATTGCTTCATCGGAAATCGCCCAGTCAAGGAAGGTATATGCTGCCGGATTAATCTCTTCTTTATCAATCAGCGCATTTGCTTCCAGATCCCAGCCGGAACCTTCTTCAGGAAAAATAACCTCTACCGGAGCCCCTTTTTCTTTCTGGCTGATTCCTGCGTATCCGAAGCTGATGCCCACGGCACATTCACCGGACGCCGCCATCTTGGCAGGTTTGGAACCGGAATGTACGTACTGGGCAATATTTTCATGAAGCTGATCCAGATAATCCCAGCCTTCCTGAGAATCTGTCCCCTTTAACTGAAGGATCGCGGACACTGTCAAAAACCCTGTACCGGAGGAATTCGGATTCGACATAACAATGTGGCCTTTCAGTCTGGGATCCAGCAAATCTTCATATGAAGTGATCTCATCGGCCGTCATTCCCAGTTTTTCCAGTTCCTCTGTATTTACCACAAAGGCGGTCTCCCATGCGTCAATTCCCACCCAGGTAGGCACTTCTTTATCTGACTTAAACTGCGGCAGGATTCTGTCGCATCCTTCCGGCTCATAGGGTTTCAGCGCGTTCATATCGTCCAGAACCATCATGGAAGATGCCGCTGTGCCCCAGACCAGATCCGCCTGCGGGTTATCTTTTTCAGCAATCAGCTTTGCTGTAATAATTCCTGTGGATTCTCTGACAACATTTACTTTTATATTCGGATAAGTCTCATTAAATTTTGCCAGGTAATCGGTTACCTGTTCATCCTCCAGAGCAGTGTATACGGTAATTTCGCCGGATGTGGCCTTTTCATCCCCCTGATCGCTTTCTTCTGCAACAGCCCGGGTATCTGTTGTCGCTGCCTCTGCTTCACTGTTTCCCCTGGATCCCCCGCACCCTGCAAATGCCGTCAGTGCCAGAACCGCAAGAAATGCCGCACATACTTTTTTCTTCATAAATAATCTCCTTTTTCATTTTCTTTTCTGCCTCATTCGCTGCATACTTACTATAAAAAAGATTGCGCGTAAAAAAAATCACAGGAAAGTAAATTCTTTTTAAAAAAATTTCTTTCCTGTGATTTTCTTCATGTAGTTTCTCTACATTTTATCTGATGATATCTTCTTTTTCATAAATAAGATCCTGAATATTACTCCAGCTTTTATTGAGTCTGTCTGCATAATAATCATAATTAGTAAGAAATACTCCCAGATAAAGCATATCCACAATAGAAATCTGTGCGCTTCTGGAAAAGATGGCGTTGCCGTACATATACTGGGAATTCTCCGTGCACAGTACAATGTCCGCATATTTGTTGATTACCGTCTGTTCATAATTGGTAATGGAGATAGTTACCGCCCCCGATTCTTTGGCACATTTCAGAGCTTCCACCGTATGCTTCGATTTGCCCGTATGGGAAATTCCGATAGCAACATCTCTGGAAGTCAGGTTTTTCGCATTGACCTTCTGCATATAACCATCTTTGTTAAAATACACCTGTTTTCCAATATAAGTCATTTTCGTGGCAAAATCCTCGGCTGTACATGAGGAATTCTCAACCGCATAGACAGAAATATTTTCCGCTTTTTC
Source organism: Ruminococcus sp. (assembly GCA_050944415.1). Taxonomy (GTDB): domain Bacteria; phylum Bacillota; class Clostridia; order Lachnospirales; family Lachnospiraceae; genus Ruminococcus_G. The sequence continues at coordinate 7,821 of JBMNRA010000042.1, forward strand.
CAGCGCCTCTATGGCCCTCACATACTCATAAGTAGACACCGCTTTTAAAACCTCTTCCAGATGTCGGATATTGGTTTTAATCACCTTGGCCGGAATCTCCACCAGTTTGTCTTCTTTTCTTATGGGATAATCCAGTATATTCTCGGCCAGAGCGGAACCATCATTCTTCGCATATTCTTCCACCATCCTGTTCTTCAGGTCCCGATATCCCTTCAGCCCCATGGCCTTCGCAAATCGGATAATCGTAGGCTGGCTTACTTTCGCTGTCCGGGCCAGCTCTTCTATGGACCAGTCAATGACTTCTCTGCCGTTTTCCAGTATGACATCCGCTGTCTTCTGCTCTGAAGGCCTTAATTCCTTATACCTTGAACGGATTTCAAACAACAAACTATTACCTGTAGATTTTCTACTCATTACTCACTCTCTTCCTTCCGGACGGTCTGATCCGTCTTCCTGCCGTTTTACAATCTCTGTATGGAAAAACCAGTTAAATAATATTCCTTTCATATTTTACACAATATCCGGAGAAGAAACATGTAATCCAGGTAAAATCTACATCAAATGTAATATTATTTCCCGCACATCTCCAATATACGTTCGTATCTCAGCGGGCCGCCGAATAAATCAAGGGCGCTCCCTACCGTAACGTCAATTCTGTTGCCGCCCGCTTCCCGAAGCACCTGCAGATCTTCATAAGTTCCCACCCCTCCGGCATAAGTGATCGGATTTCCTCTGTGTTTTTGCAGAATTCTCACCAGATCTGCATCCACACCGGAGGCTTTCCCCTCTACATCCACCGCATGAATAAGGAATTCGTCACACATGGAGGACAGTTCATTCAAAAGTGACGGTGTTACTGTTACATCTGTAAATTTCTGCCAGCGATCCGTCACAATATAATACTCTCCCTCCCGCCTGCGGCAGCTGAGATCCAATACAAGTCTTTCTTTTCCCACAGCCTGAATCACTTTTCTGAGGTTTTCCCAGGCAATTTTTCCATTTTTAAAAACATAAGAGGTCACAATTACATGACTGGCCCCCGCATCCAGAAACTCTTCAGCATTTTCATCATTTATTCCACCGCCGACCTGAAGACCGCCCGGATAAGCCGACAACGCCTTTAGTGCCTGCTCCTTCGTCGCATGATAATAGGAAGATCCTGCCGGATTCAGCAAAATCACATGACCGCCCCGAATTCCCTGATTCCGATACAGCCTGGCGTAAAAAGCCGCGTCCTGCTCTGACACAAAATTCTCTCTGGCCTGATCGGAATCATCCTTCAGGCTTCCTCCCACAATCTGTTTTACTTTTCCGTTATGTATATCTATGCATGGCCGAAAACGCATATTCTCCTCCTGCTGTTCATAAAAAACGCCGCCATTGTCACTGGCAATGGCGGCGCTGTCATTTCTTTGATTCTTACGGATTTTTTTCTGTATTCTCTGTGGTGCTGCCGGCGTCATTCTCATTCCCGTCATCGGACGTATCATCTCTTGCGTCATCTTCCGCATCCTGTCCCAGATCTTCTACGCCTTCCCCCAGATCTTCGATTCCTTTTCCGGCATCCTCTACGATATTATCATTATCATCGGCTGAGTCTCTGTCATTGGTGCCGTTGGTGACATCATTGACGTTTCCGTCATTCATATCGTCATTCTCATTCCCGTCATCCACATTTTCCTGCTCATTGTTGGTGTTATTGTCAGTCGCAGCATTGTCGCCGCACCCTGCCATGAAACATACCGCAGCAGTCAGCACAAATCCCAACATCCACTTTTTCATAGCTTTCATAATATCGTCTCCTTTTCTCTTTTCAGATTTCGATGATATTAATATACACGTATCTGTCGGAATTTATACAAAACCACATGAAATTTTACGCATCCGCAATTACATCACTCATATCATACCGTCCGGGACCTTTTCCTTTTAAAAATTTAGCGGCCTGAACCGCTCCTTTTCCGAAGATGGCCTTGGAATAGGCGGTATGTTTAAATTCAATCACTTCATCAGCGCCGGCAAAGATCACCTCATGATCTCCCACAATGGTTCCTCCCCTGACAGCCGATATTCCGATCTCTGAGGCATCCCTTTTTTTGCGCTCCTGACTTCTGTCAAATTTATACTCATATTTGTTATCCAGCGCTTCATTTAAGCTGTCAGCCAGAGCCAGCGCAGTTCCGCTGGGCGCATCCACCTTTAATCTGTGATGACGCTCTACAATCTCCATGTCGAATCCTGCCGGAGCCAGCACTTTGGCGGCATCCTGAAGAAGTTTCATAAGCAGATTGATTCCCATGGACATATTGGCAGACTTCAGAACTGCCGTTTCCTTTGCCGCTTCTTCCACTTTTTTCAGCTGTTCTTCTGACAGACCTGTTGTACACAGAACGATGGGACATTTACGTTTCACACAGTAATCCAGAATGGCATCCACCGCCGCCGCAGTGGAAAAGTCAATGACTGCATCTGCCTCCACATCACATTTTTCCGGATCAGTAAATACCGGATATCCGTTGTCCCTGGTATCTGCAATATCAATTCCAGCTACAATCTCAGCATTTTCATCTTCTCTTACCAGTTGGGAAATCACCTGTCCCATATGGCCGTTGCAGCCATGCATAATAATTCTGACCATGATTTTCCCTCCTATTTTACAACCTGAATTCCAAAATCTTTCATAGCTTTGGCTAGACGTTCCTGGTTCTGAGGCTCCATCTCTGTCAGCGGCCCTCTTAAAGATCCCACTTCTTTTCCCATCAGATTCAGAGCTGCCTTCACCGGAATCGGATTCACTTCGCAGAACAGCGCGTCAATCAGTTCCAGAGCTTTTAACTGCAGCTGACGGCTTCCGGCAATATCCCCTTCCAGGAATTTCATTACGATATCATGGGACTCCTTCGGAGCCACATTGGAAAGAACGGAGATAACACCGATTCCCCCCAGCGACAGAAGAGGCACGATCTGATCATCATTTCCCGAATAGAGATCAATCTTGCCGTCCGTCAGTTCCATTACCTTTGCAACCTGGGAAATGTTTCCGGTTGCCTCTTTAATTCCCACAATATTATCTACAGATTCAAAAAGCGCCGCCACTGTGGGAGGAAGCAGATTACATCCCGTTCTGCTGGGAACATTATACATGATAATCGGTTTGTCCACCGCGTTGGCAATAGTCGTATAATGTTTAATCAGACCGTTCTGTGTTCCCTTGTTATAGTATGGCGTAACAACCAGCAGACCATCCGCTCCGCTTTCAGCTGCTTCTTTTGACATTTCCACCGCCGTATAAGTGGAATTTGAACCTGTTCCCGCAATAACCGGAATCCTTCCCTTTACTCTCTCAACGGTAAATTTGATGGCTTCCAGATGCTCCTTTTCAGAGAGTGTGGCGGATTCTCCCGTTGTTCCGCAGATAATGATGGAATCCGTTCCCGCTGCAATCTGTTCTTCCAGAAGCTCGTCCAGCTTTTCATAATTGATTGACAGGTCCTCATGCATGGGAGTAACCAGAGCTACTCCGGCTCCTTTAAAAATTGCCATATTCGTTTCCTCCTGAAATTAAACGAAAAGAAGAGGCGTACGTATCGTCCGCCTCCAAAGGATTCATATAGTAACACTCACTACACGTTCTGCTTCAGATAGCGCTCCATCCACTGCGATGACAGTCATATGATTATTCACCATATGCCCAAGAACATAATCTCCGGCATTATATCCTTTCGGCACGATCCCCTTTCCAACACCTTCCTCTGCTCCCGAAGCATCCGGTGAATTACTGATGAATCATGCAACCTCTATCTTTTCATTCGTTTTTATTAAAAATAACTATAGCACCATTAACGGTTCTTGTCAATTCATTTGGCCTTTTCGATGGTGAAGACTTACTGTCCGAAAAGCTCCTGCAAAGGCCTGATGACATTTCCCAGGGTCTCCAGAATATCGTTTAATTCTTCCAGATCCTCCAGCTGTACTTCCAGCTGATCCGATACTTTGGCAATAGAATCCGCTGCCCGGATCAACGATGGCAGTGCTGCTGTCACTGATATCAGGATGGTCAGCGCGATAAACACTGCCATAATACAGGTGATGCGGCTGCAGCGTGCCTGTTTTCTGGAATATTCCAGCTGTTTCTGCAAAATTTCCCGTTCTGTCAGCTCATGATCTCTTTTCATGTTTCCCCTTATCTCTTATCTCTGTCAATAAACTCCAGACTGATCACCGCCACAAGGGCATAAGCCAGAGAAAAAAGCAGAAGATATCCCCAGCGGCGGACAACCAGAGGCGCTTCATACCGGTAGATATTCCGCCAGGTATAGTCATGAACAAATTCCTGCAGCATGGCATACCCTTCTGCTTTTATCTTTTCCACATCCTCCTTTGGCAGCTCTGCCATCAGCTCCTGCAGACTGTCAATACTTTCCAGCATTTCCAGCTCCGAGTCCAGAATCTCCGAAGGAAGCTCATTTAAATTGGCTTCCACACAGAGAACCCGCTGTCCCCATTTACTGATCGTCAGCTCAGATATAATTTTCGCCTGTCCCGTAATGGGAAATATCGAGCCTGAAAAAATCAGCTGTACAATCAGAATGAAGGGCATCACTGTCATAGCTGCGGTAGTGGTTTTTACCAGAGAAGACACCGCAATGCCCAGCATATCCGCCGCAAACAGAACCAGAAACAGGCTGATAAAAAAATCCACACAGAAAATACCCGTTACAAGGCCTTCCCGGGGAAAATCGAGAAAAATCCCATAGAAAGCCGTCATAACCAGAGCCTGCGCCAGGCAGATTACTCCCTGATAAATCATATGGGCAGCAATATAAGAAGTAATGTGCAGTCCCGTCCGGTGCTCTCTTTTAATCACCTGACGTTCTTTGCATACCTCCTGAATGGAATTAAAAATGCCAATCCAGATACAGGCTGATACCATGGCAAAGAATCCGGTGCGGGTGCTTTCTTTCGTAACAAACATAGAATCCTTCAGCACAAAGGACAGAATCAGGGCAACGACTACCGCAAAAAGAATGGTTTTCCAGTTTTTTTCGTTAGCAAATATCCGGAAGAATTTCCCCACATAAACTTTGATCTGCGTCAGGCGTCCCTGCCTGGCTGTATTCTGTGTTTCCATCGCTCATTTTCCTCTCTGTTTCCTGGTATTTTTCTATGTAGAAATCCGCCATACCTTCTCCGCCTTCATCCTTACGGTTAATCTTCCGCACCACATCTTCCATGGTATCCACTTCGAAAAAGCGTCTTGCCTCTCCCGGAGATCCGTAGAAAGCCAGGTGACCCACATTTTTCTCGGAATCTTTTGCAAGTACTATTACCTTGTCAAACAGATCAATAACCCGGTCCGGGGAATGCGTAATTACTATCACTGTTTTCCCCTGATCTGCTATGGTCCGGAGTGATTCCATCAGGTGGCGGGCCATAACACCGTCCAGTCCCGAGTCCGGCTCATCCAGGAAAAAGAGACTGGGATTGACAATATATTCTACCGCTATGCTGAGTCGTTTTCTCTGACCGCCTGACAGCTTGGATACCAGCGATTTCTTTTCGCTTTCCAGCCCCAGCGTTTCCAGCACTTCCTCTACTCTCTTCTTTCTCTCTTCCTCCGGGACCGATTTGGGCAGTTTCAGTTCGGCTGCATTACTCAATGTGGCCAGAACAGAGTCATCCATTCTAAGCCAATCCTGCTGAGGAACAAAACCGATTTCATATTTCATCCGGTTATAATTTTTATAAACATCGACTCCATCCAGGGAAATGGTGCCCTGCGCTTTTTCATATCCCATCACTGCATTGATGAAAGTGGTTTTACCCGCGCCCGAGCCGCCTAATACCAGAACCATCTCCCCGGGATTTACCGAGAGGTTGATATCCTGGAGCAGCATTCGTCTGCGAAACAGATTCCACACGCTTCTCTCTTCAATATGTATGGACAGACGATTCCCCGCCGCTTCATGGTGATTATACATCAGCCTGTCGCCCAGAAAAAGGAACAGGGTCCGTCCGATCCGCACCACATCCAGATAATTCAAAACCCGGTGTTTTTCCACCAGCTCTCCATTGACATAGATTCCGAATTTTGTATTGTGTTCGTCCACCGCCCAGTTTTGGCCGTCATAGGTCAGAAAAGCATATCGTCGGGGCAGTTCCCCTTCTCCTTCCCTGGACTGAATTTCCTCACCGACAGACTCCTCACGGCAGCTGAGATAATAATTCTGACTTCTGTCTGCCAGAGAAAGGGCTTTCCATTCCACTTTCGGATCAAATTTCTCCCGGAATATGATGACAGCAGCTTTCCTGTTCCGCTTTCCGTCCCGGGGATTATCCACGCGCAGCACATCACCGTCTTCCAGTTTCACATGATGTTCCCCATCGGTAAGAGGGCCTCCGATTTTGATATCATTGTTAAAGTAAGTACCGTACTCTGTTCCCAGATCTTTGTACGTGTATTTATTTTCTTCACGGCTCAGCTTCCCGTGCAGCTCTCCCATAAAGGGACAGTTAATCTGCACTTCTGCCGGCCCTCCCTTTTTCCGACATCCGATATAAACTGTATCTTCACTTACCGGTACCTGGCTGATATTCCGTCTGCTGTCACAGATTACCAGCTTTGCAGTCTGTGCCATGGTATATCCCTCCTCTAATGTTCGTCTTCGTCGTCTTCCACAAGACGGCCGGCCAGTTCACGCTGTTCTGCTGCAAATTTTTCCGCCCTGCGTTTTTCCCATTCCGTTGCCTTTTTAAATTCCACCGGTTGATTGACCACAATCTGCGGGAAGGGAACATTGATCTCATATTTGTCGAAAATCAGTTTCATCTCCCTGTTCAGATCCCGTTCCATCTGACCGCGGTCAGCTTCTGAACAAAGTACCATAACCCGGATATTGACACTGTTGTCTGCCAGCGCCACAACTCCTTTGTAGAAGGGTCCGTCAATAATACCCGTCAGGCGACGTCTGATATTGGGGAATTCCTGTTCCAGAACGTTTTCCACCCGTTCCAGAGACTCGCCGTATTCAATACCCAGATCCACCCATGCATAGGAATAATCTCTCGTCATATTGATGACGCCGCAGACATCCCGGTTGCTGATAATTTTTATATTCTGACCGCCATCTTGAATTTTGGTGGTTCGAATTCCAATTTCCACGACGGTACCCCGCCAGTCTCCTATGGTGACAATATCTCCCACACGGAATTCTCCTTCAAAAATGATGAACATTCCCGCCAGGATATCCGATACCAGTGACTGAGCGCCAAGACCGATGACCAGCCCCAGAATACCGGCAGACGCCAGAAGCGTCCGCGTGTCAATGCCGAACAGCGCCAGCGTGTAATACAAAATTGCCACGACGGAAAAATATTTGATAAAGCTGCGCAGCAGACGGCAGACCGTTTCTCCTTTTGCGCTGAAAGTCTGTGACATAACCGCCAGGATCTTCTGTACGATTGTCGTTACCGTTACCGCCACACAGATAATCAGAAGCGCGCCGGTTACTGCAAAAATATTTACTCCCCGTGCCCATCTTCCACTGATGACATACCGGAAAATAGAATTTTTATCAAAGAACCGATCCTGCATCACCACGGCAATACAGATAATAAGCGACAGGATACCCAGCATCCATTTCAGCACCAAAAACATTTTCTGTTCCGGCGTCTTTTCATTCCATTTGACGGTCGTTGACTTCCACCTGCTGGCTGCTGACTGGGTTTTCCGCTGACTTCCGTCAGGCATGGTGATATCAATCATGGTCTTGTCTTTCCGCTCGCCATTGTTTACCTCCTCTGTCTCCGGCGCCTTTCTGCTGACCGTCAGAAGAACAAAGACAACCGCAAGAGCGAGAAAGCTGGCAAAAACCGAAGCAACCGTAATCGGAAGTCTCCTGCCCCCGATGGAATCTTCAGGAACGGCTGCATATATGTAATAGTTGCCGTTTTCTACAGAAGATGCAAAATATTTTTCTCCGCTTAAAGTAATGTATCCGTCGTACTCATCCACCAGCTGACTTTCCTGCAGACCGTATTTAACCGCTTTACGCCCGATGAGTCTTTCATTCGGATAGTAGGCGAAGGTATTATTCTCTTTCTCAACGGCAAATACAATTCCACTGCTTCCCATCTTTATATTGGGCAGAATATGATCAATCCGCATATTGGAAATGCTTTCCTCCAATTTTTCCGGCTTGATTGATATCTGTACAAAACCGGACGGATTATATGCGTCGTCCCGAAGGGTCACGCCAATGTACTGATGATACTCTCCGGATACATCATCCGCCTGAGCTTCCTGAATCAGATAATCTACTCCCTGAAGCAGCTTGTTGAATTCATAGGACTGATCCTCCGGGTCAGAGCTGACTGAAAACTTGGTGTAAGGTGAATTGGTCGCTGTCTGCACGCCGTTGGCATCAAAAACGTTGACAGATTCAACATCCAGTACACTGCTCAGATCGGCCAGACTTTCTCTGTTTGCCAGCTCCGGTCTTGCATTTATGATATAGGTCGCAATCTGAGCTTTATTCAGATACCTTTCATTGTACTGTTCCTTCAGGCGATCGCTTTCATCGGAGTAACGGTCGATCTCCTGTTCCACTTCCTGCACCCTCTGAGCGTTGCTCATAGACTGCCGTGACAAAGAAAACAACGTCTGCATATAAAAGGAAATGAGAAGTATACAGATCAGGCCTACCAGAGAGACAATTCCTATCTTCTTGCCTATAGCCCCGTTAAAATAAAATTTCCCAAAAAGTCTGACCTTCTTTTCTCCCTCATGCTGTCCGGCCAGGAAAAAGGCATAGGTGATTACCAGCGTAAGCACCACGAAGAACGCAAACAGAATAATCATTACCGTAGTATTTCTGGACGCCAGAATCTCATCAGATGTGACGGCACAGAACACATAAGCGTCCTTCAGATCCCGGATTCCGCAGTAGAGCTTCTGACCGTCTACCGTAACCCATGTATAATTGTTATCCTCCAGCTCGGACACAGAAATGCCATTAGTCAGCGCATCCATTCCGGTTAACTCTTCATCCGGATAATACAAAAATGTATAGTCCTTAGCTGATACCGCGAAACTGAAGCCATCAAGTCCTACGGTTATATTACTTAAAATGCTCTCCCAGGTGGAGGTAGCCTCCAGCAGATCGTCCAGTTCCCGGGGGTTTTCCTCGATAACCGCCATGACATTGTCATCAATACGCGCTCCGAAATAGCGGTATTTTTCTTCTCCCGTCTCTACCTCAAAGGCCTGTGAGACTTCACCGGTATCAAAAACCGTACGGAGCTGATTATATCGGGCATGGGTGAAATCTGCAGGGGATTCCTGGGCCTGAGCCAGTATATTTCCCGTCCGATCCAGAATCAGCACATTATCAGCGTCAAGCAGGGACTGAGCCTCCTTTACACTGGCATTGTCATACTCAGTCAGTACGCCGTTCTGATACATATAGGCAAGACTTGCCGCCTTACTCTGATATATCTCATCATAGGATTCTGTGGTCTGTGCAGATGACACCTCCGCGTTTTCCAGCACTTCATCCATCTCATCCAGTTTTTCCGCAATATTTTCCCGCTGATTATCAATGGAGAGATTGGTCTGCATGGCCATAAGCAAAGCACCCAGTATTGCCAGAAAAAGCACTTCCACAACGATCATAAAAGCTATTTTTCGTTTCATTTTCTTACTCAAGACTTTTCTCCCCCCTTAATCCCACTTATCGATATACTGCTCAATGGTTCCGTCATCCAGCATAGCCTGTATGGCATCCGCCACGGGCTGACTGAGTTGTGAATCTTTCTGTGTAGCAACACCGTATTCCTGCTTTGCAATGGAAACGTCCAGAAATTCCCGGTCTTCATTCATATAGGTTCCGGCAATGCAGGCGTCCATACAGACAGCATCCACCTGTCCCTCCTCCAGAAGTACCGACAGTTCCCGGTAGGCGGGCACCTTGGTCACGCTGGCTCCTTCATACAGAGTTTCCGTATCTGTATTAGAGATTACCTTATCTGTAATCATTCCCAGCTCATACAGTTTGTTGGCCAGAAGAGGACCTGCATTGGAACCTGAGACAATGCCGATGGTTTTATCCTGCAGATCTTCTATCGTCTCAAACAACGTAGATTTTTCCACCATAATAACAGTATCATCCGTATAGTAGGGTTCTGAAAAATCAAAATTTTCTTCCCGGCTTTCCGCAATGGAATAGGTGGCAATCAGGCAGTCCACATCGCCGTTCAGAAGCGTATCCTTTCTGTTGTCCGGCGTCACTGTGACAAATTCCACATTTCTGTATCCCAGCCGGTCCGCCAGTTCATAGGCAATATCAATTTCCAGCCCGTAATACTTCCCTGTATTCTCATTCAGATAACTGAAGTTCATGATATCATCCCGTACCCCAACGGTCAGCGTACCGGACTTGCTTTCGGAGGCTGCGCAGCCTCCTGTCAGCAATACCGCTCCCAGAAGGAAAAAAGGGATCATTTTACACGTTTTCTTTCGCAAATTCATTACCTTACTTCTCCTAAATTAAACTGTACAAAAAATAGCATTGAAATCAGTAATCAATGCTATTTCTTGGGTGTCCGTTTCCAGTTATTGATTTTCAGCATTCAGGAACATCCAGATACCGGCAGCAATAGCTGCTCCGATCAGCGGTCCCACGATAAATACCCATACCTGTGAAAGCGCTTCACCGCCTGCGAAAATTGCAGGACCAAGACTTCTTGCAGGGTTCACGCTGGTTCCTGTCAGGGGAATGCCGATAATATGTACAAAAGTCAATGTCAGACCGATGACCAGACCTGCCACATTGGAAAATTCCGGTTTCGATGTTACACCAAGAATTGCAATCAGGAAAATGCAGGTGAGAACAATTTCAACCAGCAGCGCGCCGCCCATACTTAAATGCACATAGGAAGCATCGCCGTATCCATTGGTTCCCAGTCCTGTAATCACCGGGTCACACATATTCCCCACAATTGTCAGAAGGCCGGCTGCAGCCAGAGCGCCAATGACCTGAGCAATCACATAACCTATAAAATCTTTTACATTCATCCTTTTGCTGATCAGCATGGCAAGAGAAACTGCAGGATTAATGTGACATCCGGAAATATTTCCAATAGAATACGCCATGGCCACAATTGACAGGCCAAATGCAACCGCAATTCCCAGAATTCCCAGCACGCCGTCTACACCGCCTGAAACAGCAGCTGCACCGCAGCTGACAAAGGTCAGTACAAATGTTCCAATCAGCTCTGCTACATATTTTCTCATACGATTTCCTCCGTTTGTCTTATATACTCGGACCGTGTCAGAATCTGCATTCTCAGCTTTAACCCATCTGCTCATCACAGGTTCCCCTTTAATTTTTACATAACCCTTATTTTTCCTGCGTCTATCCTGTCCTCGATTATTGATTCCTGGTGGGAATTTGGTTTCAGCGGCTTTTATCTTGGTTCAGATAATAAAAGAGACAGATATGAGCAAAAAACAGAACATTGATTCTGACACAGCATCAGGACCTGAGTCCGTTGCAAATCCTAACACATATTTTTCACAAATTAAAGTTTTAAAAAAATCAAACAGTTTTTTTGTGCTATTTATCTATTTCCCACTGTCAGATTTTGTCATTTTTGTGAAAAAAAACTTAAAAAAATCATGGAAAATTCAGTTTTTCAAAAACAAATTTTAATTATTTTTTCCCCCTGGTTTGTTCTTATTTAATTGTTATTATCCTTAAAAGCTGATATAATAAGCCCCTGAAAGGACTGATTATCATGAACACTCTCCAAAGCGGCACCGAAAAAACAGAAGAATATCTGGAATGTGAAAAATGGTTTGTCTTTATACTGATGATGATGGTAGGCGGTTATCTGGGCGCTTTCACTTATTCAATCAGAGGCGGCGTATTCTGCAATGCTCAAACCGGAAATTTTGTACTGTTGGCTATGGCTCTGGGAAACGGCAATTGGTTTCATGCGCTGTATTACATTATTCCCATCTCCGCTTACTGTCTGGGAGCCTTTATCTCCGAAGCTGCCGCAAGCCGTATCAAACGCTTCAATCTTCTTCGCTGGGATACAGTGCTGATTATCATTGAAATCCTTGTGATTCTTTTCCTGGGATTTCTTCCGGAAAACGCTCCGGTTCAGATTACACAGGTACTGATTAATCTGATCTGTTCCATGCAGTATAATACGTTTCGACAGGCGGAAGGCATTCCCATGGCAACCACTTTCTGCACCAACCACATCCGCCAGGTGGGAATCGCTATCTGCAAGGCATTCCGGCACAGGAATGAAAAATCATCCTACATACACCGGATGCTGATCCATCTCGGTATGCTTGGAACTTTCGTTCTCGGCGGCGTCATCTCCACAGTTCTCTGCAATATCCTGCTGGGAAAGGCTATCTGGATTGCCCTCATTCCCCTGGCAGTTGTACTGGCTGATCTGCTGTATGCGGACCTGAAAAGAGAAAAGGGAAAACTGGATCAGATTCCCCACGGACACTGAATGCGCACTAAAAACCGGGGCAGGAAAGTGTTTTTCCTGCCCCGGTTTTTCTGCCCCGGATTCTGCGGGCTTGTCAGAAAACTCAGTCAATATATTCCAGCTTGCTGACAGAAACTTCATATGCCGTCCGCTTTTCCGTTTCATTTTCACTGAGTTTTTTCATATACTCTCTGCTCTGTATCCTTCCCCAGATCAGAACGTGTCCGCCTACCTGGAAAGCGGAGGCATAGCGTGCATTTCTTCCCCAGCAGATGCAGGGAATGTAATCAGATTTTCCATACGGACGGTTAACCGCAATGAGAAGATCAGCTATCTCTCTGCCCAGCGGAGTTTTCCGGTAAACCGGCGGTTTGCATATGTAGCCATCGAGAAATATCTGATTCGATTTCATCGATTCATCTTCCTCTTCCACAAAGCTGATCTCCCGCGCAAATACAGACAGCACCAGACGGTTTTTCTTTTCTTCATGCCGGTTATATGAGCGGAACTGGCCAAAAACCTGAATGTATTCCCCCTCATAATCCTGCGTCACATCCACCAGACGCTCAGAAACCATAACCGGAATACGGTCCTCCGATTCACTCAGCCGCTTTACAAGGACATCGATCAGATAGAACCCCTCCCCGAAAACCTGATGACTGAATGTAAACTGCGACGCAATTTTTCCCATAATCGCTACCTGATTGTTTTCAATAATCTTATCTGCCATGACTGATAGTACCCCTTCCTCTTCGTTGTATTTTGTCTATATCATATGTATTCCCTTTCTTCATCTTTTAGAACAAAAAAATTTTTTATTTTCCCTAATCCCTTGTATTCCCGAAAAAATGTGGTAGACTTGTATCGTTGGATTCAGCCTGAAATGAGGAAGGATATAGTTATTATGAGAATAAAGAGAGAAGATGTTAGAAATGTAGCCATCATTGCCCATGTCGACCACGGCAAAACGACTCTGGTGGATGAACTGTTAAAACAAAGCGGTGTTTTCCGGGAAAATCAGGAAGTGCAGGAAAGAGTCATGGACTCCAACGACATTGAGAGAGAACGTGGAATTACCATTCTCTCCAAAAATACCGCTGTCACTTACAATAATGTAAAAATCAATATTATCGACACCCCCGGCCACGCAGATTTCGGCGGGGAAGTGGAACGTGTACTGAAAATGGTAAACGGCGTCATTCTGGTGGTGGATGCCTTTGAAGGCCCTATGCCCCAGACCAAATTCGTGCTGCGCAAAGCTCTGGATCTGGATCTGGACGTGATCGTCTGTATCAATAAGATTGACCGCCCGGAAGCCCGTCCGGAAGAAGTGGTAGACGAAGTGCTGGAACTTCTGATGGATCTGGACGCCTCCGACCGCCAGCTGGACTGTCCCTTTGTATACGCGTCGGCAAAAGCAGGATATGCTGTCAGAGACCTGTCCGACAAACCGGAGGGTATGAAACCTTTATTCGAAACCATTTTAAACCATATTCCCGCTCCTGAAGGAGACCCCGATGCAGGAACGCAGCTTCTGATCAGTACCATTGATTACAATGAATACGTGGGACGAATCGGCGTCGGAAAAGTGGATAACGGAAAAATCGCCGTTAATCAGGAGGTTATGCTGGTCAATCACCATGAACCGGACAAGAAGAAAAAAGTTAAGATCAGCAAACTGTATGAATTTGACGGTTTAAACAAAGTGGATGTCCAGGAAGCCGGCATCGGTTCCATTGTGGCTATTTCCGGTATCAGCGATATTCATATCGGCGATACCCTCTGCGATGTGGATCATCCGGAACCCATTCCTTTTCAGAAAATTTCCGAACCTACCATTTCCATGCAGTTTATGGTCAATGACAGTCCCCTGGCAGGACAGGAAGGCAAATATGTCACCTCCCGTCATTTAAGAGACCGGCTGATGCGAGAACTGAATACTGATGTCAGTCTCAGGGTAGAAGATACCGACTCTCCCGACTGTTTCAAGGTTTCCGGCCGGGGCGAACTGCATCTTTCCGTACTGATCGAAAATATGCGGAGGGAAGGATACGAGTTCGCCGTCAGCAAAGCGGAAGTTCTTTACAAACATGACGAGAGGGATCAGCTGCTGGAACCTATGGAAATTGCCTATATCGACGTACCGGAGGAATTTTCCGGCTCCGTCATTCAGAAGCTCAGCGAACGCAAAGGCGAGCTCCAGGGAATGAGCCTGGCAGGCGACGGCGCCACCCGTCTGGAATTTTCCATTCCCGCCAGGGGGCTGATCGGATACCGCGGCGAGTTCCTGACCAGCACCAAAGGAAACGGCATCATGAATACTATTTTTGACGGATACGGCCCCTACAAGGGAGACATCCAGTACCGGAAGCAGGGCTCTCTGATTGCCTTTGAATCCGGCGAGTCCGTCACCTACGGTCTGTTTTCCGCCCAGGACCGTGGAACCTTATTCATCGGGCCCGGCGAAAAAGTGTACGCCGGAATGGTCATCGGGCAAAACGGAAAAGCGGAAGATATCGAGCTGAATGTCTGCAAAACCAAACATCTGACCAACACCCGGTCTTCCTCCGCGGATGAAGCGCTGAAGTTGACGCCTCCAAGGATTTTAAGCCTGGAGCAGGCGCTGGAATTCATCGATAAGGATGAACTTCTGGAGGTTACTCCCAAAAGCCTTCGCATCCGCAAAAAAATACTGGACGCACGGATGAGAAAACGGGAAAATATGAACAAATAGCTTTAGCTTAAAAAAGATCCTCTCTCCTGAAGCGCAGGACAAAGAAGCGCCGCTCAGGAGGGGGGATCTTTCTCCTATCATATCAGTATCTGATAATCCGTCTGATCCTTTACACTATTCCTTTATAAACTCAATATGTTCATTACCATTATTTACGGACACATTCAGCGTTTTCTCTCCGCCTTCTTTACTTTCCGGCATATTGCCCTCACCTTTTTTTACTTCTGACTGAATGGCAAAATCATCATAACCGCCGATGACCGTACCTGAAATATTCCCGTTTTTCGCAGTCAGGTACAGGGCCTTTCCCACGTTCAGATTTTCAAAAGTAATATTTCCCCCATTAGAAGAAAGGTCTATACGTCTGTTTACAGTCAGATCTGAAACAGATATATTTTCATTTGTAGTAGACAAGGTAAGATTATCCACAAGCGAGTCCGGTATCTGCAATAATATTTTCCGTTTTTCGGCGGAGGGCTTTCCTCCAACATAATCCGTCCATTCTTTATCGTCCGCGCCTGTCATCGTCAGTACATGATCATCAGAAACGGAAATATCGTAATGTTCTTTACTGTTTTCATAATATTTAACATGAACCTGTTCGTCCTCGGACAAAGCTACTTCAATTTCTCTGTCCCGTACGTCAAGATCAATTTCTCCAATTGGTACATCCGACGTATAGCTTTTTTCCTCAAATGGTTCCCCGCTGCCGGAGCATCCCGTTAAGACAAAACCGCCCAGTACAAGGCACCATACAGATAACATTATTTTTTTCATTTCAATTCCTCCATAGTTTATGATAAAATGAATGATAAACTTTTGTGTTACACAAAAGTCAATAGGAGATATTGGAAATGAAGAAATTTTTTTCAATTGGCGAAGCCGCAAAGGCTGTCCATACAACGAATGAAACACTCCGGCACTATGACCGTATCGGTTTAGTAAAGCCATCCAAAAAAGACGAATGGACCAATTACCGCTATTATACCAGTCAGGATCTCGTCCGTCTGAATACGGTACGGGCCCTGCAGCTTATGGATTTGTCTTTGCAGGAAATAAAAAAGGTTCTGGAATATGACGATCTTGAAAAAATTGTAGACTTTTTGGCAAAAGCAGAAAAAAAGGCAGATGAAAAAATAGCGGCGCTCCAGTACAGCAAAGCAAAAATCCAGGCAGCCAAAGCAGACTATGAAAAGAAATTACAGGTACAGAAAAAATCCGGCAGCATTTTTCTCAAAGAATATCCGGGACGTGTTATTTTGCTCTCAGATACTTTAGAAGCGCCTGCAATTGATAATCTCTGGAATTATCTCAGCCATTTCTACCATAAAGTTCCTCCTGCCTTAAAAGACCAGTTTTCCTTTGAAGATCTGGCCGGCATATACACAGACAACAGCATAACAAGGCTCTTTGCCGTCTGCACACGTTATACAGAGACGGACGGATTGAAAATGCTGCCAGAGGGAAAATACCTGTGCGCTGACTGCACGGAAGAGAACCGGGAACAGATGCTGCACCGGCTAGTACACACAGCTCAGACAGAATACGGCTCAGATCCCGGGTTTACGCTGCAGCTCATTGTGGTATCAGGTATTTTGCATTGGAATTACGAAATACAGATTTATGTCGGAAAATAAAAGAGGACGGCATATCAAGCATGATATACTGTCCTGCTTTCTTTTGAGTGTGTGAAACTTTTTCTGTAAATATGTAACTGAAAGGTTCTTCTATGATAAAATCTAATTCATAGGAGGGCCTTTTATTATGGCAAAACAAAAGAAACCTGTACATCGAGTACAAATGACAGAG
>JBMNRA010000043.1:0-24443 GCA_050944415.1 Ruminococcus sp.
GACGGTTATTCCGAAATCCGTACACAAAGACCGTATGGAGCAGAATATGGATATCTGGGATTTTACCCTCAGCGATGAGGACATGGCTGAGATTGGAAAGCTGGATTTGGGACATAGTGAAATTGTAAATCATGATGATCCTGCTTTTGTGAAAATGCTGCATGGTATGAAAATTCATGAATAACAGATAAGGGAAGCCTTCGCAAAACAGATTGCGGAGGCTTTCTATCTGACTTAGATATCTATAGAACTGAAATCAATCTCCAGATCATCATAGATTCCGGCTTTGACAGCCTCTGAGAAAGTATATTCCGCAATATCATCGGACTCAAAGGAATAAACCGTGATCCTGTTTTTTTCCGGATCAACAATCCAGTATTCACGAACTCCTGCAGTACGGTATTTGAACAGTTTAGTGTAGTAGTCCATCCGCCTGCTGTCCGGGGAGACGATCTCAATGATCCAGTCCGGCACACCTGTGCAGCCTTTGTCCGTGAGCTTGTCGGGATCGCATATAACGCTTATATCCGGCTCGACATAATTTTTGTCATCTGCATTAAGAAATACAGCAAATGGGGCGATATCGACTTCACAGGAGCCGCCTTTCTTGTCGATGTAGTCGGCTATCTTGCGGCCAAGAGATAGAAGTATCTGCTGGTGTTTTTGCGTGGGCGGCGCCATCATATACATCTGGCCGTCAATCAGTTCCGCCCGCTGTCCGTCCGGCAGGGAATAGATATCTTCAATGGTATACTCTTTATTCTGCTGCAGTAATGGCATGGAAAATCCCTCCTTTCTTATTGTTGTGCGTTCTGCAGGCCGTTGCATTCACGTTCTATTGTTTCCTTGACTGCGCGAACAACAAAAGCATTAACACTTTCGCCGTGCGCTTCTGCATGGGCTTTAATTTCAGATTTTCGGCCTTTGGGTACTGTGATTTCCAATCTGTCATAATTGTTTCTGACATACTTATGAACTGCTTTTTGCTGTGCTTTACTAATTTTTTTTCCTCCTGTCATAGGTAAACCTGCTTTCTGATTTTATGGTAAATGGTTGAGAAAATAAAGATTTACACTCTCTACTATACTGATAGAATATAACAAAAATCTATTCACGTAAATATAAAATTCTAATTATCAAAGATAACATCGTCAAGAAAAAATACTTGACATGCCGAAAGCACTGTTGTATGATAGCAAAGGTGATTCGATATGAACAGGATAATGGAACAGACATTATTGTATGATTTTTACGGTGAATTGCTGACAGATCACCAGCGGCAGATTTATGAAGCGGTGATTATGAACGACTACTCACTCAGTGAGGTGGCGGAAGATCTGGGAATCAGCCGCCAGGGTGTTCACGACATGATAAAAAGATGCAGCAGGATTCTGGCTGATTATGAAGAAAAACTGCATCTGGTCAGCAAATTTGTCAGTATTAAGGAAAAAGTCAATCAGATTCACAGTCTGACGAAAAACTGCAGTAACGAGACGAAAGAATCACTGATGCGGCAGATTGAAGAGATATCCAATGGGATTCTGGAGGAATTGTGATACATGGCATTTGAGAGTTTATCGGAAAAACTGCAGAATGTGTTTAAAAAGCTGAGAAGCAAGGGAAAGCTGACGGAAGCCGATGTGAAGACGGCGTTAAAAGAAGTCAAGATGGCTTTGCTGGAAGCCGATGTCAGCTTCAAAGTTGTAAAACAGTTCATCAAATCTGTGCAGGAACGGGCAGTAGGACAGGATGTTATGAATGGCCTTAATCCGGGCCAGATGGTAATTAAAATCGTAAATGAAGAGCTGGTTTCTCTGATGGGAAGCGAAACGGCGGAGCTTCCTTTAAAACCGGGGAATGCCATTACTGTCATTATGATGGTGGGCCTTCAGGGCGCTGGTAAGACCACGACGGCGGCAAAACTGGCAGGTAAGCTGAAATCCAAAGGGAAAAAGCCTCTGCTGGTTGCCTGTGACGTGTATCGTCCGGCGGCTATCACACAGCTGGAGGTCAACGGTGAAAAACAGGGTGTGGAAGTTTTCTCCATGGGAGATAAGCAGAAGCCTCTGGATATAGCCAAAGGCGCAATGGAACATGCCCGGGCAAACGGATTTAATGTAGTCCTCCTGGATACGGCAGGCCGTCTTCATATTGATGAGGACATGATGAATGAACTGGCCGAGATTAAAGAAAATGTGGAAGTGGACACTACTGTGCTGACAGTAGATGCCATGACCGGACAGGACGCAGTCAATGTAGCTCAGACTTTTAATGATAAAATTGGCATTGACGGTGTGATTCTGACCAAGCTGGACGGTGACACCAGGGGCGGTGCAGCGCTGTCCGTCCGTGCGGTGTGCGGAAAACCGATTCTGTATGTGGGTATGGGAGAAAAGCTCTCGGATCTGGAACAGTTTTATCCCGACAGGATGGCTTCCAGAATACTGGGTATGGGCGATGTGATGAGCCTGATCGAAAAGGTTCAGGACAGCATCGATGAAGAAAAAGCCAGGGCCATGGAACAGAAGATGAAAAAAGCCCAGTTCGGTTTTGATGATTACCTGGAAAGTATGAATCAGATGAAGAATATGGGAGGAATTTCCAGCGTGCTGAATATGCTGCCGGGGATCGGCGGAAAGATGAAAGATATTGAAAGCATGGTGGACGAAAAGGATATGGCCCGGAAAGAGGCGATGATTCTTTCCATGACACCGAAGGAAAGGGCAAATCCTGATATTTTGAATGTTTCTCGGAAAAAGCGGATTGCAAAGGGAGCCGGCGTGGATATCGCAGAGGTGAACAGGCTGGTGAAACAGTTTGAACAGGCCAGAAAGATGATGAAGCAGATGCCCCAGCTGATGGGCGGAAAAGGCGGTAAAAGAGGAGGATTCAAACTTCCTTTTTAATACATTTCATATTGATATACTGTGAGGAGGTGAAAGAGATGGCAGTAAAAATCAGATTAAGAAGAATGGGACAGAAAAAAGCTCCTTTCTATAGAATCGTTGTTGCTGATTCCAGATCTCCCAGAGACGGAAGATTTATCGAGGAAATCGGTTTATATGATCCCACACAGGATCCCAGCATGTATCGAATCGATGAAGAAGCAGCAAAAAAATGGCTGGCAAATGGCGCTCAGCCGACAGAAGTTGTTAGCAAACTTTTCAAACTGGCTGGTATCGAGAAATAAGACTTTTTGAATGCACTGCTTCCTGTGGAAACAGGAAGGGAGGTATGTAATGAAAGAATTAGTTGAAGTGATTGCAAAATCCCTGGTGGAACATCCGGAGGAGGTTGTAGTGACGCAGAAGGAAGAAGAGCATACCATTATTGTGGAACTGAAGGTTGCACCTTCTGATATGGGGAAAGTAATCGGCCGTCAGGGGAGAATTGCGAAAGCAATCCGGACGGTTGTGAAATCCGCTTCTTCTAAGTGTGACAAAAAAGTGATTGTAGATATCATGTGATTCATGTGCGGCGCAGCAGGAACCTTCTGTAATGGAAGAGTGACTGCTGCGTTTTTTTATAACTGTTCAGTTTAGTCTGGAATAGAAATGGAGACGAGATTATGAAAGATTTGCTGCAGGTTGGAGTTATTACTTCTACCCATGGTCTTCGCGGAGAGGTGAAAGTGTTTCCGACAACCGATGAGCCGAAACGTTTTAAGAAACTGAAGGAGGCCATACTGGATACGGGAAAAGAGCGCTTGAAAGTCGAGATTGAAAGCACAAAATTCTTTAAAAAATTTGTTATTCTGAAGATGAAGGGATTTGACAGCATTGAGGATGTGGAAAATCTCCGTCAGAAGAGTCTGTATGTCACCAGGGAGCATGCGGTAAAGCTGAAGGCCAATGAGTATTTTGTTGCGGATCTGATTGGAATGACGGTGGCGACGGATGAAGGGGAACATCTTGGAATATTGAAAGACGTTCTGCAAACAGGAGCCAATGACGTTTATGTCATTGAGTCGGACAGATATGGCGAGGTTTTAATTCCTGCTATCCGGGATTGTATCCTGGAAGTGGACACTGAAGAAGGAAGAATGAAGGTTCACCTGCTGGATGGCCTGATTTGACAGGAGGAGTTATGAGATATCACGTGTTGACATTATTTCCCAGAATGATTGAACAGGGGATGCACACCAGTATCATAGGAAGGGCCATCAGTCAGAACCTGATCGGGCTGGACTGCATCAATATCCGGGATTATGCGGGAAATAAGCATATGAAGGTGGACGATTACCCATATGGCGGAGGAGCAGGCATGGTTATGCAGGCGGAACCGGTATATAATGCCTATCTGGCTGCCGTTGAAAAGATCGGGTATCAGCCCCGTGTAATTTATGTGACGCCCCAGGGAAAGGTTTTCAATCAGAGAATGGCGGAAGAGTTTGCGCAGGAGAAGGATCTTCTGTTTCTGTGCGGCCATTATGAGGGGGTGGATGAAAGAGTACTGGAGGAAATTGTAACGGATTATGTTTCTATCGGAGATTACGTACTGACAGGCGGAGAACTTCCGGCCATGGTAATGATGGATGCCGTCTCGCGGCTTGTGCCGGGGGTGCTGAGTAATGAAGCGTCTGCCTGCTCAGAATCTTTTCAGGATGATCTGCTGGAGTATCCGCAGTATTCCCGACCGGCAGTCTGGAGAGGAAAAGCTGTACCGGACGTTCTTTTATCCGGTCATCACGCCAATATAGAGGCCTGGAGAAGGGAGCAGTCCATAAAACGAACCCGGGAGAGAAGGCCGGATCTGCTTGAGAAACACCAGAGACAGTGTTAAGAAGTTTTTCTTACGGCATTGTCCTGGAAACGAAAGTAGTCCGGCCGGTGGCGGGACTGGGTGAATTCAAACATGATGCCGTCGCTGTTATAAGTCTGGCTGGTAATAACTGCCATACAGTTATAGTCATTGATGTCCAGTTTCAGATATTTTTCATCAATCTGTGTAATCTTTTCTACGGTAACAATTCTTTTGCTGTTGACAATGGTCATCTGCAGCGTATTTTCCAGATATTCATAGATCGACTGCTCCGCGATTTCTGTCGTCAGACCGGGGACAGCGCTTTTTAGAAAATAATTATGGTTGATAATCAGAGGTTTCCCGTCTAAATAATGAAGCCTCTGGATATAATATAATTCAGTTCCTGCAGCAAATCCTGTTTTTTTCGCAATTTTTTCATCGGCTGTCAGTTCCATAAACTGCAGAACACGGGTCCGGCCTTCTTTATGATTGCGGAGAGAGGATTCCTTAAAGGATTCGATTCCGCCGATCGTATAGGAAGTTTGATCCACCGGACGGAAAATATTTCTCACTCCTTTGCCGTGAAGTGTCTGAACATAACCATCGGTGACAAGACTGCCGATGGCTCTGCGGACGGTATTTCTGGAACAGCCGTAAATCCGGACCAGCGTGTTTTCGGAAGGCAGAAAATCCTGATAGCTGTATTCTTCCTCTTCGATTTTTCGCTTCAGGTCTTTATAAATAAATTCATATTTCATTTTGGGCATAGGGTCGCTCCTTGTCTTGTTTAAACATCTTTATATATTATGATTCAAAAAAAAGAAAAAGTCAAGGCTTGACTTGTTTAAACAAGAATGCTAGAATGAACTTGTTCAAACAAGAAAAATAAAAGGAGAACGGGTATGGAGAAGTATGGAAATGAAGTGAGACAGCTTCTCACCATGATTGGTGGGAAAGAGAATATCCAGGCGGTGTCTCACTGTATGACGAGAATGCGTTTCGTTCTTGTGGATCCGTCCAAAGCGGACGAAAAAGGGATCGAAACCATTTCCTGTGTAAAAGGAACTTTTACGCAGGCAGGTCAGTATCAGATTATTATTGGAAATGATGTGGCCGTATTTTACAATGAATTTACGAAGTATGCCGGCATTGAGGGCGTCAGCAAGGACGCGGTGAAGGCGGCTGCAAAAACCAATCAGAAGCCGCTGCAGAAAATCATGGGGGCTCTGGGTGAGATTTTTGCTCCTTTGATTCCAGCTCTGATCTGCGGCGGTCTGATTCTCGGTTTCCGAAATATTATCGGTGAAATTAATTTCTTTGATAATGGAACGAAAAGTCTGGCGGATATTTCACAATTCTGGGCGGGAATGTACCAGTTTTTATGGCTGATCGGCGAAGCGGTATTCCATCTCCTGCCGGTTGGCATTGTCTGGTCTATTACCAAAAAAATGGGGACGACGCAGATTCTTGGTATTGTTCTGGGACTGACACTGGTTTCGTCACAGCTTTTGAATGGTTTCAGTGTGGCCGATACGCCTGCCGCAGACATTCCTGTGTGGGATTTCGGATTTGCAAAAGTCCAGATGATTGGATATCAGGGGCAGGTAATTGCCGCTATGATGGCCGGATTTGTGCTGGTCTATCTGGAAAAATTCTTTAAAAGGATCTGTCCGGAAGTTATCAGTATGATTGTGGTGCCGTTCTGTTCTTTAGTACCGGCTGTTGTGATCGCTCATACGGTGGTAGGTCCTATTGGCTGGAAAATCGGGGATGCGATTGCAACAGTGGTATATAACGGTTTGATGTCGCCCTTCGGCGTGATATTTGCGGGAGTGTTCGGCCTTCTGTATGCGCCGGTTGTCATGACGGGACTTCATCATATGACTAATGCCATTGATACACAGCTGTCAAATCTGTATGGCGGAACCATTCTGTGGCCGATGATTGCTCTTTCCAATATTGCCCAGGGTTCCAGTGTTCTGGCCATGTCCGTTCTCCAGAGAAAAGATGAACGGGCACAGCAGGTAAATATTCCCGCGTGCATCTCCTGTTATCTGGGGGTTACGGAACCGGCTCTGTTCGGTGTCAATCTGAAGTACGGATTTCCTCTTGTGTGCGGTATGATTGGCTCGGCCATCGCTGCGGTGATTTCCGTTGGGTTCGGTGTGCAGGCCTTCAGCATCGGTGTGGGCGGCCTCCCGGGAATTCTTTCTATAAAACCGGAGTATTACCTCTATTTCCTTCTGGCCATGGGGGTAGCGATTGTGGTGCCTTTTGTACTGACATATGTGGTTGGCCGGAAAAAACTGTCAGCGATGGGTCAGGCAGAGGAAGCAGCGATAAAGGATCACGCGGCGGACCTTGCCGGGGAAGCAACTGACAGCGGCAAAGAGCAGACAGAGCAGACGGCTTCGGATGCTCCTCTGACGGAGCTGAAGGCAGGTCTGAGCGGAAAAGTAATTCCGCTGGATGATGTGCCGGACAATGTATTCTCTCAGCATATAATGGGAGATGGTATTGCCATTGAACCGGAAAGCGACACGGTGGTAGCTCCTGCGGATGGAAGAGTTTGTGCAGTGATGGCTGAAACGGGTCATGCCTGCGGTCTTGCATTTCCAAACGGAATGGAACTTCTGATTCATATCGGTGTAGATACCGTTGAAATGAACGGTGAGGGATTTACCGTTTTGATTCAGGACGGGCAGGAGGTAAAAGCCGGCGATCCACTGATCCGATTTGACAAAGAGAAAATTCTGGCGGCCGGTCATCCGGCAGTGACGGTCTTTATTGTGACGGAAACGGGAGACGCCCGGGATATTGAATATCTGTCCGGAATGGATGCCAGGGCAGGAGAGACACCGGTAATTCGTTTTCATTGACAGGAGGAAAGTGACATGACCGATTTTAAGAAAAGCGTAATTTATCAGATTTATCCAAAATCTTTTTACGATACCAACGGTGACGGCTGGGGTGACCTGAGGGGGATTACAGAAAAACTGGATTATATCAAAGAGCTGGGCGTAGATTATATCTGGATCACTCCTTTTTTCGTATCGCCGCAGAACGATAACGGATACGATGTGGAAGATTATTACCACATCGATCCCAGATACGGAACCATGGAGGATTTTGAGGAGCTTTCCATGGAAGCGCAGAAAAGAGGAATCAGGCTGATGCTGGATATGGTGTTTAACCATACATCCAGCCGCCATGAATGGTTTCAGAAAGCGCTGGCAGGAGATCCGAAGTATAAGAATTACTATATTTTCAGAAAAGGACAGAAAAAAGGCGTTCCTCCTACCAACTGGGAGAGCAAATTCGGAGGAAGCGCCTGGGAATACGTGGAAGCGTTTGATGAGTACTATCTTCATCTTTTCGATGTGACACAGCCGGATCTGAACTGGGACAATGAAGAAGTACGAAAGGAAATTCAGAAAATTGTCAGATTCTGGATGGATAAAGGGGTGAAAGGTTTCCGCTTTGACGTGGTTAACCTGATCAGCAAGGGAGAATTTCAGGATGATTATGAAGGAGACGGAAGAAGGTTTTACACCGACGGCCCCAATATTCATAAATATCTTAAGGAACTGAACCGGACTACCTTCGGAACGGATGCAGAGATTATTACAGTGGGCGAGATGTCCAGCACTTCTCTGGAAAGTTGTTACCGCTATGCGGGAGAAGATGAGCAGGAACTGTCTATGGTATTCAGTTTTCACCATTTGAAAGTGGATTTCATGGGGAATGAAAAATGGGTGATGGTGCCTTTTGATTTCAAAAAGCTGAAAAAGATTATTTTTGACTGGCAGACCCATATGGCACAGCATAAAGCCTGGAATGCGGTGTTCTGGTGTAATCATGATCAGCCCCGTGTGGTTTCACGGTTTGGAAATGTGGAAAAATACTGGAAGGAGTCTGCGAAAATGCTGGGAGCGGTGATCCATTGTCTGAGAGGTACCCCTTATATTTACCAGGGAGAAGAGCTGGGTATGACCAATGCGGATTTTACCGATATTTCCCAGTACAGGGACGTGGAAAGTCTGAATCATTATCAGATCCTTCAGGATAAAGGTCTGTCTCAGGAAAACGCCAGACGGATTGTGGAAATTCATTCCAGGGACAACAGCAGAACTCCCATGCAATGGAATAGCGGGAAAAATGCCGGTTTTACGGAAGGAACGCCCTGGATCGGATGCAATTCCAACTGTGACAGGATCAATGCAGAAAATGAAATAAAAGATCCTGACTCAATTTTCACTTTTTATAAGAAACTGGTCGAACTGAGAAAAGAGTATGATATTATTGCCTATGGTGACTTTCAGCCAAAGGCGGAGAATCATCCTTCAGTATTTGCCTACAAGAGGCTGTATGAAGGAAAAGAGATTTTTGTGATCAGCAACTTTTACGGCAGAGAGGTCTGCTGGGATACGGAAGAGTCTCTGGAGGGATACAGATGTCTGCTGGGAAACTATGAAAGACAGGAGACAGAGGGAACCAGGATTATGCTGAAACCTTATGAAACTATGATACTGTACAGATAAGTAAAAAAAGCTTGCAAATCTGTGTCATATATAGTATAATTAACCACGTTGTGAAAAAAAGAGATGGTCCTCTGTTACAGAATGTATTAAGAACATCCAGATATTTAAAGGAGAAAAAAGATGAACGAAATTATCAAAAACATCGAAGCAGCTCAGATGAAAGCTGAAGTTGACAGCTTCCGCGTGGGTGACACAGTCAGAGTTCACGGTAAAATCAAAGAAGGAAACAGAGAGAGAATTCAGATTTTTGAAGGTGTTGTTCTGAAACGTCAGGGCGGCGGAAATCGTGAAACTTTTACGGTAAGAAAGAATTCCAACGGAATCGGTGTGGAAAAGACATGGCCGCTGCATTCCCCTAATGTGGAAAAGATTGAAGTGGTAAGACGCGGTAAAGTAAGACGTGCGAAACTGAACTACCTGAGAGACCGTGTTGGTAAAGCTGCTAAAGTAAAAGAATTAGTAAGATAAGGAAAAAGTGACAGGGACAATTACGGATGTAGTTTGTCCCTGTTTGCGCATCCGGGTGTAAATCGGTGCTGATTTACTTGGAGGAAAAATGGAAGTAAATTTAAGGTACTTAAGAGATTATTTTGCCCAGACGAAACTGAAAAAGGTTCTGGTCTGGATCCTTCAGATTGCGGTGACCATAGGGCTGGCGGCGGTGCTTTCCATTATGTTCTGCCAGACGGCGGTGCTTCAGGAGGGATCCATGGACCCTTCTTTTTCGGCAGGAGACAAATTTCTGGTCAATCGTGCAGTTTACAGAGTCAGTTCTCCTCAGAGAGGCGATGTTATCGCCTTTCGCACCAGCAATGATGAAAAGGCGAGTACTCACATCAAACGTGTGATTGGCATTCCGGGAGATACTGTTCAGATCAAAGACGGTATTATTCTGATCAACGGGGAGACTTATGTGGAAGAGAGGGATGTACCGCGGATTGTAAACCCGGGGCTGGCCGAGGAGCCTATTACTCTGGGATCGGATGAATATTTTGTGCTGGGCGATAACAGGAACAGCAGTGTGGACAGCCGTTTTGCGGATGTTGGAAATGTCAGGAAAGATTATATTATCGGGAAACTCTGGTTTGTGATTTCTCCGATGAGTAAGCTTGGATTTGTGGGCAATTGAGGTGATTTATGAATTATCAATGGTATCCGGGGCATATGACGAAAGCCCGGCGGATGATGCAGGAAGATATTAAACTGATTGATCTGATTATAGAACTGGTGGATGCCAGAATTCCGTTGTCGAGCAGGAATCCGGATATTGATGAGCTGGGGAAAAACAAGGCCAGACTGATTCTTCTGAACAAGTCTGACCTGGCGGATGAAAAATATAATGACAGATGGAATGAATATTTCCGCGCCAGGGGTTTCCTGGTTCTGAAAGTAAATTCTCAGAAGGGAACGGGACTGAAAGCGGTAAACGGTGCTGTTCTGGAAGCGTGCAGGGAAAAGATCGAAAGAGACAGAAGACGGGGAATCAAAAACCGGCCGGTGCGGGCTATGGTGGTGGGGATTCCAAACGTGGGCAAATCCACATTTATCAATTCTTTTGCCGGAAAAGCGTGCACTAAGACAGGTAATCGGCCGGGAGTAACGAAAGGAAAGCAGTGGATACGGTTGAATAAAAATGTGGAGCTTCTGGATACGCCCGGAATTTTATGGCCTAAGTTTGAGGATCAGAGCGTGGGGCTTAAACTGGCCATGATCGGTTCTATCAGGGATGAAATACTCAACGTGGATGAACTGGCTCTTGAACTTCTGGCGGTAATCCGGGAGAATTATCCCGGACTGATTGAAAAAAGATTTGAAACGGAGGAGACAGGGAAGCCGGTGGAAGTGATGGAACGGATCGGGCAGAAGCGGCAGTGTCTGTTAAAAGGCGGACAGCTGGATTATACAAAGACAGCCCGGCTGATTCTGGATGAATTCCGAAGCGGAAAAATCGGAAAAATTACACTGGAATATCCGAAAGAAGAAGTGACAGATGACAGTAAATGAGATAAAAAGGGAGCTGGAAGAGGCATCGGAGGGAAAACAAAAGGAGCTTCTTGAAATTTACAGGGATGATCCCCGGTCATCAGTGGCAGCTCTCGTAAAAAAGTATGAGAAAAGGCAGGAAAAACTGCGGCGGGAAATGGAACGGCTGGAAAAAATGAAGGAATATGAACGCCGATATGGAGACAGGGGAATTATCTGCGGGATTGACGAGGCCGGAAGAGGTCCGCTGGCCGGTCCTGTCGTGGCGGCTGCGGTGGTACTGCCCAGGGACTGCCAGATTCTTTACATAAATGATTCTAAAAAGCTTTCCCCGGCCAGAAGAGAAGAGCTCTATGAAGAGATCATGGAAAAGGCTGAGGCCGTAGGGGTTGGGTACAGTTCGCCTGCCCGAATTGATGAGATCAATATTCTGCAGGCTACCTATGAAGCTATGCGGGAGGCGGTGGGAAAACTGAAGGTGAAGCCTCAGGTGCTTTTAAATGACGCAGTAACGATTCCGGGACTTGATATGTTTCAGGTGCCGATTATCAAGGGAGATGCTAAAAGCGTTTCCATAGCAGCGGCCAGCATTATAGCAAAGGTTACCAGGGACAGATTGATGACGGAGTATGACCGGATTCTGCCCCGGTATGGTTTTGCATCCCATAAGGGATACGGTTCTGCGGCGCATATTGAAGCCCTGAAACAGTACGGGCCCTCCCCTATTCACAGACGGAGTTTTATTACACATTTCATAAACGGATGAATAAAAGAAAACTTGGAAAAGAATATGAAACGGCGGCCAAGAAAATACTGGAAAAAAGCGGATATATGATTCTGGAGGAAAATTACCGCTGTCCCCGTGGAGAGATTGACCTGATCGCCATGGATAATGGAGAACTGGTGTTTTTAGAGGTCAAATACCGCAGCAGTACGGGACAGGGACTGCCTGAGGAAGCGGTGGACCTGAGGAAGCGGAAACGGATTTCCCGGACAGCACAGTGGTATATGATGGAAAAGAGAATTTCTCCGGATGTTCCCTGCCGTTTTGATGTGGTTTCGGTTTTGAGAGAAAATATCAGGATTTATAAAAACGCTTTTGACTTTCAGAGGTAATGGTATGATTAAAATAAACTGGAAAAATCAAATGGGTGAGAAAATGGTAGTTAACCATAAAGGAGACGTTGTTTTTCTGACCTGGCCTGCTCTGGCAATGTTTCCTTTTGTGAGGCATTGCTTTTCCACACGAAAAGGCGGCGTCAGTGAGGGCTTTTTTTCATCTATGAATTTAAGTTTTACCAGAGGAGATGATGAGAAAGCTGTCAGAGAAAATTATGAGAGACTGGCCAAAGCAGTAGGATTTCGTACCGAAGATATTGTGTGTTCGGATCAGACCCATACCGCCAATATCCGCGTTGTCACAGAGGAGGACAGGGGGAAAGGCATTGTACGGGAAAGGGATTATGAAGATATTGACGGAATGATTACCAATGTTCCGGGAATTGTGTTGGCGGCTTTTTTTGCAGACTGCGTTCCTATTTATCTGGTGGATCCGGTAACCCGGTCCATCGGCCTTCTTCATTCGGGTTGGAAAGGAACGGTGAAGAATATTATAAAAAATGGCGTCAGGGCGATGAAAAAAGCTTATGGATCAAAGCCGGGGAATATTCTGGCTGCAATTGGACCTTCCATATGCGGCTCCTGCTATGAAATCGGAGAAGATGTGGCATCGGTGTTCAGAGAGGCGTATCCTGCTGCTCAATACAGAGAAATGGTAAGGGATGATAGAAACGGGAAATATCATCTGGATCTTCAGAAGGCCTGTCGTTTTAATCTGCTGGGAAGCGGTGTTCTGAGTGAGAATATCTTTGACAGCAATCTATGCACCTGCTGTAATCCTGAATTTCTTTTTTCTCATCGC
Source organism: Ruminococcus sp. (assembly GCA_050944415.1). Lineage (GTDB taxonomy): Bacteria > Bacillota > Clostridia > Lachnospirales > Lachnospiraceae > Ruminococcus_G. The sequence continues at coordinate 13,189 of JBMNRA010000043.1, forward strand.
GCGTCAGGAGGCAGAAGGGGAAATCTTGGAGCCTTTCTTCAGATAAAAGAAGAGGCTGTAAAACAGAATTAAGTTTTACAGCCTCTTTTTTATTTGAGATTCCGTTGACGTTCCAGCAGCTGTGTAATCTTTGATGTAGTAGAGCGGACTTTTTCCACAGAAACATCATGATTCAGAATATCCAGAATACTGGCCAGATATTTTCCCATCCGCGCCGCTTCATAATAAGGTTTGGAGAGAAGCTCCGGTGTCCGGTAAATCAGATCAGTGGTTACAACCTTTTCTATGTAGCCTTTGTTATAATATTCATCGAATTTATCCAATCCTTCCGTAAAAAGGCCGAAAGTCGTACAGATAAATACGCGGTTTGCTTTCCGTTCTTTTACCTGTTTAGCAACATCCAGCATACTTTCGCCGGAAGAAATCATATCATCAATGACAATAACGTCCTTTCCTTCAATGGAGTCTCCCAGAAATTCATGAGCGACAATGGGATTTTTTCCATTTACCATGGTGGAGTAGTCTCGTCTTTTGTAAAACATACCCATGTCAACACCAAGAACGTTGGAAAAATAAACAGCCCTGCTCATGGCGCCTTCATCCGGGCTGATGATCATCAGATGTTCATTGTCCAGTTTCAAATCAGGAACAGAACCAACCAGAGCCTGAAGAAACTGATAGGTGGGCATATAGTTCTCAAAACCATTCAGTGGTATGGCATTTTGAACCCGGGGATCATGAGCATCAAAAGTGATGATATTGCTGACTCCCATGTCCGTCAGTTCCTGAAGCGCAATGGCACAGTCCAGAGACTCCCGCTGAGAACGCTTGTGCTGCCTGCTTTCATACAGAAAGGGCATGATAACATTTATGCGGTGCGCTTTGCCGGTGGCGGCGGAGATGATCCGCTTCAGGTTCTGATAATGGTCATCGGGAGACATATGATTCTCATAGCCGCAGACCGTATAAGTCATACTGTAGTTGGTGACATCGCACATAATATATAAATCGGTGCCCCGGACGGATTCCCGGATCCTTCCCTTCGCTTCACCGGTTCCGAAGCGGGGACACTCGCATTCAATTAAAAATGAGTCTTCAAAATAGCCTGCAACGGGGAGCGCCGGCTTTTCCTGGGACAAAACCTTACGGTATTCCACCAGATAATCGTTAACCGTATCCGCCAGTTCCTCGCATCCCGGAAGCGCTGCTATCTTGATGGGAGCAACGGGAATGGATTTTTTCAGTAAATCTAAATTTACCATTGACAACCTCCGTGTAAAATAATTAATACTCACTTATATAGTTATATCACCTGTAGAAATTAACGTCAAGAAATTTGGAGAATAATGTAAATTCAACCTTTGATTGACAGAAACGGGATTGCTCTCTATAATTGAGAGAGCAGAAAAACAGGAAAGGAATCGGGGGCAGGAATGAAAACGAACCATCATATCGTCAAAAGTGTGGAAGAAGGAAGCATTGCCTGGGAACTGGAAATTGAACCGGGGGATGAGCTGGTTTCCATCAACGGGTCAGAGGTAAAGGATGTTTTTGACTATCATTATTTGCTGAATGAAGAGTATGTGGAACTTCTGATCAGAAAACCGGACGGAGAAGAATGGGAACTGGAAATTGAAAAAGAATATGAAGATGATCTGGGGATCGTTTTTGAAAACGAATTTATGGACAATTACCGTTCCTGCAGCAATGGATGTATTTTCTGTTTTATCGATCAGATGCCCCCGGGCATGAGAAAGACACTTTACTTTAAAGATGATGATTCCCGATTGTCGTTTCTTCAGGGAAATTACGTAACTCTGACCAATATGTCAGAGGATGATCTGGACAGGATCATCCAGTACCATCTGGAACCGATTAATATTTCTGTTCATACGGTAAATCCGCAGCTGAGATGTGAAATGCTGAGGAACAGGTTTGCCGGGGATATTTGTGAAAAGATGCAGAAGCTGTATGATGCCGGAATTGAGATGAACGGGCAGATTGTGCTCTGCAGGGATATCAATGACGGGGAGGAACTGGAGCGGACGATTGATAAGCTGAGCGGCTGGATGCCGCTGCTAAAAAGTGTATCGGTTGTTCCGGTAGGACTGACCCGTTACAGAAAAGGCCTGTATCCGCTGGAACCCTTCGGAAAAAAAGAAGCTCTCCGTGTGCTTGAACAGGTGCATTTCTGGCAGGAAAGACTGTGGAAGGAAAAAGGAAGTCATTTCGTTCACTGCAGTGATGAATGGTATATTCTGGCCGGTGAAAAGTTTCCGGAGGAAGCAAGGTACGATGGTTATCCTCAGCTGGAAAATGGAGTGGGAATGCTTCGTCTGTTGGAAAGTGAAGTAAGAGAATCGATGGAGCGCAGAAGGGGAAGCGGGATAAAAAGAAAAATATCGGTGGCAACCGGAGAATTACCGTATGAATTTCTGAAAAAATATATTATAATGATACAAAAGAAATATCCCGATGTGCAGGTACATGTGTATCCGGTAAAAAACAATTTCTTTGGCGAGAAAATTACCGTTTCCGGTCTGATTGTAGGGCAGGATATAAAAGAGCAGCTTGGCGGCAGGGATCTGGGAGAAGAACTGCTGCTTCCCTGCAATATGCTCCGGGAAGGAGAACAGGTTTTTCTGGATGATATGACCGTCGGCCAGCTGCAGAAGGCCCTGGGGGTATCCATCCGGATTGTGGGAGAGAGAGGAGAAGATTTCGTCAGAGCTGTACTGGGAGAGAAACCAGACGGAAAAGAAGCGAGGAGACAAATATATGAGCAAACCGATTGTAGCCATTGTAGGCAGACCGAATGTGGGGAAATCCACATTGTTTAATGCGCTGGCCGGTGAAAATATTTCCATTGTGAAAGATACACCGGGAGTGACAAGAGACAGAATCTATGCGGATGTCAGCTGGCTGAATTACCATTTTACATTGATTGATACAGGGGGAATTGAACCGGAAAGTAATGATATCATTCTTTCCCAGATGAGAGAGCAGGCCCAGATTGCCATTGATACGGCGGATGTGATTATCTTTATTACGGATGTGCGTCAGGGGCTGGTAGATTCGGACGCAAAGGTTGCGGATATGCTGCGGCGCAGCGCCAAACCGGTGGTGCTGGTCGTAAATAAAGTAGATAATTTTGACAAATATATGGTGGATGTTTACGAATTTTATAACCTGGGAATCGGGGATCCCGTTCCGGTTTCGGCGGCGTCCAAACTGGGCCTGGGCGACATGTTGGATGAGGTGACGCAGTATTTCGACAGCGGGGCAGAGGAAGAGGAGGAGAATACGATTCCCCATATTGCCATCGTGGGGAAACCCAATGTGGGAAAATCTTCCATTGTCAATAAGCTTCTGGGGCAGAACAGGGTGATCGTTTCCAATGTGGCCGGCACAACCCGGGATGCCATTGACACGTCGGTGATGTGGAATGGCCGGGAATATATTTTTATTGATACAGCAGGTCTGAGAAGAAAGAATAAAATCAAAGAAGAGTTGGAACGATACAGTATTATCCGGACGGTTACGGCGGTGGAGCGTGCCGATGTAGTGGTAGTAGTGATTGATGCCATAGAAGGGGTGACGGAGCAGGATGCGAAAATTGCAGGAATTGCTCATGAACGTGGAAAAGGTATTATTATTGCTGTCAACAAATGGGACGCGATTGAGAAAAATGATAAAACTATTTATCAGTATACGGGAAGGATAAGAGAAGTGTTGTCCTACATGCCCTATGCGGAACTGATGTTTATTTCCGCGCAGACAGGACAAAGACTGCCGAAACTGTTTGATACCATTGATATGGTTCTGGAAAATCAGACGCTGAGAGTGCAGACTGGCGTTCTCAACGAGATTATGACAGAAGCAGTGGCGCTGCAGCAGCCGCCTTCAGATAAAGGAAAAAGACTTAAACTTTACTATATTACTCAGGTCTCCGTAAAACCGCCTACTTTTGTTATTTTTGTCAATGACAAGGAATTGATGCATTTTTCTTATGTGAGGTATCTCGAAAACCGGATCAGAGATGCGTTTGGTTTCCGGGGAACTTCCTTGAAATTTATTATCAGAGAACGAAAGAACAAGGAGCAGTGAGCATGGAACGCGTCATATGTCTTTTGATCGGATATTTATTTGGTATGATTCAGACTTCCTATATCTATGGCAGACTGCATGGCATAGATATCCGGGAATATGGAAGCGGCAATGCGGGAACTACCAATGCGCTGCGTACGCTGGGGAAAAAGGCGGGGCTGATTACTCTTCTGGGCGATGCTTTCAAATGTGTTCTGGCCGTAGTGACGGTGTCTCTGATATACGGCAATATCTATCCGGAGTACATCCTTCTTCTGCGGCTGTATGCAGCTGCTGGAACCATACTGGGACACAATTTCCCCGTTTATCTGAAATTCCGGGGAGGGAAGGGAATTGCAGCGACTGCAGGACTTTTGCTTTCCTATGACTGGAAAATTGCCATAGCGGCACTGGTAGTCTTTATCATTGTGTTTCTGACGACACATTATGTATCATTGGGATCGCTGCTGGTTTACGGTGTTTTTCTGGCAGGAACCATAATTCTCGGACAGATGGGAGAGTTTCAAATGGCGCAGAATCATCTGTACGAGTTATATGCGCTGGCTGTCTTTCTGACGGCGCTGGCGGTATTTCGTCACAGAGCCAACATTCATCGGCTGTTAAGAGGTAATGAAAACAAGACGTTTTTAAGCGGCAAAAAACAGGAAAAATAATGGAGGAGCAGATATGGCAAAAATCAGTGTAGCCGGAGCAGGAAGCTGGGGAACAGCATTGGCAATCCTGTTACATAATAATGGACATGAGGTGATTTTGTGGTCCGTTATCCGGGAAGAAGTCAAAATGTTGAATGAAAAACGGGAACACGAGAGTAAACTGCCGGGTGTGAAAATACCGGAAGAGATTGTCATTACAGATGATCTTGAAAAAACTTTGACAGACAGAGATCTGATCGTGCTGGCGGTGCCTTCGCCTTATACCAGAAGCACATCACGTTCCATGAAACCGATGGTAAGGGAGGGGCAAATTATCGTCAATGTGGCGAAAGGAATCGAAGAAGATACGTTAATGACCCTCAGTGAAATCATTGAAGAGGAGATTCCGCAGGCCAATGTGGCTGTGCTCTCCGGTCCCAGCCATGCGGAAGAGGTGGGCAGAGGAATGCCTACCACATGTGTAGTCGGAGCAAAAGACAGAAAGACGGCGGAATATATTCAGGGACTTTTTATGTGTCCTGTTTTCCGGGTATATACAAGTCCTGACATACTTGGGATTGAACTGGGGGGAGCGTTGAAAAACGTTATTGCTCTGGCAGCGGGAACTGCGGACGGACTGGGCTGCGGTGATAATACAAAAGCAGCGCTGATTACCAGAGGCATTGCTGAAATTAAGCGGCTGGGTGTTGCTATGGGAGCTCATCCCGAGACACTTACAGGCCTGTCTGGAATTGGTGATTTGATTGTTACCTGTGCCAGTCAGCACAGCAGAAACAGAAAAGCAGGTTATCTTATTGGAAAAGGATATACCATGCAGGAAGCCATGGACGAGGTAAAGATGGTGGTGGAAGGTGTCTATTCTGCCAAGGCGGCGCTGACACTGGCCAGAAAATACAATGTGGAAATGCCTATTGTGGAAGAGGTAAATAAGGTACTGTTTGAAGAAAAGTCACCGAAAGATGCGCTGGCTGAACTGATGATGCGCGTGAGAAAAGACGAAACGGGTGATGATCTATGGAAATAGTATAAGAAAAGCCGTATTGGTATCGCTGACCTGAAGAGGAACGATCTCCAATGCGGCTTTTAACGGTTTTGCTGAATTACCAGCCGAATATTTTAAAGAAGATCCTGCGGAATCGAAGCGCATCGAAATTTTTCGTCCATACCGTCTATAGCCCTCATTTCCTCATCGGTCAGCTGAAAATCGAAAATTTCAGCATTGGCAGCGATGCGTTCTTTCTTCGTGGATTTTGGTATAACGGAAATGCCCCTCTGCACGGACCAGCGCAGCCCTACCTGGGAGACGCTTTTTCCGTGATTAACTGCGATTTCTACCAGCTCAGGGCGATCCAGGTAAGCTCCTCTTGCAAGAGGGGCATATGCCTGCACGGCGATTCCTTTGGACTGACAGTAAGAAACCAGCTCAGTCTGGTTCCAGAGAGGATGGATTTCTATCTGATTGACGGCAGGAATAATATCGGAATGGCTGATCAGCTCTTCCAGCTGATATATGTCAAAGTTGCTGACTCCGATAGAACGGATGAGTCCCTCCCTGTGAAGTTTTTCCATCTGCTTCCAGGTCTCGAGATAACAACCGGGAACAGGCCAGTGAATCAGATATAGATCTATATAATCCAGATCAAGGCGTTCCAGGCTTCTGCGGAAAGCACCGTCGATATCGCCTATACGCTGGGCATTGTTCCATATTTTTGTCGTAATAAACAGTTCATCCCTGGGAACAGAGGATGCGCGGACGGCACGTCCGACACCTTCTTCGTTTTTATAGGCTGAGGCGGTATCGATCATTCGATAGCCCTCCTCCAGGGCCCAGGAAATGGCATTCTCAACTTCTCCTTCTCCGGTTGCTTTATAAACGCCCAGACCGAGAAGCGGCATCTGATAATGAGTATTCAATTTGAGTGTCGGTATATCTGCCACTTGCGCTTACCTCCTTTTCCTGCGCAGATTATGAAACTATTATATCACAGAATAGAGAAAAAGTGTGAGAAAAAAGTAGCACGAATGATCTTTGGTAGTTTTGAAAGGTTTTTCGTCATTTTTTATAAATATTAAGATTGGATGAAAAAAAATACACTATTTTGCCAAATAAAACTGTCTCATATGTATTGAATATTCAGTAACAATAGGATATAATGAAACATAATTGACAAAATAATATCATATTCCCAAAGAGTATGGTGGAAAGGAGCAAATCATGCATTTAGTACAGGATGAAAATGGCAAGTCTTTAGCGCATGCCCATGGTGATGATCATAGTCATTGTCATGAGCATTCTCATGACTGCTCCTCTTGCAGCGGGGACTGCAGTCAGGAAACGGTTGCGCTTTTAACGTATATGCTGCAGCATAATGAACATCATGCTGCAGAGCTGGAACAGATGGCTGAAAATCTGAAAAAGCTGGGAATGGATGATGCGGCGAAACAGATTTCCGAAGGAGTATCAGAGTTTCAGAAGGGCAACATGCGGCTGAGTCTTGCGTTGACTTTGGTAAAGGAACAGTTGAAGGAGGCATAAAGTATGTGTTTGGCAACAGTGATTAAAAAAGCAGATGGAACGGCTATTTTCAGAAATGTCAGCCGGATTGATGTCAACGGTGACACTCTGGTAATCCGTGATATTATGGGCGAGGAAAAGGAAGTGGCCGGGAAAATACTGATGGTTGATCTTGCCAACAGCGTGGTTGAAGTTGACTGCAACTGACAGAAGCTTTCAATATAAAAGATAAAAGACATCATTTATAGGAGGCAGAAAACATGGCACATGTAATTGCGATGGCAGGCAAAGGCGGAGTTGGCAAAACGACCCTGACCGGGATATTGATTCAGGAGATGTGCAGAGCGAAAAAGGGACCGATTCTTGCGGTCGATGCAGATGCAAACTCCAATCTGAATGAAGTTCTGGGCGTTGAAGTCGACTGTACGCTGGGTGATATCCGAGAGGAGATTGCACAGGCGGAGATGGCAGTGAAAAGTCCTATTCCGGCCAGCATGAGCAAGGCGGATTATGCTGAAATCAAATTTACTTCCGCACTGGTGGAGGAAGATGATTTTGATCTGCTTGTTATGGGGCGGACGCAGGGCAAAGGCTGCTATTGTTATGTGAATGGCCTTTTGCAGGCGCAGCTTGCCAAACTTCAGAATAATTATCCTTATATTGTGGTGGATAATGAAGCAGGAATGGAACATATCAGCAGAGGAATTCTGCCGGGAATGCAGACAGCCATTTTGGTGAGCGACTGTTCCCGCAGGGGCGTTCAGGCCGCAGGAAGAATTGCTGAACTGATTCATGAGTGTGGAATGAAGCCGGGGATGATTGGTTTGATTGTAAACAGGGCGCCGGATGGCAAACTGAATGAAGGAACTGCGGAAGAAATCAAAAAGCAGGGACTGAATCTTCTGGGAGTTATTCCTCAGGATGAGACAGTATATGAATATGACTGCGATGGAAAACCGACGGTGCAGCTTCCGGAAGATTCTCCGGTGAAGGTTGCGATGCGGGAAGTTATTAAAAAACTGAATTTCTAAATTTATAGATCGCAGATTTTTATCCTCTTTATTTCAGAGAGGAAAAAATAAATCTTTCAATAACCCATGGGGGCGGATGGGATACCGCCGTATGGGGGAAGAAGCAAAAAACTATAAGGAGGCTTATAATGAGTGAATTCAAATTAACAACTGTAGAAGAATTCGAGGCAGCGACAGACCGGCTCCTCGAGACAGGTGCGAAAGTAGGTGCTGATGCGTGGCAGTTCCGCGTGAAAAATCAGACACCTCATTGTAAATTCGGCGAGCAGGGTATCTGCTGCCGCATCTGTGCTATGGGACCATGCCGTATTACTCCGAAAGCTCCCCGCGGAATCTGCGGATGTGATGCTCATGGTATCGTAGGAAGAAATTACCTGAAATTTACAGCAGGCGGTGCTGCAACACATTCCGATCATGGCCGTGAAATCTGCCATACTCTGTATGAATCAGCAGCAGATGGAAACTACAAAGTAAAAGATCCTGACAAGCTGATCCGTATTGCAAAGGAATGGGGTATTGAGACAGAAGGAAAAGATATCTATGATCTGGCTCATGAAGTAGCAGAAACAGGTCTGATGGAATACGGCAAACCTTTCGGAACACAGCGTTTCTTAAAGAGAGCTCCTCAGTCTACTCAGGATATCTGGGAGAGAGAAGAGATTGCTCCGAGAGCAATTGACCGTGAGGTTTCATGTTCCTTACATATGTCCCATATGGGATGTTCTTCAAAACCGGAAGCGCTGGTTCGTCAGTCTCTGCGTGCAGGTCTGTCTGACGGATGGGGCGGTTCTATGATGGGTACCGAGTTCTCAGACGTTCTGTTTGGTACTCCGAAACCAATTGACACAGAAGCTAACCTGGGCGTTATGGTGGAAGAAAACGTTAATATCGTAGTACATGGTCATGACCCGTCACTGTCTGAGATGATCTGTGAATATGCAGATGATCCGGAAATGATCGCATATGCGAAAGAAATGGGCGCAAAAGGCATTACAGTATCCGGTGTGTGCTGTACATCCAATGAAGTGGCAATGCGTCGCGGTGTTCCGATGGCAGGTAACTTCCTGCAGCAGGAAAACGTGGTTCTGACAGGTGCATGTGAGGCAATCGTCGTAGACGTACAGTGTATCTTCCCGGCACTTGGCCCGCTTTCCAAATGTTTCCATACGAAATTCATTACAACTTCTCCGATTGCTCAGATGCCGGATTCTGAATTCATCAGATTCAATGCAAAAACTGCAGGGGAAAATGCAAAAGCTATTGTAAAAATGGCTATTGAGAATTTCAAGAACAGAAAACCGGAACTGGTACATATTCCGGATATCAAACAGAAAGCGACTGTTGGCTACTCTGTAGAAGCTATTGTAAAAGTTCTGGACGGCGTTACCAATACACAGGTTGACGAAACCGGAACAACAAAACCGTTAATTGAATGTATCACATCCGGCGTTATCCGTGGTGCGGTTGCCATGGTAGGATGTAACAATCCGAAGGTAAGACCGGATACAGCACATATCGAACTGATGAAGAAATGTATTGCAAATGATATTATTATCATTGCTTCCGGATGTGCTGCACAGGCAGCAGCCAAAGCAGGACTGATGGACAAACGTGCAAAAGATATTTGCGGTGCAGGTCTGAAGAGAGTTTGTGAACTGGCAGATATTCCTCCGGTACTTCATATGGGATCCTGTGTGGATATCAGCCGTATGATGAATCTGGCAGCAGAACTGGCAAAAGATTCTGGCCTGAAGATTTCTCAGCTTCCGGTTGTAGGATGTGCACCTGAATGGATGTCTGAAAAGGCAGTATCCATCGGAAACTATGTAGTTGCTACTGGTATTGATACATTCCTCGGTGTAGATCCGTACGTGGCAGGTTCCAGTCAGATGGCTGAACTTTTGACAAGCGGTATCAGAGACTGGGTTGAGGCTGCTTATACAGTTGAAACAGATATTGAAAAACTGGTTGATCTGATGATTGAAAGAATTGAAGAAAAACGTGCAGCGCTCGGTATCTAAATTTTAAACAGAAGGTGGATGAAATAGCATGAAAATTGCGGTAACAGGAAAAGGCGGTGTTGGAAAGACCACATTTTCAGCAACTCTCGCCAGATTATACGCGGATGAAGGAAGACATGTATTGGCTGCAGATGTGGATCCGGATGCAAACCTGGGGCTGGCTCTGGGTTTTTCGGAAGAGGAACTGGCCGATATTGTACCTATCAGCAGAATGCGTAAACTGGTGGAGGAGAGAACAGGCGCAACTCCTGATAATCAGTTTTACAAACTGAATCCCAAGGTGGACGATATTCCGGATAAATATGGAAAGCTCCATAACGGTGTGAGACTCCTGGTTCTGGGAACTGTGGAAACGGGCGGGGGCGGATGTGTCTGCCCGGAGCACGTAATGCTGAAGCGGATTATCAATAATCTTGTTTTAAGAAGAGATGACGTGGTAATCCTGGATATGGAAGCGGGTCTTGAACACCTGGGCAGAGGTACAACGGAAGGCATGGACTGCTTTATTGTTGTAATTGAGCCGGGCGCCAGAAGCGTACAGACTTATCGGAATGTAAAACGTCTGGCAGAAGATCTGGGTGTTTCCCAGGTACGTGTGGTTGCGAATAAAGTCCGTGACGAAGAGGATGAGGCATTCATCCGCGAGCGGATTCCGGCGGAGGACCTGTTAGGTTTTATTCACTATAACGCAGAAGTAATTGATGCGGATCGTAAGGGGTGTTCCCCCTACGATTTCAGTAAGTCTGCAACAGACGAAATCAGAAAAATAAAAGAGACAATTGATTCGACGATTGCCTAAAGGAGGAAAAGACAGTGACATTATTTGAACGGGTATTTAGTGGAAATGATGCTGTATATGGCCTGACAGAGGGAGCGATCGACGGCGCCATCGCCCAGTACGGCGAAGAGAAAGCAGTCAGCTTCCCCA
>JBMNRA010000044.1:0-24407 GCA_050944415.1 Ruminococcus sp.
CTTCAATCCCTGGATATACAGCTAAGAAGGTAATCTGGTTTAATGCACACCTAGGAAATATATAAATGATGAAACGCAAAGGGATACTTCTATATTTTTTCAACTTAAAGTATCTTGACGCTATCAAAATGCTGCAGTCAGTTGTATTTTCTGAAAAATAATGATATGTTAGAGGTAACCTAAGAAGGGATTTTATATGTTCCGGGAGGTGAGATTATGAACACATATCTTAAGAAAATATTGAGTCTGACTGCGGCAATTTTTTTGGCGATGAGCTCCTGCCTGTCGCTGGTATCCGCGGATAATCTGACAGTCGGAGGATCCGGGGAAAAGGCTGTAAAAGAGGGTAGTTTCCGTCTGGCCGGAGGAGAGAAAATTACGGCGGAGGAGAACGGGTATTTCCGTGTCGTTAACAAAGAGAAAGTGATATGGCCCCAGCAGGGAGATTCCGGCACAGTTTCCAGCGTAATCACCGATACGGAAAAAGAGAGCGGAAAAACATATACGAAAACAGCATATACCCTGCCTGCTCCGGAAAAGGGTATGATCTGGAAACTGGATGTAAAAAAAGAAGCCGGCGAGAGTGTTACGGCGGGCGAAAAGAAATATGTACCTTATTCTGTTACAGCCAGCCAGGAGCGTATCACCTATTCCATAGTCTATGATGCCAATGGCGGTATGGGAAGCGCGGCAAATACGGAAGTCAGTTTCGGTCAGACGGCCGTATTATCAGACGGCTCAGGATTTACCTGTACGGGAAAGAAGCTGACGGGATGGAATACCGATCCTGCCGGGAAGGGAACGTCCTACGGACTGGGTGCAGTTTATCAGGATGACGGCAAAATCGCCGACGGCGGAGAGGTTCGTCTGTATGCTATATGGGAGGAAGAAGCCCCTGTTAATGCCGAGAAGCCTCAGATAAGCATTTCCGGAGGCGGAACTTTCCAGACGGGGGACAAAGCCCTGCTGGAAGTAAAGGCCGGAGTCAGTGACGGAGGAACCTTGAGTTATCAGTGGTATCAGAGCAGTGACGGAAAGGCTGCGGAAGGAACAGTTATAGACGGAGCAGTCAGTGCGGCGTACCAGCCCTCCACAGAAAAAGCAGGAACTTTCTATTACTACTGTGTGGTAACCAATACCAATGACAGTGTAAACGGAGAGAAGACGGCCCAGGCGGTCAGCGATGCGGTCAGTGTGACGGTGGAGGATCCCGAACCGGAGCCTGAGATTGTAAATGCGCAGACACCGGTGATAGAATGGATCAGCGGAGGCGGAACTTTCCAGACGGGGGACAAAGCCCTGCTGGAAGTAAAGGCCGGAGTCAGTGACGGAGGAACCTTGAGTTATCAGTGGTATCAGAGCAGTGACGGAAAGGCTGCGGAAGGAACAGCCATAGACGGAGCAGTCAGCGCGGCATATCAGCCCTCCACAGAAAAAGAAGGAACCTTCTATTACTACTGTGTGGTAACTAATACCAATGACAGCGTAAACGGAGAGAAGACGGCCCAGGCAGTCAGCGATGCGGTCAGTGTGACGGTAAATGAGAAGATACCTGCTGTGACGGATGCGGAAAAGCCCAAAGTAAGCGGACCTTCCGGCAGCGGAACTTACTATGAATCGGACAATTTCAAACTGCAGGTAAAAGCCTCTGTAGGCGACGGCGGTACATTAACTTATCAGTGGTATAATAATAAAGAAAAGATCGAAGGAGCAAGGCAGGCAGAATATAAACCTTCCGTCGGCACCGGATATTATTACTGTGTAGTAGTTAATATCAACCAGAATGCTTCCGGAGAGAAGACGGCTTATACAGCCAGTGATGCGGTGAAGGTGACGGTAAAGGAAGGGAACAGACCCAGGGCGGCGGATACTCCCGAGGTAAGCGGACCTTCCGGCGGCGGAACGTATTATAAAGGGCAGTCTCCCAGGCTTGAGGTGAAAGCATCTGTGGATGATGGAGGCACGTTAACGTATCAATGGTATAAAAACACCAAAAACAGCAATGAAAACGGTACGCTGATTCAGGGCGCCACATCCAGCACATACCAGCCTTCCACAAAGACGGTGGGAACCGTTTATTATTACTGCGTAGTATCCAATACCAATGAAGAGGCATCGGAAACCCGCACCGTACGGTATGTGACAGGCACAGCCAAGATTTCCGTAATAGAGAAGGGCAGTGTAAAGAACAATGTAAAGCGCGCGTCGCCGATTTCCAGAAACAACCGGACGACAGCCACAAAAACGAGGGCATCCAATGCCAGAACAGAAGATGAAAATAATGTAATGCTTTTGTTGTTCCTCATGCTGGGGGCAGGCGGAACAGCGGCAGGCCTGATTCTGAGGAGAAGATTCCGCAGACAGGACTGAAAGTAAGAAGGGGCAGGCGCGGACGGCGCCTGCCTTTTAAGATGGGGATGACAGAGCGTTTTCTCTCATTTTCGGATCAGAAACTGAGAGGAAAAAAGAAACAGGATCATGTATCCTTTTATCAGAGGTGATGGTGATGGAATGGGTTGACAGACTGAATCAGGCTCTTTCGTATATTGAAAATCATATTACGGAAAAAATCGATTATGAGGAACTGGGAAAAATGGCAGGATGTTCCTCCTATCATTTTCAGCGGATGTTCAATTATATGGCGGATATTCCCCTGTCAGAGTATATACGCCGGAGGAAAATGTCTCTGGCGGTCGCGGATATTCTGAGCAGCAGAGAAAAAATTGTGGACATTGCTCTGAAATACGGATATTCTTCTCCGACAGCTTTCAACCGGGCATTTCAGAGCGTTCACGGTATCTCGCCGTCTGCAGTCAGAAAAGCTGGCGCTTCCGTAAAATCCTGCCCTCCCATCAGCTTTAAAATCATGATAAAAGGAGTGGAAGAAATGGAGTATCGACTGGAGAGTAAAGAAGCATTTACAGTAGTGGGATTTCGATATCCCCTGACGGACCGGCTGGAGGAAAATTTTAAGATTGTCCCGGACATGTGGAAAAAATTTTCAACAGACGGATCCATGGAAAAGCTGCTGCCGTTGATGAGCAGGGAATGGAAAGGGGTTTTCGGTATCAGTACCTGTATGCCGGACATGGAATGGAGCTATGGCATTGCGGTGGCCAGCCCGGCTGAACCGGCAGATAGAATGGAGCGATGGCAGATTCCGGTGCGGACCTGGGCGGTTTTCTCCGGGGAAGGATGCTGTCCCCAGGCAATTCAGGAACTGGAAAGACGAATCTTTACGGAATGGCTTCCCGCTTCCGGCTATGAGTATGATCTGGGGCCGGATCTTGAATTCTATAAAAAACCGGATCCCAGCCAGGCGGAATTTGAAGTCTGGGTGCCGGTGAGAAAAAAGAAACCCTTATATTTACAGCCATAACTGCCTGGATTATGGTGTATATCATGACGCTTTACAATATGGTGCTTTCAGCGGGAAACTTTACAAACGCCATGTTTCTGAGCGCGTTCTTTATTTTCGGTCACATTGCGAGATATTTGCTTTTCGTATTGTAGTTCCCGGAGACCGTCCCGTCTTTATTATCTTTGCGATTCAGATTTTTACGGTCGTGTCGCAGGTGGCTCTGGCCAGTATTCTGGGAGTTCATCATGGTTATGGGTTTACGAACCAGTTTATACCGCATTACCTGATTACTTACTGCAGGAATTTTCCGGCTGCTGTATTTTATTTGGATATAATATATGGTATAGTAATGGTAAAATTGTTTGAAGCGCTGGCTAAGGAACTGAAAAAGCAACGTTATAAGAAATCATTTTAACGGACAACTCCGGGAGGTCTGCAGCCTTATGGCAGTTGTGAAAAATTATGGGAAAGATGAATTTATACACCTGGGAGGAACTGAATAATTTTGTGAATCATTGCACCAGATGCGGATTGTGTCGGGGACGTAAGTGTCCGGTCATGGGACGGGGAAATCTGAAAAGCGAAGTTATGCTGATTGCGGAAGCGCCGGGAAGGATGGAAGATGAACAGGGGATACCTTTTGTGGGACGGTCCGGCGAAGTGCTGGATGAACTTCTGGCTGCCATTAGTCTGAGCAGAGATGAAATTTATATTACAAACATTAACAAATGTCATCCGCCGGACAACAGAGATCCGGAAAACGCCGAACAGGAAGCCTGTATGGTATTTCTGAAATATGAAACCGCGCTGATACGGCCGAAGATCATGGTGTGTCTGGGGCGTATTGCGTCTCAGAGGATCATACGGCCTGATTTCAGAATTACACGGGAACACGGCATCTGGGTGGAAAGAAAAGGATATTATCTGATGGGAGTTTACCATCCGTCGGCGCTGCTGAGGGATCCTTCCAAAATCGAAGAAACAAAAGAGGATTTTCAAAAAATACGGGAAAAACTGAATACGTGCTGAACAGACTAACCGGGGTACAGGGTTTCAGACGCTGTCCCCGGTTAATTTATGGTTGACAACGGCCCGTATCATGATATAATACTTTAAGATTTAAATAGTTTGAAATCGAAAATATTTTAAATTAAAACATAATCCGACACTGGAGGTCAAGGTGAAAGCAAGAATTTTAGGTACCGGAAGTTATTTACCGGAACACGTTTTGACAAATGATGATATGGCGAAACTGGTGGATACCAATGATGAATGGATACGGGAGAGGACAGGGATCAGGGAACGTCATCTGACAGATCAGGGCACGCTGCATATGGCTTGTGAAGCCTCGAAAAGAGCGCTTCAGAACAGCGGTCTTGCGGCAGAAGATCTGGATATGATTATTGTAGCGACATTTACGCCGGATTATCTGTTCCCCAATGCATCCTGCCAGCTGCAGGCTGCTCTGGGGGTACCGAATATACCCTGTATGGATTTAAGCGCGGCCTGTTCAGGATTTGTATATTCCATTAATACGGCCGCAGCCTATATTCAGGCGGGAATTTATAGTAAAATCCTGGTAGTGGCGTCAGAGACTCTCTCGCGGGTAGTGGATTGGAATGACAGAAGCACCTGTATTCTCTTCGGAGATGGTGCGGGGGCTGCGGTAATAGGCGCAGATGAGACAGGAATTCTGGCCATGGATATGGGAAGCGATGGCGTCAAAGGTTCCGTGCTTTACTGTGAAGGATGGCCGATTACTAATCCGGTTGTGAACAAAGGGGAGGCGGGAAAGCTTCGTATGGATGGGCAGGAAGTCTACAAGTTCGCAGTGCGCCGCCTGCCCAGAACGATACAGACAGTGGCAGATGCCGCAGGAATAGCTGTGGAAGAGGTGGATCATTTTATTTTCCACCAGGCAAATCGCAGAATTCTTCAGGCGGCTGCCAAGCATCTGAAAATTCCGGAGGAAAAAGTACCCATGAATATGGATCATTGCGGGAATCTTTCGGCTGCCAGTATACCTGTTCTGCTGGATGAGTATTATCAGGCCGGCAAGATAAAACGTGGTGACAAAGTGGTGCTGGCGGCTTTCGGAGGCGGATTAAGCTGGGCCAGTGCCCTTCTGGAGTGGTAAAAAGCGCTGTGGGCGCATTACACAATAAAATAATTTTTAGAAAGAAAAAGGAGAAAGAACAATGTTGGAAAAAATGAAAGAAATGATCGCTGATCAGCTGGGAATTGATGCGGAGGAAGTAACACCTGATAAGGCACTGAAGGATGACCTGAATGCGGATTCTCTGGATCTGTTTGAGCTGGTAACAAATCTGGAAGATGAATATGAGATTGAAATTCCTGCAGAAGATCTGGAAAGCATGGTAACTGTACAGGATGTACTGGATTATCTGAAAAATAAAGGAATTGAAGAATAATTAACAGAAGGAAAGGCAGGCAAGCCATGAAGACGAGAGTAACAGAAATTTTAGGAACACAGTATCCCATTATACAGGGAGGTATGGCCTGGGTGGCGGAGCATCATCTGGCAGCCGCAGTTTCAGAGGCGGGTGGTCTCGGATTGATTGGCGCTGCGAATGCTCCCGCAGAAGTAGTACGGGAGGAAATCCGCAAGGCCAGAGAACTGACGGATAAGCCCTTCGGCGTAAATATTATGCTGCTCAGTCCAAGCGCTGATGATATTGCCCAGCTGGTGATTGAGGAGAAAGTTCCGGTAATTACCACAGGAGCGGGTAATCCCGAGAAGCATATGAAAGCATGGAAGGAAGCTGGTATTAAAGTTATCCCGGTTGTGGCAAGTGTGGCTCTGGCCCGGAGAATGGAACGCTATGGAGCAGACGCTGTGGTAGCGGAAGGATGCGAAGCAGGAGGCCATATCGGTGAACAGACAACGATGACCCTGGTGCCCCAGGTGGTGGATGCAGTGAACATTCCGGTAATCGGAGCCGGCGGAGTAGGAGACGGCAGAGGTATGGCGGCTATGTTCCTGCTGGGAGCAGAAGGCGTGCAGATTGGAACGCGTTTTGTGGTTTCTGATGAGTCAGTTGTACACGAAAATTATAAGGAAAGAATCATCAAGGCAAAAGACATTGACAGCGTGGTAACCGGACGTTCTACCGGTCATCCCGTGCGCACGTTAAGAAACCAGAATACAAAAGAATACCTTCAGAAAGAAAAAGAAGGCGCTTCTTTTGAAGAGTTGGAAAGCCTGACTGTAGGCGGTTTGAGAAGAGCCGTTCAGGAGGGAGATATCAAGACCGGAAGCGTAATGGCTGGACAGATTGCCGGGCTGATTAAGAAACGCCAGTCCTGCAAAGAAATCATTGAGGAACTGGTTCAGGAAACGGAAACACTGTTAAAAGGAGCAGAAAAGTGGGAAAAATAGCATATATATTCCCGGGACAGGGCGCTCAGAAAGCGGGCATGGGAAAAGATTTTTATGAAAATTCTGCCTTGTCCAGAGAAATTTATGAAAAAAGCAGCGAGCTTCTGGGGTTCTCCATGGAAGAACTGTGTTTTGAGGAGAATGACCGGCTGGATATCACGGAATACACTCAGGCGGCTCTGGTAACCACCAGTATAGCCATGCTGGCTGAAGTGGAGAAGATGGGGTTCCTGCCGGACGTGACCGCAGGTTTAAGTTTGGGAGAGTACTGTGCGCTGGTGTCCTGTAAAGCTATGGATTTTGAAGATGCGGTAAAAGTTGTTCGTCAGAGAGGGATTCTGATGCAGGATGCGGTTCCGCTGGGACAGGGATCCATGGCGGCAGTTCTGGGAATGACGGCGGATCAGATCGAACAGGTAGTGGATACAATTGACGGTGTGGAAGTGGCAAATTACAATTGTCCCGGTCAGATTGTAATTTCAGGAAAGACGGAAAGTGTGGAAAAAGCCTGTGCCAGACTGAAAGAAGCGGGAGCGAAACGAACGGTTCCTCTGAAGGTCAGCGGGCCTTTTCATTCCAGTATGCTGAAAACAGCTGGTCAGGAGCTGGGGAAAGTACTGGATCCGGTAAAGCTTTCGGAGCATGAAATTCCTTATGTGACAAATGTGACGGCTTCCTATGTGGAAGGTACGGAAAATATCAAGGATCTGCTGGTGCGCCAGGTCAGCAGTTCAGTGAGATGGCAGCAGAGTGTGGAGAATATGATAGCTGCCGGCGTGGATCGTTTTGTGGAAATCGGACCGGGAAAAACCCTGGCATCTTTTGTGAAAAAGATATCCAGAGAGGTATCTGTTTATAATGTAAATACCTGGGATTCTCTGGAAGGAATAGGAGAGTATCTGGGCAGATCATAAAAAGTGCATGGATAATGGAGGAAAACATGTTGGAAAATCAGGTAGCAGTTGTGACAGGAGCAGCCAGAGGAATCGGACGTGCCATTGCTATGGCGCTGGCCAAAGAGGGGGCTACAGTTATCATCAACTGTAATGGTTCAGTGGAAAAAGCACGGGAAACGGCAAAAGAAATAGAGGAAAATGGCGGCCGGGCGGAAGTATGCCCCTTTAATGTGGCGGATTATGCAGCAGTTGAGACCGGATTTGCCGATATTCTTTCCCGCCATGGACGTATTGATATTCTGGTCAATAATGCAGGCATTACAAAAGACGGTCTTCTTATGCGCATGAGCGAAGAAGACTTTGCCAGTGTGATAGATATTAACCTGAAGGGAGCATATCACTGCAGCAAGTGGGCGGTGAAAGCTATGATCAGGCAGAGAAGCGGACGAATTGTCAATATTTCTTCCGTATCCGGCGTGACGGGCAATGCGGGGCAGGTTAATTACAGCGCTTCCAAGGCAGGGCTTATCGGAATGACGAAATCTATCGCCCGGGAAGTAGCTTCCAGAGGAATCACAGTCAATGCTGTGGCTCCAGGTTTTATTGAGACCGATATGACCAGTGTACTGTCAGACAGGGTAAAAGAAGGAGCTGTTGCAGCCATTCCCCTGGGTCATTTTGGAAAGCCTGAAGATGTGGCTGACGCCGTTGTCTTTCTGGCATCTGAAAAAAGCCGTTACATTACAGGACAGGTGCTCCATGTAGACGGCGGAATGGTAATGTAAGGAGGAAATCCATGAGACGAGTAGTAGTAACGGGAATGGGGGCCATTACCCCTATCGGAAACAGTGTGGATGAGTTTTGGGCGGCAGTGAAGGACCAGAAAGTGGGAATCGGTGAGATTACCAAAATGGATGTGACAGACTATAAAGTGAAACTGGCCGCAGAAGTAAAAGATTTTGATGCCAAAGACCATATGGATGCCAAGACAGCCCGCCGCATGGAGGCATTCTGCCATTATGCCGTAGCGGCCACAGAGGAAGCGCTGAAAGATTCCGGGCTGGATCTGGAACAGGAAGATCCCTATCGGGTGGGTACAAGCATCGGCTCCGGTATCGGAAGCCTGCAGACTATCGAGAGAGAATTTCAGAAACTGTTGAAAAGCGGCCCCAGAAGGGTGAGTCCGCTGATGGTTCCCATGCTGATCAGCAACATGGCTGCAGGCAATGTCAGTATTCAGTTCGGCTTAAAGGGAAAGAGCATCAACGTGGTAACAGCCTGCGCAACGGGAACTCATTCCATCGGAGAAGCATTTCGGACAATTCAGTACGGTGATGCGGATGTGATGGTGGCCGGAGGGACGGAAAGTTCCATTACACCCAGCGGCCTGGCAGGATTTTCCTCTCTGACTGCGCTGACCACATCTACAGATCCCCTTCGTGCATCCATTCCTTTTGATAAGGAAAGAGGCGGATTCGTTATGGGTGAAGGAGCCGGTGTGGTAGTGCTGGAAGAACTGGAACATGCACGGAAGAGAAATGCAAAAATTTATGCGGAACTGGTGGGATACGGTGCGACCAGCGATGCATACCATATCACTTCTCCTGCGGAGGACGGAAGCGGTGCGGCTAAAGCCATGGAAATGGCTATGGAAGATGCTCATGTTACTCCGGCAGATGTGGATTATATTAACGCACATGGCACGGGTACCCATCACAATGACCTTTTTGAGACCAGAGCGATCCGTCTGGCCATGAAAGAAGAGGCGGAGCGTGTGAAAATCAGCTCTACCAAATCCATGATCGGTCATCTGCTGGGAGCGGCCGGCGGCGTGGAATTTATTACTTGTGTAAAATCCATAGAGGATAATTATCTGCATCCGACGGTAGGTTATCAGGTACCAGACGAAGAATGTGATCTGGATTATATCACAGACGGTCCGGTAGAGCAGGAAGTGAACTGTTGCCTCAGCAATTCTCTGGGATTCGGAGGACATAATGCAACCCTTTGTGTAAAACGGTACGAGGAATAGGAGGAGTTATGGAAACGGAACAGATTATTCGCTTAATAGAAACAGTTTCCAAATCTTCACTGACGGAGTTTGAATACAGTGAGGGTGATGTGAAGCTGATATTAAAAGCCGGAACGGCTGCTCCGGCCCCGGCGGCGCCCAGGGCCCCGAAGCAGCCTGCAGTGGAAAACGAAGGAGAAGAGGAAGGTTTTGTGGATGACGGTACCTGGATTAAATCCCCGCTGGTCGGAACCTTTTACAGCGCTCCGGCAGAGGATGCAGAGCCCTTTGTTCAGGTGGGAGACACGGTGAAAAAAGGACAGGTGCTGGGTATTATAGAGACCATGAAACTGATGAATGAAATTGAAAGCGACAGAGACGGTGTGATCACTGAGATAGTAATTGAGAATGAACAGGTGGTTGAGTTCGGACAGCTGTTATTCCGCGTAGAGTAAGGAGATAATTATGGCATTGGGAATTAAAGAGATTGAAGAAATTATTCCGCACCGCCATCCCTTTTTGCTGGTGGACCGGATTGATGAGCTGGAGCCAGGTGTGCGTGCATCAGGTATTAAAAATGTAACCTTTCGCGAAGATTTTTTTGCCGGTCATTTTCCACAGGAACCGGTAATGCCGGGCGTTCTTGTTGTGGAAGCCCTGGCTCAGGTGGGAGCTGTGGCTATTTTAAGCGTGCCGGACAACAAGGGGAAAACAGCTTTTTTCGGAGGCATGGATAAAGTAAAATTTCGAAGAAAAGTAGTCCCTGGGGATACTCTTTCCCTGTCTTGTGAAATTATCAAGCAGAAAGGTCCCATCGGCGTTGGAAAGGCAGTCGCCAAAGTAAACGGTGAGATGGCAGTATCTGCGGAGATGACATTCATCGTAAGCTGACGGAAGGGGAAAATATGTTTAAAAAGATATTGATTGCCAATCGGGGAGAAATCGCCGTACGTATTATCCGGGCATGCAAAGAAATGGGAATCAGAACAGTGGCTGTGTATTCAGAAGCGGACAGAGATGCCCTTCACACGCTGCTGGCGGATGAGGCAGTCTGCATCGGGCCGGCAGCTTCCAAAGACAGTTACCTTTCCATGGAGAGAATCTTAAGTGCTACAATTACAATGAATGCGGATGCTATTCATCCAGGCTTTGGCTTCCTGTCGGAAAACAGTAAATTTGCCCGTATGTGTGAGAAATGCGGCGTGAAATTTATCGGTCCCGCCAGTGATGTAATTGAAAAAATGGGAAATAAGGCGCAGGCCCGAAATACCATGATAGAGGCCGGTGTTCCGGTGGTTCCTGGAAGCAGAGAGCCTGTTTTGGATGTAAAAAAAGGGAAGGCGGCGGCGGCGGAAGTCGGTTATCCTGTTATAATAAAAGCGGCGGCCGGCGGCGGCGGCCGCGGCATGCGGGTGGCTATGATGCCGGAGGAATTTGAGACCCAGTTTCGGACGGCGCAGAGGGAAGCGCAGCAGGGATTCTCAGACCCGACGATGTACATTGAACGCTTTGTGGAAGAACCCCGCCATATTGAATTCCAGATTCTGGCAGACAGTTATGGAAATGTGATCCATCTGGGAGAAAGAGATTGTTCCGTTCAGCGCCGCCATCAGAAGATGGTGGAGGAGTCTCCAAGCCCTGCCATTACGGATGAAATCCGCAGACAGATGGGCGAAGCTGCCGTAAAAGCGGCAAAAGCCGCCGGCTATGAAAGCGCCGGAACCATAGAATTTCTGGTGGATAAACAGAAAAACTTTTATTTTATAGAGATGAATACGCGGATTCAGGTGGAACATCCGGTGACGGAAGCGGTAACCGGTCTGGATCTGATAAAAGAGCAGATTCGTATTGCCGCCGGTGAGCCGCTGACGCTGCGGCAGGATGAGGTGGTTTTGAGAGGTCATGCCATGGAATGCCGTATTAATGCGGAAAATCCGGAGAAAAACTTTATGCCCTGTCCTGGAACTATTACGGACAGCCTTTTCCCGGGAGGAAACGGCATTCGGATTGACAGCGCCGTTTACAACGGTTACCGGATACCGCCCAATTATGATTCTATGATTGCCAAAATCATTGTTCATGGAAAGGACAGAGAAGAAGCTATTCAGAAGATGCGCGTGGCGTTGGAAGAACTGATTATTGAAGGTGTGGATACCAATCAGGAGTATCAGCTGAAAATTATTACTCATCCGGTATTTATGGAAGGAAATCAGGATACCTCGTTTATTGAAAAATATCTCAGCTAGCGATAAGGTCAGGTGAAGAAATGTTAAAAGATTTGTTGCGAAGAACCCCATCCAATATGAATATGAAAAAGGGCAGAGGAGAAGAACCGGATGTTCTGAAAACCCTCTGGGCCAAGTGCGGTAAATGCCAGGAACTGATCTATAGAGCTGATGTTAAAGCCAATTATTATGCCTGTCCCAAATGCGGAGCTTACTTCCGACTGAATGCCAGAAGAAGACTGCGTATGACGGTAGATCAGGGCAGTTATAAACCCTGGGATGAGGATATTCAGACACCGGATCCGCTGCAGTTTGAAGGTTACGATGAAAAGCTGGAACAATGCAGGGAAAAAACGGGTCTGTATGAGGGGATCATTACAGGAGAGGCTGCCATTGAAGGTCAGAAGGTGGCGATTGGAATTATTGATGCCCGCTTTCTTATGGGAAGCATGGGATATGTGGTGGGTGAGAAAATTACCCGTGCGGTAGAACGGGCGACAGAAAAAAAACTTCCGGTTATCATGTTCTGTTGTTCAGGCGGAGCCAGAATGCAGGAAGGCATGGTGTCTCTGATGCAGATGGAAAAAACATCAGCGGCGCTGAAAAGACACAGCAATGCGGGGCTTCTTTACATTTCTGTACTGACGGATCCTACAACCGGCGGAGTGACAGCCAGCTTTGCCATGCTGGGAGATATTATTCTGGCGGAACCGGGAGCGCTGATTGGATTTGCGGGACCGCGGGTAATTGAACAGACTATCCGCCAGAAACTTCCCGAAGGTTTTCAGCGTTCGGAATTTCTGCTGGAACACGGTTTTGTTGACAGGATCGTGGAGCGCTCTGAGATGCGCAGGACACTGGGAAATTTAATCCGGATGCATACATCCGGGAAACCGGTATCTTCACCTGCTGAGACGGAACTGATAAAAGGACACCTGGGAAAAGAGAAGAAAGATGCCTGGGAAGTGGTGGAAGCATCCAGAAAGGCGGACCGCCTGACGGCTCTGGACTATATTGAGGGAATTTTTACGGATTTTATCGAGATGCACGGAGACCGGTATTATAAAGACGATGGCTCTATCGTGGGAGGCATCGCCATGTTGGGCGATACGCCTGTAACAGTTATCGGGCAGCAGAAAGGGAAAAATCTGAAAGAGAATCTGATAAGGAATTTCGGAATGCCATCTCCCGATGGATACCGGAAAGCGCTGCGCTTGATGAAACAGGCGGAAAAATTTCATCGACCGGTTATCTGTTTTGTAGATACTCCGGGTGCGTACTGCGGCATGGATGCAGAAGAGCGGGGGCAGGGACGAGCTATTGCGGACAATCTGTTTCAGATGTCAGATCTTAAAACTCCGGTACTTTCTGTAGTAATCGGTGAAGGAGGAAGCGGAGGAGCTCTGGCTATGGCTGTGGCGGATGAGGTGTGGATGATGGAACATGCCATTTACTCTATTCTCTCACCGGAAGGCTTCGCTTCCATTTTGTGGAAAGACAGCAAAAAGGCAGATGAAGCGGCCAGAGTGATGAAAATTACGGCGCAGGATCTGCTGGAGCTGGGAATTATTGAAAAAGTAATTCCGGAAGATATCCCTGCGTCTAAGGGCAATGAAAAAGCGGTCTGCCGAAGACTCAGAGCACAGATCCGCAGTTTTCTGGTTCAGTATCAGGATTTAAGTCCTGAGGATCTGACAGAACACCGTTATCAGAGATTCCGGAAAATGTAATGATATACTATGTCGTGTAAAATAAAAACAGGAGGTACGCTTTCATGGACAACAGCTATCGGGCGTTGAATGATGTTCTGGTGGATCTGTTCAATGATATCATGGATATTGAACAGGATGCAATCATCACGGGCGAATTTCGGGATATCACCAACAATGATATGCATATCATTGAAGCGGTTGGAATTGATGAGCCTCAGAATATGTCATCTATTGCAAAAAAGATGTCTGTGACTATGGGAACGCTGACAATTTCCATGAATAATCTGGTCAAAAAAGGGTATGTGTCCAGAGAGAGAAGCGAAAAAGACCGGAGGGTTGTTTATATCCGTCTGACAGAAAAAGGTGTGAGGGCGTACCATCACCATGCAGCATTTCATCGGGCTATGATTGAAGCGGTGGTGAAAGGAATGGATGAAAAAGAAAAACAGGTCCTTGTGACAGCTCTTGTTCAACTGAAAGATTTTTTTGTGGATTATAAGAAAAGTCATCAAGGAACTGCGAAAAGAAAAAAAGAAAAGTAAAGCTCAGATAAATACTGTCCGGCAAAATGATAAAAGAGTTGACAAAAACGTAAAATGGAAGTATTATGTTAGGCAGAGTGTGAGAGAAGTCACACGAAGGGGTACACCACCGCGGGTGTAGTTCTTCGTGTGACTTTTTTTGCGCGAAAGCATTAAGCCGTGCGCCCGCAAAGGAATCAGCGGACAGCGTGCTGGCACGGTGAAACGCTGATTCCTTTGCGGGCATAGGGCGCAAGCCCGCGACCGACGGAAGCGAAGCGGAAGGAGGTGCGCCCGGCTGATATTTATGAAAACAGGAGGAGACACATGCTTTATGTAAATGGAAAAGAAGTGGAATTCCGGCCGGAACTTTCCCTGATTCAGCTCATGGAAGAGCTGGGGTATGATACGAAACGTATTGCGGTGGAAAGAAATCAGGAGATCATACCCAAGGCCCAATATGAAAGCACCATGTTAGAAGACGGGGATCATCTTGAGGTGGTGCGTTTTGTAGGAGGGGGCTGATTATGACAGAGATACCGTCGCAGGAGGCGATGAATAAGGCAAAAGATCTGCGGTTTTCACCGGAAATTCACCGGAAGCTGAAAGAGGCTTCTGTGGGAATCGCGGGCCTGGGAGGTCTGGGATCTCATATTGCGGTGATGCTGGCAAGAAGCGGAATCGGCCATCTGCATCTGGTAGATTTTGACCGGGTGGATATTACCAACTTAAACAGACAGGCATATACTACCGTTCACCTGGGGATGACGAAAACAGAAGCGCTGACCAGGATACTGTATGAGATCAATCCCTATATGAAAGTGACCGATAACTGCGCAAAAGTAACGGTAGATAATGCAGCGTCTCTTCTGGGAAAATACAATATCGTCTGCGAGGCCTTTGATGATCCCGGCCAGAAAGCCATGTTGATCAATACACTGTTGGAATCATGCCCGGATATGACTTTGATTTCCGGAAGCGGTATGGCAGGATTTGCCAGCGCCAATGATATACAGACCCGTCGAATGTTTAAACGGCTGTATCTGTGCGGCGATCAGGAGGCGGACGCTTATGAAGGCATCGGCCTGATGGCGCCCAGGGTTTCTGTCTGCGCAGGGCACCAGGCCAATATGGTGATACGGCTGATACTTGGATATACAGAAGTTTAGGAGGAAAAAGTAACATGAAAAAACAGGATGTACTTACAATAGGCGGACATGAATTTACGTCACGGTTTATTTTGGGATCAGGAAAATACAATGTGGAACTGATTAAAGCGGCGGTGGAAGATGCAGGCGCGCAGATGATTACTCTGGCGCTGCGCCGTGCCAACACAGATGGAAAAGAAAATATCATGGATTATATCCCGGAAGGAGTAACGCTTCTGCCCAATACATCAGGAGCAAGAAATGCAGAAGAAGCCCTTCGGATTGCCCGGCTTGCCAGGGAACTGGGCTGCGGTGATTTTGTAAAGGTGGAAGTCATCCGTGATTCCCGTTACCTGCTTCCGGATAATTACGAAACCATTAAGGCGACAGAAATGATGGCCAAAGAAGGATTTATTGTTATGCCTTACATGTATCCAGATCTGAATGTGGCCAGAGATCTGGTGAATGCCGGTGCGGCGGCGATTATGCCTCTGGCGGCTCCTATCGGTTCCAATAAAGGTCTGGCTACGAAAGAGTTTATTCAGATTCTGGTGGATGAGATCGATCTTCCGGTTATTGTGGATGCAGGCATCGGTCGCCCCTCACAGGCCTGTGAAGCCATGGAAATGGGAGTCGCGGCAGTGATGGCCAATACGGCAATTGCCACAGCAGGAGATATTCCGGCAATGGCAGCGGCATTTAAACAGGCGATTGAAGCCGGACGTACCGCATATCTGGCAGGCCTTGGCCGCGTGCTGGAAAAAGGCGGCGCAGCGTCTTCGCCGCTGACAGGTTTTTTGGAAGAGTAGGAGGCGGACAGAATGGAACAGAAAACAGATCATATGAAGTATATGGAAGGAATGGAGGTTATTTCTTCTGACATTATGGACCGGGTCATCCGGGAAATGAACGAGTACGACTATAATCGATATACAGAAGGAGACGTAGTTGCGGCGCTGAGCCATGACAGGTGCAGTCTGGAAGATTTCAAAGCGCTCCTTTCTCCTGCGGCGCTGCCTCATCTGGAAGAAATGGCACGGCGGGCCCAGGATGAAACACGCCGTCATTTCGGAAACAGCGTCTATCTGTTTACTCCGCTGTACATATCCAACTATTGTGAAAATTACTGTATTTACTGTGGATTCAACTGTCACAACAAAATCCGCAGAGCCAAACTGGACGCGGAGGGAATTGAAAGGGAGATGGAAGCCATTGCCAAAACAGGGCTGGAAGAAATCCTTATTCTCACCGGCGAGAGCAGAAAGGCTTCGGATGTGAAATACATTGGGGAAGCCTGTAAGATTGCCCGGAAATATTTTAAGATGGTAGGCCTGGAAGTCTATCCTATGAATTCTGATGAGTATCGTTATCTTCATGAATGCGGTGCGGATTACGTAACGGTGTTTCAGGAAACCTATAACTCTGACAAATATGAAACCCTTCATCTGGCCGGGCACAAAAGGGTATTTCCTTACCGGTTCAATGCTCAGGAACGCGCCCTCATGGGCGGAATGAGGGGTGTGGCCTTTGCGGCTTTGCTGGGACTGGCGGATTTCCGGAAAGACGCTTTTGCCACAGGAATGCATGCCTGGCTGCTGCAGAAAAAATATCCCTGGGCAGAGATATCCTTCTCATGCCCGCGTTTGCGTCCCATTATCAACAATGATAAAATTAATCCGAAAGATGTTCATGAGCCGCAGCTGCTGCAGGTGATGTGCGCCTACCGGATTTTCATGCCCTTTGCCGGAATGACCATATCTACCAGAGAACGTGCCGGTTTCCGTGATCATGTCATCGGGCTTACCGCCACTAAAATATCAGCCGGCGTCAGCACCGGAATCGGAAGCCATGTGGAAGGAGAAGAAAAGGGCGACGACCAGTTTGAAATTGCAGACAACAGAAACGTGGAAGAAGTATATGCAAGTATTGTTCAGCAGGGTTTGCAGCCGGTGATGAATGACTATGTGTACGTTTAAGAAAATTGCTGTGACAAACAGACATCTCTGCACCGGAAACCTGCCGGAACAGCTGAAGAAAATAGCAGGGGAAAATGGCCCGCGGATGGTTATTCTCAGAGAAAAGGATCTGCCGGAAAGGGAGTATGAAAGACTGGCCCGGCAGGTGCTGGAAGTCTGCCGGGAAAAAAAGATGGATTGCGTACTGCACAGCTATCCTGATGCGGCCAGACGCCTGAACTGCCCGGCCATTCATATGCCGCTCAGGTTATACCGTTCTCAATGGAAACAACTTCAGGATTTTTCTGTGAGAGGTACTTCCGTTCACAGTGTGGAGGAAGCGATATGGGCCCAGGAACATGGAGCGACCTATGTGACAGCAGGACATATTTATCTGACTGACTGTAAAAAAGGACTGCCGGCCAGAGGACTGGATTTTTTGAAAGAAGTCTGTGAGGCCGTATCTGTCCCGGTATATGCCATTGGAGGAATCTCTGAAGAGAGGCTGGAGGAAGTAAAAGGGGCGGGTGCAGCGGGAGCATGCATGATGTCCGGATATATGAAATGAAAGAAAGTCGGCAGTATGAAAAACCGGAAGAATTTTTCTGTAAAACAGATGAATTCTTCCGGTTTTATTCGTAAAGCTAACGATTCCGGTATACTGCTTCGCCTTCCCAGTCAAAGACAGTATACCCTTTTTCACAGTTTTTCTTTGCCAGGTCAAGATCCAGAAAAGCACCCAGCTGACTGCTTTCGTCTTCCCAGGATTTCCGGATCCGATAGAAATGAACGTCTTTTAAAAGCTCGTCATTGCTTTTCGTTTCAATGACGGTATCATACTGTGTGAGATCGAACCGTTCAATGATATTACAGATTTTGGAAACGTAATTGCTGTCAGTAGCATAACCGCCGTCTTTGATAATCTGAATTGCTTTACGGTAGTCGGTTTCGCCTTTTAATCCGGGATAGCGCAGACCGTCGCCGTCTGTTGCTCCAAGGAGATATGCGGAATGATCTGCCACGGAATCCGCTACATTGTCGTATTTGCGGAAGGCAGCCGTAATAGTAACCTGCTGACCGTTATATTCTTCACCGGTTCGTTTGGTATATGTAGAAGTTCCATCCCAGGTACTGTTTTTCCAGTCGTTTCCCGAGAGTGTAGCTTTCATGCCGAAACAGTTATTTGCTTCCTGCGCCAGATCCGTTCCCATATATCCTGATTCCAGAATGCACTGGGCGGCACTTACGCTGGCCAGGATTCCGCTTTCAGCGTAATCTTTCTGACACATTCTGCCGATGATTTCCACTCGCTCCTTTTCTGAAAGAGAGATAACTTCCGCGGCATTGGTAATTTCCGGTACAGAAGCCAGAGTTTCCGCCGCAGCTTTGGAGGATTCTTCTCTGGCTTTCTGTCTTTCTTCTGTTCTGGATGGTTCCTGCTGCTTATCCGCGGGAGCGGCATAAAGTGTCACTGTACCCTGAAAGGTCAGTACAGCAGCCAGTACCAGGACTGCAATTCGCTTCTTTTTCATATTCTGCCTCTTGTCTTTATCTTATTTTTTCCGTTCACAATAGTATACTCATTATAACGGAATCTATGACAAAAAACAAGCATCAGCGTATGATCTGAATTTCTCCTTTTTTGGATACTTCTTTGGCCGGAGCATCGGCCGGATAGCCAAGAGCAGCCATTCCGTAAACGACATGGCTGGCCGGAATTTCAAATTCATCCAGAATGGCACGGATGGCAGGGACATCACAGATCCCCTGAAGCTGATTGATCCAGACAGAACCGATACCGAGAGAATGCGCGGCCAGGAATATGTTTTCGAGAGCGCAGGCATTATCTTCCTTTCCCCAGATGCTGTCTCTTTCATTAGAAGGAATGATTAAAACTTCCGGATCATACATATCATAGCCTTCCCGGTTCAGTTCCTGAGAGACAGCGGAAGCTAACTTCTGGATCTTTTCCCGATCGGTAACTGCCGTAAATTTCCAGGTCTGTTTTCCCATTCCGCTGGGGGCGTAAATGGCGGTTTTAAGAATCAGCTGAAGATCTTCTTCGCTGATCGGTTTGTTCTGAAAAGCTCTTACGCTGCGTCTTGTCAGTAAATTTTCAATGACTTTATTCACGATATAAACCTCCTGTTTTTTATGTTAATTATAGCTTTCCGGTGGTAAAATAAAAAGGGCTTTTTTATTATAAAAAATAATGATATAATAAATGAGAATCTGGAAAAATCTGTGATAGGTAAGAGGTATGAATGGAAAAATTAAATTGTCAGGCGCGCTGAAAACCTATTTAAACTGGCCTGCGGCGTTAAGCGTATTGTTGATCCTGATGAATATAGGAGTTTATCTGATTGATGTGAAAGCAGGAACTCTGGTAAGCTTCTGCGTGGCGATTTATGTGGTAATTGTGGTGGTTCTGTATTTTCAGAACAGACCGGTCCTGATCAATGAATTGATTACATTTGCCACTCAGTATGGGCAGATACAGAAAAATCTGATGAAGGATTTTATAATCCCCTATGCGCTGCTGGATGAGGAAGGAAAAGTAATCTGGATGAACGAGGAGTTTTCCAGAATAACAGGAAAAGATAAAAGATATCATCGTTCGGTCACCAGTATTTTGTCAGAGGTCAGTAAGGAGAATTTCCCTACGAAAGAAGAGCGGGTTAATGAATTTGAGATCAGTTATGCAACCAGAAGCTATAAGCTGCGTTTGCAGTTTATCGATATTTCAGAACTGGTACAGAATTCCGAACTGCTTGACGAAAGTGAAAAACCTTCCAGTCAGATTATCGCGCTGTATATGTTCGACGTTACAGAGTTGAATGAGTATATCCGGAAAAATGAAGATGAAAAACTGGTTTCCGGTCTTCTGTATCTTGACAATTATGAAGAAGCTACAGACAGTGTGGAAGAAGTCAGACGATCATTGCTGACGGCGCTGATTGAACGTAAAATCAATAAATATTTTTCCAGCATTGACGGTGTTGTGAAAAAGCTGGAAAAAGACAAATATTTTCTGGTTATGCGCCGCTGTTCCATGGATCAGCTGATTGAACAGAAATTCAGCATTCTGGAAGAGATTAAAAATGTAAATATTGGAAATGAGATGTCCGTGACTATCAGTATCGGATTAGGAGCTCACGCGGAAACCTTTGCCCAGACGGCTGAGTACGCCCGGGCAGCCATAGAAATGGCACTGGGACGGGGCGGCGATCAGGCGGTTATTAAAGATGGTGATCATATTTCCTATTATGGAGGAAAATCGCCGATGGCGGAGAAAACCACCCGTGTAAAAGCCCGTGTGAAAGCCCATGCCCTGAAAGAATTTATCAGTCAGAAAGATAACGTGGTAATCATGGGGCATAAGATTACGGATGTAGATACCTTCGGAGCGGCCATTGGAATTTACAGGGCGGCAAAGACACTGAATAAAAAAGCTCACATTGTCATTAATACGCCTACATCGTCTATCCGGCCGCTGATGGAAGAATTTCTGAATAATCCGGATTATGATCCGCATATGTTTGTCAACAGTCATGAAGCCAGAGATCTGACCGGGAATAATACGGTTCTCGTGGTGGTGGATACCAACCGGCCCAGCTATACAGAATGTGAGGACCTGTTGAATATGACTAAGACCATAGTGGTGCTGGATCATCACAGACAGGGCAGCGAGGTTATCAAGACAGCGGTGCTCTCTTATATTGAGCCTTACGCATCTTCCGCCTGTGAGATGGTGGCGGAAATTCTGCAGTATTTTTCTGACGGCATCAGAATCCGGAATATTGAAGCTGACAGCATTTATGCCGGAATCATGATTGATACCAATAATTTCCTGACAAAAACAGGAGTTCGGACTTTTGAGGCCGCTGCGTTCCTGCGCAGATGCGGTGCAGATGTAACGCGTGTAAGAAAAATGTTTCGCGAAAATGCAGAAGATTACCGGGCAAGAGGAGAGGCAATCCGTAACGCGCAGCTGTTTAAGGACTGCTATGCTATTTCCGTCTGCCCCAGTGAAGGACTGGAAAGTCCTACTGTTGTGGGAGCACAGGCCGCCAATGAACTGCTGAATATTGTAGGAGTGAAAGCATCCTTCGTGATGACAGATTATAATGACACGATTTATGTAAGCGCCCGGGCTATTGATGAGGTTAATGTGCAGATCATCATGGAACGTATGGGAGGAGGCGGCCACCTGAACATTGCAGGTGCCCAGCTGAAGAACTATACGGTGGGAGAGGCAATTGATTACCTCAAACAGACATTACAGGAAATGATAGAAGAAGGAGCGATTTGATGAAAGTAATTTTAGTACAGGACGTAAAATCATTGGGAAAAAAAGGAGATATTGTAAACGTCAGTGACGGTTATGCCAGAAACATGCTTCTGCCTAAAAAATTAGGTGTGGAAGCCAATGCAAAAAACATGAATGATTTAAAACTGGCAAAAGCTCATGATGCCAAAGTGGCGGCAGAACAGCTGGAAGCAGCACAGCAGCTGAAAGAACAGCTGGAAAAGAGCCAGGTAACGGTATCTATTAAAGTCGGCGAAGGGGGACGGACTTTCGGATCTGTCTCTTCAAAGGAAATTGCCGATGCAGTTAAAGAACAGCTTGGCATAGATGTGGACAAGAAAAAGCTTCAGCTGGAGAATCCGGTTAAGGAGCTGGGAACGACAATGGTAGCAGTGAAGCTTCATACAAAGGTGACGGCATCACTGAAGGTGGTTGTAAAAGAAGCATAGGAGGAAGCGTCTGTGGAAGAAGCGCTGATCAAGCGGGTGCTGCCGCACAGTATGGAGGCGGAGCAGTCGGTGCTGGGGGCTATGCTGATGGACAGGGAAGCGGTTCTGACGGTGTCTGAGATGCTGACGGGGGATGATTTTTACCACCATCAGTACAAAGTGGTTTTT
Source organism: Ruminococcus sp. (assembly GCA_050944415.1). Lineage (GTDB taxonomy): Bacteria > Bacillota > Clostridia > Lachnospirales > Lachnospiraceae > Ruminococcus_G. The sequence continues at coordinate 22,156 of JBMNRA010000044.1, forward strand.
GAATCCATGGTCGAGCTTTACAACGAGGGAAAACCAGTGGATCCTGTGACACTTCAGGAACGGCTGAGAGAAAAGGATGTTCCGCCGGAGCTGTGCAGTACGGAATTTTTCAAAGAACTGTTTGCGGCGGTTCCGACGATAGCTAATGTAAAGCATTATGCGGAAATTGTGAGGGATAAAGCAATGCTTCGCAGGCTGATAAAAGCAAGCGAAGAAATTTCCAACGCCTGCTATCTTGCAAAAGATAAGGTGGAGGATATCATGGAAGATGCTGAAAAACGGCTGTTTGAGCTTTTGCAGAAGCGAAATACAGGCGAGTTTGTTCCCATCCGCCAGGTGGTTCTGAATGCTCTTGATACCATTGAAAAGGCATCCCGGACTAAAGGGAATGTGACAGGACTGCCCACGGGATTTGTGGATCTGGATTATAAAACTTCCGGGTTTCAGCCATCTGATTTCATTCTGGTGGCGGCCAGACCTTCCATGGGTAAAACGGCATTTGTTTTAAATATTGCACAGTATATGGCCTTTAAAAAAAGTATGACGGTAGCAATTTTCAGTCTGGAGATGTCCAGGGAACAATTGGTTAACCGTCTGTTTTCATTGGAATCAAAAGTGGATTCCCAGAGTATTCGTACAGGTAACCTGAAGGATGAAGACTGGGCAAAACTTATCGAAGGCGCAGGTATCATCGGAAATTCAAATCTGATTATTGACGATACACCGGGAATTTCCATTGCCGAAATGCGTTCCAAGTGCCGAAAGTATAAACTGGAGCATAATCTGAGCATTATTATCATTGATTATCTGCAGTTGATGTCAGGAAGCGGAAGATCAGATTCCAGACAGCAGGAAATTTCCGAAATTTCCCGTTCACTGAAAGCGCTGGCCAGAGAACTGAATGTGCCGGTGGTGGCATTATCCCAGCTGAGCCGTGCGGTGGAAAAGAGGGATGATAAACGGCCTATGCTTTCTGATCTCCGTGAATCAGGAGCCATAGAGCAGGATGCCGATGTGGTAATGTTCATTTATCGTGATGATTATTATAATAAGGATACACCAAATCCCAATGTGGCTGAGATTATTATTGCGAAGCAGAGAAACGGCCCCATCGGTACCGTAAATCTGGTATGGATGCCGGAGTATACCCGCTTTGTCAACTGGAAGAAGTAGAGATTATGTCAAAAAGGGTCGATGTCTTTTCATTGCATTTGCGTTTGGCGGTGATTATAATGAAAGGGAAGCCAGATGCAAAGGGGTAAGGATATGAATGAAACCAGATTCCTGATTTCCGAGGCTGCCAAAACGGTAGATGTGGAGACTCACGTGCTGCGGTATTGGGAAGAAGAACTGGGTCTTCCGATAGCCAGGAATGAAATGGGACATCGCTGTTACACCCGGCAGGATATTCAGATTTTCCTGAGTATTAAAGAACTGAAGAAAAAAGGCTTCCAATTAAAAACTATAAAAGAACTGATACCGGTTATGCGCAGAGAAGTTTATTCCAGAACCGGGAGTTCGGATAAAAAATCGCCGGAACCAAAACCTGAAGCTGTTGAAAAAAAAGAAGAATTTTTCCGCATTCTGGACGAGCTTCTGACGAAAATCAAGGAAACGAATCAGCAGGAAGAAAGATATAAAAGACTGGATGCAGCTATTCGCCGTCATCAGGTTTCACGAAAAATGGTGGCTGCGACGAAGGAACAGGGGAAAAAGCGAAGAAAGAAATACAGCGGAAAAGAAAAAAAGATATAACGTAAAAACTGCTCGTCTGTAAAGACGAGCAGTTTTTTAACGCCATAAATAATTACTCAGCGGAAATAGCATCTGTCGGACAGGCAGCTGCACAGGATCCGCAATCTACACAGGTATCGGGATCGATTTCGTACTGTGTTTCGCCCTGGCTGATAGCCTCTACCGGACATTCGCTTTCGCATGAACCGCAGCTTACGCATGCATCAGAAATTACATATGCCATGATAAAATCCTCCTCTTGTATGATTAAAATTAATGTACCATTATCGGTTAAGCACATTTTAATATATATTATGTAATATTACAAGTATAAAATTTTAAACAATTCTCAGAAAGAGATTTATGAAATGTATTTTAGATGGAATTTCTAAACGATAGCGTCAAGATACTTTAAGTTGAAAAAATATAGAAGTATCCCTTTGCGTTTCATCATTTATATATTTCCTAGGTGTGCATTAAACCAGATTACCTTCTTAGCTGTATATCCAGGGATTGAA
>JBMNRA010000045.1:0-24141 GCA_050944415.1 Ruminococcus sp.
TCCCGAATACCTTGATGATTATCTTCCATGGAATCCAATGGTAAAAGAGCTTTGCCAATAGCCGTTGACCTTTTAGTATAGAAGGTTGACGGTTATTTTTCTATACACTGTTTTATTTGACGCTTACGAAATAACACTCATTTTGTTGCTTATAGTCCGTTGTTTCAAATACCGTTGACTTTTATAATGATAAAAAGGAGGTGCCGAGTATGGCGTCAATACAATTATCATTTGGAAAATGTATTCGTTTTTATCGAAATAAAATAGGAATGAGCCAAGAAAAATTTGCTCTCCTTATTAATATGGATAGGACATATTATGCTTCCGTGGAAGCCGGAAAAAGGAATATATCAATAGCAAATATCGAAAAAATTGCCAACGGCTTAGGAGTTCCAATTTCACAATTATTCATGTACATCGAAACAAATGAGGAGGCAGACAAATGATTAACTACCCAGAAAGAATCTATCAAAGTGGATTATCCATCTATGACCCTATTGACCCAACAGACAACTACCTATATATCCCGTTATTTGCTCTCGAATCTATACTTTCTAATCACCTTGTTGGTCTATCGCTTGACGGCTTAGCCCTAAGAACACGCTCCAAAATTGTTAAACAAGAAATTTGTAAAGCCCTGGGATATCCTATTCCAAATTCCTTCAAAAAAACACAACCGCGTTTTCCTGGGCAAAACTTTGATGTTTACACTCAAAAAAGTATGAATGTCCAAATATGGAATGAAGATATTGATGCCGAACGCCGATATGTTTTTTTGCGGGTAAATGAATCCGATATTATAACTGCTGTTCGAGTCATTACTGGAGATGAGTTAGTGCAGTATGACCGTACCGGAACACTGACCACTAAATATCAAGCAACGATGACTTCTTATGGTGATAGCTATTTGTTTTCTCAGGATGATACAGATACTGTAGCTAATTATATTGTTGATTCTAGCCAGTCCCTAATTGAAGTTAATCCAAATGCCTATCCCAATCGCAGGCAGCTTCTTCGTATTTCAGAAGTCTACAAACGCCTTCTTCCTATGGTGGGCTGTTCAATCGACTATTTGGATGCCGTTCAAGAACGTAATCGTGGAGCAGAACTCCATGAAATGATTTGTAATCATCTTGGTTATTCTATTTACGAAGATGATGGTCAATATCCTGATATTGCAAATCAGTTATTAGAGATCAAACTTCAAACATCGCCCACCATTGATTTAGGCCTCCATTCTCCAGAAGATGGAGAACCAGTGGTAAATATAGGCGGAACTGTTTTCCATAGTAATGATATTCGCTATGCCATTTTTAATGGTGAAGTGTATGGCAACAAGATTATTCTAAAAAATTTATACTTGGTCTCCGGTCAAGATTTCACGAAATATTTCCCTTTATTTGGTGGGAAAAAGAAAAACGCTAAGATTCAGCTACCACTACCATATAACTTTTTCGACAACTAAGCAAAAAGTTTTTCGACAACTTCATTAAGTCTTACATAATCGCTGGAAGCATTATTAGTGTTGTTTTCGGCGATTATTTTTTTCACTATAGATATTGCCTTTTGAGCCAATTCACTTCCGTAATAGGGAATAGGAAATTGTTCAACATATTGTGTCATATAGCGTCGCTTGCCAGAATACAGCTTTGTATTAAATTTTACATCATAATATTTTTCGATAAAATGGCTATTGGCAATAGCAAGTGCGAGATAAATCACATCGTCAAGAACATCATTTCTTATATCGATCCAGTAACAATCCCCATTAACTACTGCTCCTGTGTCATCAATCCAAAACTGTGGATGTTCTGATATATCTCTAAAAACAATCTTCTTATCTTTCCATGAATCAGGGTTCTGTGGAACCCATATTTCATACCACTTGCGATTTGCTTTTTGAATATACGTTCGCCCAGCCAATTGATCATAATGTGAGAGCAAATATTTCTTTGAAATGGGATACTTCTCTAAATCGTAGACAACCCGTTTTCCATTCTCGATGGTATGAGTATAGAGAACTTTCCATTGCTCAGTATTATTCGGAATGATCTGACCTGCATTACGATGTGTGATAAGCGGTCTTAACAATTCAATATTGGCTTTATCTCCAGACCAATCATTTCCAATAAAAACATTATCCGCTGTTGTTTTTATTCCAACTCTTATTTTTCCGATATCCGAAAAATGAAGCCATGTGTTTTGCTCCACCTGTTTCAACCAATCCATTATTTCGTCTGACAGGATATTCCACAGTGCTCCTTCATCTGTACTCTGCAATATGCCTTGCTGAAAGTTATATTTTCTTCCATCTGCAATTTGGAAAGTACCAGAATCATAAATTGCATCAAAAATACCGGAAATACACTTTTCGCTGTCACCTTCTACCTTTTCGTACACAGATGTATAAGCAACATTGGTTCTTTCTTCCGTTTTTCCATTTGAAAATACAATAATACAAGGTAGCACAGAAGCACTAAACAGTTTTGTGTCTCCCAAATCTGTAATACGATGCAGTTGATAATTCTGTAACATATAATTTCGTACTGCTTTTCCCGATTTGATAGTAAGAAACTTGTTCGAAGTAATATATCCAGCAACACCGTTACTTTTTAGTACATTTTTCGTATAAATCAAAAAGGCATAATATATATCTATTCGTCCCGACAAAGAAAGCTTTTCAGCAATTCGTTGCGCCTTATCACTTCCTAAAATCTGTGTTCTAATATATGGAGGATTTGCAATCACAAAATCATATTTGCCTGCCTTATTTAATTCAACTGCCTTTAAAAAATCACCCACTCTAATTTCTATTTTCACATCAGAAAACAGTGATTCAAGTTTTTTTTGGGTACCTAATGCCACCCTATCGTCTGTCTCATAACCAACAGCAGTAATTTTTTCAATGCCATTAGTGATTAGCAGTTGTATCATCGCAACTAATAACTCGCCCTGACCTACCGCAGGATCTAATATGCAAACATTATCAGTTTTGTCTTCTCCCCAATATTTATAGATTTCAAAAGCCAGATAATTGGCCATTTCAGTTGGCGTATATACGACTCCATTTTCTTTCAGTTTATCCGCATTAGAATACCTCATTTTTTCTCCTTGCTTTTATTTATATGACTATGCATTCGTGCTCTTTGTTGCAACAGTACTTAAATCATCTTAAAATGCTTCAACGCATTTGTTATTGCCGCTTCCTTTTCCAGGGGGCACTGCGGCACTTTAGCATCTTCCTTCTTCGACAAATTATAGTTCTGTCCCATATCCAGTCCGCACTTCCGCTTGACCTGGGAGATATACAGGCTGGACACCTTCAAACCGTACTTCTCCAGCACGTAGGCTTTGATCTCATCATAGGTAGCCTTGCTCTCCGCCGCTGTCAAATCCAGCTCGTCCAGATTCAACTCCACCTCGATATGCTACTTAGCACTAAGTTTGGACAAAAGTGCCACCACCTCCGTGTGCACCGTCATCCCAAACTGGTCAACTGGACGTATTTTATCCATTTTATACCCGTTCCCGCATAAAAACTTCAGATCCCGGGCCAGGGTGGCGGAATCACAGCTTACATAGACAATTTTTTCCGGCGCCATCTGCACCATGGTCTCAAGCAGTTTCTCATCGCAGCCTTTTCTGGGCGGATCCACCACGATCACATCGGCGTAAATGCCTTCTTCCCGGTACTTGCGAGGCAGTACTTCTTCCGCTTTTCCCACGAAAAACTCAGCGTTTTCGATACCGTTAATCTCGGCATTTCTCCGGGCGTCCTCAATAGCCGCCGGCACAATCTCCACCCCGTAAACCTTTCTGGCCTTATGGGCCATAAAAAGAGAGATGGTTCCGATGCCGCAGTAGAGATCCCACACGGTCTCCTTGCCCGTCAATCCGGCGTAAGAAAGGGCCAGTTCATACAGTTTTTTCGTCTGTAGGGGATTGACCTGGTAGAAAGACAGAGGAGAAATCTGATATTTGATATCGCCGATATAATCGGTGATATAGGGCTGACCCCACAGGGTTTTTACGATATCTCCCATAATTACATTGGTGTTTTTCCGGTTGATATTGATGGAAATGCTGGTCATTCCTTCCAGGGAGGTCAGTTTTTCCAGCAGACATTCTTTCATCGGCAGCTGTTTCGCGTTGATGATAAGGCAAACCATAATTTCGCCGGTGGCAAAACCGTAACGAATCAGGATATGGCGCACAATGCCTTCTCCTGTTTTCTCATTGTAGGGTTCCACATGGTTTTCTTCCATATATGTGATAACCCGATTCAGGATTTCTTCATTGACAGGCACGCCCAAGCAGCAGTTTCTGTTATTGATGATGCGATGTGTTCTTCCGGCATAAAAGCCGGTGATGATATTTCCCTCTTTGTCTTTTCCAACGGGAAACTGGGCTTTATTCCTATAATGGAAGGGTTCTTCCATGCCGACAATGGGTTCCATGGGGATATCCGTAAATCCGCCGATCCGTCTCATATTATTTCTGACCAGATCTTCTTTGAATTTCAGCTGCCTGTCATAATCCATAGCCTGAAGCTGGCATCCGCCGCAGGGGCCTGCATAAGGACATCTGGGCTCCACCCGGTAGGGCGAGGGTTTTATGATTTCTTTCACCCGCCCATATCCGTAGCTTTTTCCCATCTTGGTTACGATAATATCCAATTCATCTCCTATTACCGTATCTTTCACAAAAAAGGGATAGCCGTCCGCCTTCCCTATCCCTTCTCCTTTATGGCTCATATCTTCAATGACAACACGCACCACATCATTTTTCTGCATTTTCTTTATCTCCCCTGAGGTTCTGTTCCGCACACTGTTTTTTTGATATTGGATTCAAAGAGACGGTTATATCCAAGCCACTCCGTCGTATCACCGGCCGCATCAAAGATTTCCCGCAGCGTTTCCATTTTCGCATCCGTATTATCCGCCAGATTGAGGGCCACCGCCTCTGCCAGAGCCGGCTTTTTCGGCGATCCGTATTCCAGTTCGCCGTGGTGCGCCAGGATACAGTGTTTCAGCTCAGATTCCAGTTTTTTGGGAAAACCAGGAATCTGACACACGGCATCATGGATCATTTCCGCTCCTATCATAATGTGTCCCAGAAGTTGGCCGTCATCGGTATAATCATTCACCGGAAACAGGGACAGCTCTTTTGTCTTTCCCATATCATGGAACAACGCGGCAGTAATCAGCAAATCTCTGTTCAAACAGGAATACGCCTTCGTATAATAGTCGCACAAACCGGTTACGCTGAGAGTGTGCTCCAGCAATCCGCCGACGAAACCGTGGTGAACGCTTTTGGCAGCGGAGCTGAACTGGAAGGCACGGATGAATTCCCGGTCTTCCACAAAAAAATATTTCAGCAGCATAGAAAGCCATTTATTTTTCACCGAGTTTACATAATTCATCAGCTGCTGATACATTTCTCCCCGGTCTCTGGTGCTGACGGGCAGATAATCGCCGGGATCGTACTCTCCTTCCCCAGCTTTTCTCGCCCGCTTTATACTGATCTGAAGCGCTCCGGCGAAGCTGGTCACGTCTCCCATGATTTCTATATAATCCATCGTCTCAAATTCATCAATTCCCTGGGAATTGGGATCCCAAACTTTCGCGTCCAGCGTACCTGTCTTATCCTGCAGGATTACGTTTTCATAGGGCTTTCCGTTCTTTGTAACGGCAGCCTGCTTATGCTTGCACAGGTAAATGCCTGTGATTCTGTCTCCTTCTCTGAATTCCTTAATATATTTCATGTCTCTTACCAGCCTTTCTTTTTTTCAAAAAATCCCTTCAAAAAAGAATGGTTCTTCTGCATGGCAGAAAAACCAGTCTTTCTCCTTACATATTTCTTATTTTATAATGCTCCGACCGTTACGTCAAATACAATCTCTGTATAGCCTTCTGCACCCTGACGCATGACAGTTAGCCGGACCGCTGTATTAGGATCTAATTTACCCAGCATACGGGTATATTCACTCAGGGTTTCAATGGTCTCTCCATCCATTCCCACAATCACATCCCCATTCATAAGGCCGGCCACCATAGCAGGGGAATCCACCTGAACCTCACTGACATAAACGCCTGCCGGAAGGCCCGTTCGTTCTGCTGTCTCCGCTGTCACATCCTGTCCCCTTATACCGATATATGGACGTTCACTGTTATTAGACAGGGATTCTATCAGATCTGTAATCTCCGATACGCCAAGACAGGTAATCATATTGCTGCCGCTGGCATAACCTTGCATAATCACTCCAATGATTTCTCCGTCCAGATTCAGAAGAACTCCGCTTCCTTCCTGTGTTCCTACGATATCTGTCGTCAGAACCGTGTAGTCCCGATCCCATTCGGAAACCTTGTTGGATACGGAAGTCAGCATGCCGAAGGCTATGGAATCGCTGTATCCCATCGGACTTCCCAGCGCCATAATCGGATCTCCCTGACGAACGCTGTAGGAACTGCCCAGAGGCGCCGTTACCAGTGTGGAAAATGTGCTGCTGTCAATATCGGCCGCTGCAGTTCTCAGAATGCACAAGCCTGTGTTGGGATCATGTTTCTGATAGACAGCTTCCACAGAAGTCCCGTTCCAGAAAGTCACCTGAATACGATCCGCATTCTCTACTCCCCGGTATTCCGTCAATATAAATAATTCCTGGCTGGTGTTGGCAATAATCATACCGGAAATCTGACTCTGATTTTCATAAGAATTATTGAACCAGTCCATATTGTCGGTAATTCCTGCCACCGTAACCACAGATTTGGAGGCGTTCTGAGATGCTTCCACCATGTCCTGATAGAACTGTTTATAATCGGAAAGTCCCAGCTCCGCCGGAACTTCAATGACCTGGGGATCCTCTTCTTCCTCTTCCCCTTCTGTCCCGGCAGAGACGCCGCTTCCCCCTTCCGGCGGCTGCTCATCTTCAATATTCAGCTGAGGAGATTCATTCTCATTGATGAAACTCTTCGCTGCCTGCGGCAAAACATTCACAAAGGTAACGGCAGCGATAACTCCGAATAAAACCGCCCCCAGAATTATAAATACTACCTTGGTGAAAAACGCTTTTTTATTAATTGGTTTTTCCTTGACAACCTCTTTAATAAAGCTGTAATCACTCATCAGTCTCATTCTCTCCGTTCAGCAATAATGATCGATAACGTGCTTTATCTGTCACAACTGTTAGGGATATTTTAACAAAAACTTATGAACAATTTATGAATACAGAGTATCTTTTTGATCTCAGAGTATTTTTTTATCGCCGTTTCTGGTATAATATGATGAAGGTGTCAAAACACTTTTTGACGCCTTCTAAATTATGTTTAAGAAAGCAGTTAGGTTATTTGACATGAATAAAAAAGCATTACAGACCCTGGAATATACAAAAATTATACAGAAGCTTTCTTCCCTTGCCTCTTCCCCTCTGGGGAAAGCAAAGTGCGAAGCTCTGCTTCCATTTGACGATATTCAGACCATCAAAAGTATGCAGACCCAGACGAAGGACGCCTTAAACCGTCTGTTCAAAAAGGGAAGCATCTCTTTCGGCAGTGTCAAGGATATCCGCGGATCTCTGAAACGTCTGGAAATCGGCAGTACTTTAAGTATCTCAGAGCTTCTGACCATATGCGCTCTCCTGGAAAACTGCGCCCGGGCCAAATCCTACGGCCGGCCGGAGCTTTCCGACACACCGTCGGATTCTCTTACCGCTTCTTTTGACGCTTTGGAACCAATCACCGGACTTTCCACGGAAATCCGCCGCTGCATACTCTCTGAAGAAGAAATCAGCGATGATGCATCACCGACTCTTCGGCAGCTGAGACGGAGCATGAAGATTACCAATGACCGGGTTCATACCCAGCTGAACAGCATTGTAAACGGCAGCGCCCGTTCCTATCTTCAGGATGCCGTCATTACCATGCGGAACGGCCGTTACTGCATTCCGGTAAAAGCGGAGTACAAAAGCCAGGTTCCCGGTATGATCCATGACCAGTCCTCCACCGGATCCACTCTTTTCGTAGAACCAATGGCGGTGGTAAAACTGAATAATGAAATGCGGGAGCTGGAATTAAAGGAAACTGCAGAGATCGAAGTGATTTTATCCAATTTAAGCGCTCAGGTTGCCGAACATCTGGAACTGCTTTACTGCAATCTGGAAAACATGACGGAACTGGACTTTATCTTTGCCAGGGCACAGCTGGCCATGGAACAGAATGCCAGCGAACCCGTTTTCAACACAGAAGGACGCATCCGCATCCGCCAGGCACGCCATCCTCTGATTCCGGCTTCGCAGGTTGTTCCCATCGATATCCGTCTGGGAGATGATTTTCATCTTCTGATCGTCACCGGTCCCAATACCGGTGGAAAGACCGTATCCTTAAAGACCATCGGTCTGCTTACTCTGATGGGGCAGGCAGGTCTTCATATTCCTGCCCTTGACCGTTCCGAACTGGCCGTATTTACAGAGGTATACGCCGACATCGGCGATGAGCAGAGCATTGAACAGTCACTGAGTACCTTCTCCTCCCACATGACTAACGTGGTTTCTTTTCTGGAAAAGGCAAATGAGCATTCTCTGGTGCTTTTTGATGAACTGGGCGCCGGAACGGATCCCACAGAAGGAGCCGCACTGGCCATCTCCATTCTTTCCCACCTGCATCAGAGGGGCATCCGCACCATGGCCACTACCCATTACAGTGAACTGAAAGTATACGCCCTGTCCACTCCGGGGGTGGAAAACGCCAGCTGTGAATTCGATGTGGAAACCCTTCGCCCCACCTACCGTCTTTTAATTGGAATTCCCGGAAAGAGCAACGCTTTCGCCATCTCAGGAAAACTGGGACTGCCGGACTATATTATTGAAGACGCCCGGAACCGGATCAGCAAAGAGGCGGAATCCTTTGAAGACGTTATCTCTTCACTGGAAGAAAGCAGAAAAACCATCGAAAAAGAACAGGAAGAACTGCGTCATTACAAAGACGAAATTGCCGCATTAAAATCTCAGCTGGAGGAAAAACAGGAAAAACTGACAGCACGCAGAGAAAAGATGATACAGGAAGCCAGTGAACAGGCTCATGCCATCCTCCGCGAGGCGAAAGAATATGCGGATCAGACCATCCGTCAGTTTCAGAAATATGAAAAAGAAAGTCCGGCGATCCAGAAGATGGAGGCCGACCGCCAGAAACTGCGGAAAAAGATGAAAAAAACGGAAGAAAAACTTGCCATGAAACCCGGCAAGTCCTCTTCTTCTTTAAAAGCCTCCGATCTTCACGTAGGTGATACAGTTAAAATCATCAGTATGAACCTGAAGGGAACCGTCAGCACCCTGCCGGACAGCAAGGGAAATCTTTTCGTCCAGGCCGGAATCATACGGACCAAAACCAACATCTCAGATCTGATGCTTGTGGATGAACCGGTAATCAGCGCTCCCAATATGAAGCGCACAAGCTCCGGCAGGGTTAAAATGCAGAAATCCGCCTCTGTCAGCACAGAAATCAATCTCCTGGGCAAAACAGTGGATGAAGCTACTGCCGAGCTGGGAAAATATCTGGATGACGCTTATCTGGCCCATGTTCCCAGTGTGCGAATCGTTCACGGGAAAGGCACCGGCGCCCTGAGAAAGGGTATACACAATTACCTGAAACATTTGAAATACGTATCGTCTTACCGTCTGGGATCCTTCGGCGAGGGTGATTCCGGTGTAACCATCGTTGAGTTTAAATGACATCAGAGTTAAAAGGAGGACCGAAACATGTTAGCCAAACAGAAAATTTTAATTGTTGATGACGACAACAACATTGCGGAGCTGATCTCCCTCTATCTCACCAAAGAATGTTTTGACTGTATGATCGTCAATGACGGAGAAGAAGCCATCAACGCTTTTGAATCTTTTAAACCCAATTTGATTTTGCTGGATCTGATGCTTCCCGGCATTGACGGATATCAGGTCTGCCGGGAAATCCGCTACAAATCCAATGTACCCATTATCATGCTTTCCGCCAAAGGAGAGATTTTTGATAAGGTACTGGGCCTGGAGCTTGGCGCCGATGATTATATCATCAAGCCCTTCGACTCCAAAGAGCTGGTAGCCCGGGTCAAGGCAGTGCTGCGCCGATTTGAACCGGCCAAAACATCACCGGAAAAATCCGCCGGAAAATACGTGGAATATCCGGATCTGACCATCAACCTGACCAATTATTCCGTCATCTATCACGGGAAAAATGTGGATATGCCGCCCAAAGAGCTGGAACTTTTATATTTCCTGGCTTCCTCACCCAATCAGGTATTTACCAGGGAGCAACTGCTGGATCATATCTGGGGCTATGAGTACATCGGCGATACGAGAACGGTAGACGTACATATCAAACGTTTGCGGGAAAAAATCAAAGATCACGAATCCTGGTCCATCAGTACCGTATGGGGAATCGGCTACAAGTTCGAGGTTAAATCCTGATGAAAAACGCATTGTATCTGAAATTTACCATCGCCTATCTGATTCTGGGATTTTTAAGCTTCTTTGTCATTTCTTTTCTGGGATCCACACTGATCCAGAAGAAACTGACCCAGCAGACAGGCGACGCCCTCTACCGGGAAGCCGTCAATATCGCTTCCAATCATGCGGAGAATTACTATTCCCAGCAGGCCAGTCTGGCCGATACTTACCGTAACTTCTGTACGCTGGCGGAATATCAGAACGCTCAAATCTGGATGCTGGATACAAGCGGAAACATTCTGATCAATACAGCAGAAACACTGGATCCGGATAACCCGGAACACGTAGACAACTTTGATCCTGCTGACCTGACCAGCGGTTACTACACAATCGGTACATTTTACCATCAGTTTTCAGAGGAACATATCAGTGTCATGGTTCCCATCACGCTGAACATGTCCACCAAGGGATATATTGCCCTTCATATGCCCCTAAGCAATATTCTTTCCAACCGGGATGATATTTTAAACGGTGTGTATGTGGTATTTATTATCATCTTTGCCTTTACTCTGCTGATCCTGCTGGTATTTAACATGGTGGTATACAGTCCGCTGAAACAGATTACCCAGGGCGCTAATGAATACGCCTCGGGAAATCTGAAATATAATATTCCGGTTCATTCTGACGATGAAATCGGATATCTGGCCATGACTTTGAATTATATGTCTGATGAACTGGACCGTGCCGGAGAATTCCAGCGTCAGTTTGTTTCCAACGTCTCTCATGACTTCCGTTCTCCCCTGACTTCCATCAAGGGGTATATCGAGGCAATCCTGGACGGAACCATTCCGCCCGAGATGCAGTCCCGGTACCTGAATATCGTACTGATGGAAACGGAACGTCTGAATAAGCTGACTCAGAGTCTTCTCACTCTGGACGGTTTCGATGTCCGGGGCTATATGCTGGATATTACAGACTTTGACATCAATAACGTAATCCGTGACACCGCCGCCACTTTCGGCGGAACATGCCTGAAACGCAAAATCACCATTCAGCTGAAAATGACTTCCGAACCGCTTATGGTCAGCGCGGATATGGGAAAAATTCAGCAGGTTCTGTACAACCTGATTGACAATGCCATCAAATTCAGTTCCTCCAATTCCACCATAACGGTGGAAACCACGGAACGCCACGGAAAAATCTTTGTTTCCGTAAAAGACTCCGGCACAGGCATTCCCAAGGACAGTCTCCCCAAGATCTGGGACCGTTTTTACAAGCTTGATACCTCCCGGGGCAAAGACCGGAAGGGAACGGGGCTGGGGCTGTCTATCGTAAAAGAGATTATCAACGCCCATAATCAGAACATCAATGTCATCAGCACAGAGGGCGTGGGATCTGAGTTTATTTTTACTCTGTCCAGAGCCAAAAAGGGAAGTACCGCCAGATAACGGTACTTCCCTTTTTATTTCCAGTCGTATTTTGTCAGCTGCCCTTCCAGCTTCATATCTTTAAACTGATGCTGACGCAGGGCTTCATACAGCACTATGGCCACAGAATTTCCCAGGTTCAGCGAACGTATCTGGTCCAGCATGGGAATCCGGACGGCTCTCTCCTGATTCTGAAGCAGAATTTCTTCCGGGATCCCGGCGCTTTCTTTTCCAAACATCAGATAACAGTTTTCTTCATAGGCCACATCCGTATATACCTTCGGAGCTTTTGTGGAAGCCATGTAAATGACAGCATCCGGATTCTTTGCCAGAAAATCCTGATAATTCAGATATCGGGTAACATCCAGGTCTTTCCAGTAATCCATCCCGGCCCTGCGGATTTCTTTTTCATTCAGGCGAAATCCCAGCGGTTCAATCAGATGCAGCCTGGCGCCGCAGGCCACACAGGTCCTTCCGATATTCCCCGTGTTGGCCGGAATCTCCGGCTCATATAAAACAATATTAAACGGCATGCTTATCTCTCCTTCATCCCAAAACCTTGTATAATTCATCCGTCTGGGGCCGGTCCAGATAACGCACATCCTCACCGTTTCTCAGTATCCGGTCATTTCCTTTTACCGTACGGCCCACCACTGCTGCTTCAATTCCCGCCTCTTTCATGGCCTGTACCAGATGATAACCGTCGTCCGCAGCGATCATCATGGAGCCGCTGGACATGATCAGATAGGGATTCAGGCCGAAAAATTCACAGATTTCCACCGTTTCCTGACGGATGGGAATTTTTTTTAAATCCACATCCAGGCCTACACCTGCCGCTTCCGCCATTTCCCATAACGCTCCGAACACCCCGCCCTCAGTGATATCATGCATGGCAGAAGCGCCGTGTTCCCTGGCAATCCGAGCTTCTTTCAGCACGGACAGATACTGGTCGAAAGATCTGGCCCGCTCGATAAATTCTTCCGAAAATACCCGTCTTAATTCCGTCTCCTTTTCCTTCGCCAGTATGGTGGTGGCTTCCAGGCCAACCCACTTGCTGATGATAATATCCTGATCTTCTTTCATCTGCATGGTAGTCAGAAGCTCATCTTTTCTGATCTTTCCCACACCGGTCACAGAAATCAACGGCTGGCGCACCACATTGGTTACCTCCGTATGACCTCCCAGAACTTCAATATTCAGCTCTTCGCAGGTGCGTTCCACATCCTGCATCATTTTCCGTATCTCCGGCTCCTCTACCCCTTCCGGCAGCATCACCGTCAGCATCATTCCCACCGGTTCGGCACCGGAAGCCGCCAGGTCATTGGCAGTAATATGAATACAGTGGCTTCCGATATCCTTCGTGGTTCCGGTAATGGGATCCGCGGACATCACAAATACCTCATCCTCTTTCAGACCCAGAACGGCACAGTCCTGCCCTACTTGCGGGCCCACCAGCACTTCTTCTCTTCTGTGATGTACCTGTTTCAATATGGATCGTATCAGAACCGTTTCCGGCAGTTTTCCTATCTTCATCTTCTACCTCTTCCCACTTTTTATCCGTAATTATTAATAACCTCATACACCTCATCTAAATCATTGGCGTCGATGGCTGCACGCAGTTTGGACTCCGCCTCAGAGTCATCGGTACGCACGCCCACCGTATATTTTTCCGGCGTCATATTATATGTACTGCTGTTTATCTGTTCTCTGGTTTCCTCTCCGTTCTCCCGGACAACTTTCCAAAGACAGGCTGTATACCCCGTATGCGAGGAACCCGTCTGAGTAATCGTTCCAAAGGAATCCTGTGACGCTGTCAGTTCCACCGTCGGTTCTATGGTCTCCAAAGTCTCGCTTTCATAGGTAACTTCCCTGCCTTCCGGCCGGTACTCCTGACCGTAAACCACAAAGCCCACTTCTCCTCCGCTGGTGTATCCTTCAATATAAATCGGGTTTTCCAGGTTATTGGTAAATTTCAGATCTTTATACCCTTCAGAGATGGCTGCATCCATAGAAGGCTTAACATAATTGACAATCATGGAATGATTATGCCGCTCATCAATTTCCAGTTCCGCCCTCAGCAAAGACATATAAAGGGTGGTCGATACCTGACAGATACCGCCTCCGTAGCTGTCCACCACCTCGCCATTTTCATAAGAAGGAGCAGGCGCATAACCGTTTTCCTCGCTGAAAGGAATCACTAAATCCGTAACTGATACGCTTTCTCCCGGAAAGACTACCGTACCGTTTAAGAGCTCAGTACCCCTCTGGATATTAGCAGCCCGGTTGGCGCTGCTGGAGGAGTAATCAGTGCTGGCGCTTCCCAGGATATCCTGCACCTTCTGAAGTTCCGATGCCTTATGCTCTGCTTCTGTAATCTCCACCGGCAGCTTCAGCATACCCAGACCGCTGCGCCACTGGGCGGAAAGATATTCCACCACTGCAGCCGTTGCTTCTTCTACCTGCAGCGTAACGCCCTGCTTTTCATTTACAATCTCAAAGCCATCCTCCGTCTTGGTCATGGAGGCATTCTCCGGCTCATGATCCAGAA
The DNA here is from genome assembly GCA_050944415.1 of Ruminococcus sp. Taxonomy (GTDB): domain Bacteria; phylum Bacillota; class Clostridia; order Lachnospirales; family Lachnospiraceae; genus Ruminococcus_G. The sequence continues at coordinate 14,408 of JBMNRA010000045.1, forward strand.
CGGCGCACTGTTCCTGCAACACCTTTTTTGCCTGTTTCTCATCCACACCATACTGCAGCGTCAGTCTCACCGGCTCCTGCTCCAGATCTTTTCTTGCCTTATATTGCTTAACGACATTCCCCGCCTGACCAAAATCCAGCGCCTTATCCACCACACTCTCATTAGCCCAGGTAAGTCCCAGTTCCCCGGCGGGCACAGACACAATGCTATCGCCTGTCTGAAGCTGTATATGATATCCTGCTGTCTCCTGCATCTGCTGCTCCACTGCCTGCATCGCTTCTTCTCTGGTCATGCCGGACACATCAACCTCATCAACAAAAACCCCCTCCAGTATTTCCGGAGAGGTGTTCTCTTCAGCATGGACATAATGGCATCCCGCTCCCGGAAAGAATATTCCCAGCAGCAATAACCCTGTCCCGGATATGATTTTCCACTTTTTCATGAAACCCGCTGGCCTCCTATATCAGATATCCCACAACCATGGGAACCACCATCGCTATCACAAGAATGGCAGCAATGATGCCTGCTATAATTCGTTTCATTTTCGGACTGAATCTCATCATTCTATTACCTCTTTATTTTACCGTACTGCAGAATAATATGATCTATCATTCTGGAAGCCTCACTTTTCGTCAGACTGTCAATCTTCATATCAATTACTATTCTATGATATTTAATCAAATCATTCAAGTAAAGTTTTTGTGAATTCGTTATCGGACTCTGCTTTTTTACCCGGTAAGTCAGTTTTTTCGGCTCAAATTCCTCCGGATGGGTTTCTCCGTATTCCTGCTGCAGACATCGGAACAGCTGCCAGGTATTCCATGCATCCTCCATCGCCCGGTGTGCCTTCTCCTGCCGGATATGATAATACCGGCACAGAGCAGCCAGGCTCCGGCTGGCCAGCTGCGGCAGTACTTTTCTGGCTATTTTCAGAGTATCCACTCCTTCTTTTTCAAAGGCCAGACCCAGACCTGCCGCCTGCTGTTTTACAAAACTGTAATCAAACAGGATGTTATGCCCCAGAAGAGGCAGATTTCCACAGAAATCCAGAAAATCTTTCAATGCTTTTTCAGGCTTTTCCCCTGTTTCAGCCATGGCCTGGGTAATCCCGGTCAGATTCTGTACCGTATAGGGAATCTGCACCTCAGGATTAATCAGCATGCTGCATCTGTCCGTCAGACAGTCATCTTCTATTTTCAGGGCGCCGATTTCCAGTATCCGGTCCCTGTCAGGCGCAAGCCCGGTTGTTTCCAGATCAAGTACAACATATGAATTCATTCTTTTTTTCCACCATATTCTCTGCAGTATTTCGTCAGAAAGCATTCCTCACATCTGGGATTTCTCGCAAAACAGATCTGTCTTCCGAAGGTAATCATCTGTATATTATACAGAATCCAGTGATCTTCAGGCAGAACCTTCATCAGATCATATTCTATTTTAACCGGATCCGTCTCCCTGGTAAATCCCAGCTTCCGCGATATTCTTTTCACATGAGTGTCCACTACCACACTGGGGTCATGAAAAATATTTCCCCGGATTACATTAGCCGTTTTCCTTCCCACCCCCGGGAGGGCTGTCAGCTCTTCCAGGCTGCGGGGAACCTTCCCTCCATAGCATTCCACCAGCTTTTTCGCGCATCCTATGATGTTTCTGGCTTTATTATGATAGAAGCCAGTGGAATGAATATCCTTTTCCAACTCCTTCTGATCCGCCTTGGCAAAAGCCTCCATATCGGGATATTTCCGGAACAGATCCTTTGTCACGATATTTACTCTGGCGTCGGTGCACTGGGCGCTCAGCATGGTGGCGATCAAAAGCTGCTCCGCATTTTCATGGTTCAGATAACAGACATATTCCCTGCCGTAGGCCTCATCCAGCAGATCCAGTATCTCTTTCGTTCTTTTGTTCATCCCTATACCTCATTTCCTATGATATGACATCGTGCGCCGCCGGTCAGCGGATCCCGGCGCAGATAATCAAAAAGCACCGCATAACCGCCTTCCTTTCCCGTATCCAGTACATCATATCGGAAATATTCCAGATGGGTCATTCTCTGGAACTGTCTCCGGTCATAATCCTGATAATGACCAAAGGCCGGTTCTGTTCTCAATTGGTCATAAAGCTCTCTGACTGCTGCCCCGGTCTTTAAGGGTTCACCGGCCCAGAGGGGACGGCTTTTGGCATTTTCCCTCAGATAATAATCAAAAATCAGGAGCTCTGTAAAAAACTCCTCCTGCCGGACTGCATGTTTTCTGATAAACTCCAAAAGTATGCCATATCGGTCTCCCCTGGAATGGGACACTTCATTTTTTCCCGTTTCCGCATAAAAGTTTCCCAGCGCTTCATAACAATCATAATAGGAAGGAAATATTTTCTCCAGAGCATCCATTGTCCGGGAGAACTGACCACTGTTATAGTAGATTTCCACCATCTCTTCCACCCGTTTCAATTTTCTCAGCTCTTCATAGGAGATCCATCTGGTACTCAACACCTCATAGGGTTCTCTGCTTCGGAAGACCAGATCGTAAGCAGAGGCATTTTCCCACATCCAGGAGCCTTTCAGGACTTTCAGAAAACCCAGCTGCAGCTGCTGGGAATGAAGTCCGTAAACCTCATTAAAAGATTTTTTAAAACTTTCCAGATTTTCCCAGGGAAGTCCGGCAATCAGATCCAGGTGCTGATGGACATTGCCGCCCTCCTGAATCCTTGCCACTGCCTGAGACACTCTGGAAAAGTCCATATTTCTTCGTATTTCCCGCAGCGTAGTTTTATTGGTAGTCTGCACACCGATCTCCAGCTGTGCCAGTCCCGGTCTCATCTGTCTTAAGATATTGAAATCTTCTTCTTCCAGAAGATCCGCCGCAATTTCAAAATGGAAATTTGTCACACCGTTGTCTTTCTCCAAAAGATACTTCCACACGGCTCTGGCATGTTCTTTTCTGCAGTTGAATGTCCGGTCCACAAATTTCACCTGTTTTACCCTCTTTTCCAGAAAAAAGTCCAGCTCATTTTTTACCAGTTCAAGAGAACGGAACCGAAGTTTTTTGTCCACGGAAGAAAGACAGTAGCTGCAGGAAAAAGGACAGCCCCGGCTGCTCTCATAATAAATAATCCGGTGGGCAAAATCCTGCAGATCCGTGTATGGAAAAGGAATATCTGACAGATCCAGGGGCGGCCGCTGAGAATTTTCCCTGATCTCACCCTTTTCTGTCCGGAAAGTAATTCCTTTCATCTCAGCCAAAGCAGGAATTCCTTTGTAGTAATGGCAGACCAGCTCCAGAAAGCTTTCCTCTCCTTCGCCCCTCATAATACCTCTGACACCGCTTAAGGATTCCAGTACACGCGCAGAATCAAAAGAGACCTCCGGACCGCCCAGCCAGATCTCTGTTTCAGGAAGTACTTTATGAAGTTCACACACCAGTTCCGTTATCAGGGAAATATTCCAGATATAGCAGGAAAAACAGAGAACGTCCGGCTTTTTTTCGTAAATACTGCCCATGATATCTTCCATTCTCTGATTGATAGTATATTCCTGCATCTCCACCGGTATACCCCTGGCGGAAACGTAGCCTTTCAGACTGTACACCGCCAGATTAGAATGAATATATTTGGCATTAACTGCCGCCAGTAAAATCTTCATACTCACACTCTCATTAATAAAGGAAAAACGCCCTCAAAAAGAGCGTTTCCTCCAGAATATTTATGCATTTAAAGGATATTTTGCTGTCAGGCTGTCCACAATGGCCCTTGCCTTTTCTTTGTTATCCGCGCTTTTTACCATCAGCGCGATGGCTTCCGCCAGCAGATCCATATCTTCCTCGTTCAGGCCTCTGGCTGTCACAGCTGCGGTTCCCAGCCGTACTCCGCTGGTCACATTGGCGGACTGAGGATCGTTGGGAATAGTGTTTTTGTTGCAGGTGATATTTGCTTCATCCAGCAGATGTTCCATATCTTTTCCTGTGATTCCGGTATCTCTCAAATCCACCAGCATCAAATGATTGTCTGTTCCTCCGGAAACGATTTTGATTCCCCGTTTCATCAGACCGCTGCACAGAGCCTTTGCATTTTTTACAATATTTCTCTGATATTCTTTATATTCCGGCTGAAGGGCTTCCTTCAGGCAAACTGCCTTTGCCGCAATCACATGCATCAGGGGTCCGCCCTGAATGCCTGGAAATACTGCCTTATTCAGCTTTAATTCCTCGGCTACGGCATTGCTGCTCATGATCATTCCACCCCGGGGACCCCGCAGAGTCTTATGAGTGGTAGTTGTGGTAACATGAGCGTATGGAATGGGACTGGGATGTTCTCCCGCAGCTACCAGACCGGCGATATGAGCAATATCCGCCATCAGATAAGCCCCCACCTCATCGGCTATCTCACGGAATCTCTTAAAGTCGATGGTTCTTCCATAAGCGCTGGCGCCGCATACGATCATCCTCGGACGGCATTCCAAGGCAATACGGCGTACTTCATCGTAATCAATGAATCCCTCATCATTTACTCCGTAGGGAACAATATTAAAATAAGCGCCGGAAAGGTTTGCTTTGCTTCCATGAGAAAGATGACCGCCGTGGGCCAGATTCATCCCCATAACCGTATCACCGGGCTTCAGCACGGCAAAAAATACTGCCATATTGGCCTGAGCGCCGGAATGAGGCTGTACATTCACGTATTCACATCCAAATAATTCTTTTGCCCGTTCAATTGCCAGTGTTTCCACTACATCGACACATTCGCACCCGCCGTAATAACGGTTCCCCGGATATCCCTCCGCATATTTGTTTGTAAGGGGAGACCCCATTGCCGCCATAACAGCTTTGCTCACCCAGTTTTCTGATGCAATCAGTTCCAGATGGGAATTCTGTCTTTTAATTTCATCCTGTATCGCAGATGCGATTTCCGGATCCACCTTTTCAATTTCATGAATAGAATACATGATTATCCTCCTTGGCTGTATTTCAATAATAATTTATCTTAGGCTATACGATTTCCATTATACGAAAATATTATTTACTTTGCAATCGGTTTTTTGCATAATTATCCGCTTTACGATTCCCGAAAAATCTGTTTTAATATAAAATGTAGAACTACCAATCTGAAGAGGAGGTTTGATATATGCTGAACTTTGAATATTATGCTCCCACTCGCGTGGTTTTCGGCAAAGATACAGAATCCCAAGTGGGACGGCTGGTAAAAGAACAGAACTGCAAAAAAGTGCTGGTACATTACGGAAGCCAGAGCGCCGTCAAAAGCGGACTGCTGGACCGCATCTATGCTTCTTTAAAAGAAGCTTCCATTGAATACGTTTCCCTGGGCGGCGTTGTCCCCAACCCCCGTATCTCAAAAGCCAGAGAAGGAATCGAACTGTGCCGCAAAGAAGGCGTGGATTTCATTCTGGCCGTAGGCGGCGGCAGTGTCATCGACTCCGCCAAGGCCATCGGATACGGAACCGCCTGCGGCGGCGATGTATGGGATTTTTACAGCAAAAAACGAGTTCCCACCGCATGTCTTCCCATCGGCTGTGTTCTGACGATTGCCGCTGCCGGAAGCGAAATGAGCAACTCTTCCGTGCTGACCAATGAAGAGGGATGGCTGAAACGGGGATGCAACAACGATCTTTGCCGCTGCCGTTTCGCGGTAATGAATCCTGAGCTTACTTACACCCTTCCCGCCTATCAGACAGCCTGCGGATGCGTGGATATTCTGATGCACACGATGGAGCGGTACTTTAACAACAACCAGTCCATGGATCTGACGGATCATCTCTGTGAAGCTCTGATGAGAACCGTCATGATGAACTCCAGAATTCTGATGCAGTCTCCGGAAAATTACGATGCCAGAGCGGAAATCATGTGGGCCGGCAGTCTTTCCCACAACGGTCTCATGGGCTGCGGAACTGACGGTGGAGACTGGTCCTGCCATCAGCTGGAACATGAACTGGGCGGCATGTTTGATGTAGCCCATGGAGCCGGCCTGGCCGCCGTCTGGGGAAGCTGGGCCCGGTACGTTCTGGATTCCAATGTGGAGCGCTTTGCCCAGTTTGCCTGCAATGTTTTTGACATTCCCTGCGGCAGCGACTTAAAGGAGGCAGCTTTAAAGGGAATTGAAGCCATGGAACAGTTCTATCGTTATATGGAAATGCCTACGTCTGTTTCCGATATGGGAATTACCCTTACAGATGAACAGATCGAAACACTGGCTTATAAATGCAGCTTTGAGAACAAACGAACCATCGGCGTAATCAGAAAACTGACCATGGAAGATATGGCTAATATCTATCGTATGGCGCGCTAAAACAGCAGCGGCAGAGAAGTTATCATCATTCTCTGCCGCTGCTGTTTCAGATTAAATTTCCGTAAAAATATAAACCTTTCTCAATTTGTCACTGGTAACTTCATACACGGTATCACCGTCGGCATTTACCGTTTTCTCATAACTGCTCTTTGGCGGAATTACCTGTTTTAAATATTCCTCAATATCATCCGTCTCAATTTCTTCCACCGAAACAAGGGGTTTCGGCGAACAGGTATTATACGCTTCACAGACTACCTCATACTCTTTCATGGCGGCTCCTCCTTCTGGAATAGTAAAAATAAAAGAAGCTGTCACCAGCTTCCTTCAAGTGCCCAGAACCGGAATCGAACCAGTGACACGAGGATTTTCAGTCCTCTGCTCTACCAACTGAGCTATCTGGGCTTGTCTCATTATGTCAAAATAAAAAGCGCGAGACGGGACTCGAACCCGCGGCCTCGACCTTGGCAAGGTCGCGCTCCACCAACTGAGCCACTCGCGCATAAGCGGGTGATGGGAATCGAACCCACGTATCTAGCTTGGAAGGCTAGTGTTCTACCATTGAACTACACCCGCAACGACAAAAATTATTCTATATCATAAACTGCTTTTTGTCAATAGCTTTTTTAAAAAATTTTTTCTTCAGAAACTCTTTATAATTCTTTTAACTTACGGTCACAATATGCTCACATTTCCAGCATATAATAACTAACATAACAAAGAGGGCGGCGGTTGTTCACCTGCTGAATACGCTGAACGATTGTTGATCCTCGCCTAACAATTATTACCATTTATATAGATAACCTTTTTCATATGGCCGGCATGCTGCATGCCGGCTCTCCTCCCGTTAAAGTGTTTTTTAATTTCAACTCTTTTTGCTGTGCAGATATTGAATATATTCATTTCCCCACACTTCAAGTACAGACTACACATCCTTAAATTTTTTGCCTATATCACTTAAACTATACTCAACCTTCGGCGGAATCTGCCGATACTCCCTACGCACAATCAATCCTTCATTTTCAAGGGTTTTCAGTTGGCGGGATAACGTAGTGTGCGTCATTTCTTCCGCCATGCGCCACTGCAGTTCATTAAATCGCGCCGGCCCTTTGAAGGCAAACTGTATTTCGTTACAAACAATCAGAAAAAAGCGTACCATCAGTTAAAGGAAAACGGAAAAGTAGAAATTTGCGGTATGCATAAGGGTACATGGATTCGTATAGAAGGAAAGGTTATAGAAGAATTGATGACAATCTGATGACTGTATTTTCCGCTGAACCGAAAATAATTGAACTGTAACTGAAATATTCTGAAAAAGGGGCTGTCTGAAAACAGCCCCTGATTTTCTTTTTATCGTTTATTGCTTGCGCGCCAGATTTTCATTTTTTCCGCGTCTTTGATCAGCTGATCCCTGAAATCCGGATGAGCGATAGAAATCAGTTTTTCACATCTCTGCCAGGTAGACAGACCTTTTAAATTCACTTTACCGTATTCTGTTACGACAAAATGAGTGTTGGTTCTGGTATCTGTGACAATGGAGCCTGAATCCAGAACCGGCAGAATTCTGGACTTAAGGTTTCCTGCCTTATCAGTAAAAGTTGAAGAACAGCAGATAAAACTTTTGCCGCCCTTTGACAGGTAGGCGCCCAGAACGAAATCCAGCTGTCCGCCTGCGCCGCTGATATGTTTCACCCCTGCCGACTCGGCATTTACCTGCCCGAAGAGGTCGATATTTACCGCGTTGTTGATGGACATAAAGTTGTCCAGCGCTGATACAGTACGCACATCGTTGACATATCCCACAGACGCGCTGTACATCTCCGGATTGTTGTCAATATAGTCATACAGTTCCTGGCTTCCGGCCGCGAACGCATATACCTGTTTATTGGTGTCGATATTCTTTCTGCTTCCGTTGATTTTTCCGGCCTTGGCCATCTCCACGTAAGCATCCACATACATCTCCGTATGAACGCCCAGATCCTTCAGATCAGACTCGGCAATCAGTTTGCCCACCGCATTGGGCATACCTCCGATTCCCAACTGCAGACACGCTCCATCGGGGATCTCTTCCAGAATATACTCTGCCACCTTCTTGTCCACATCCGTCATCACGTCAGAGCCTTTCATTTCCAGAATATCCGGATTCTCTCCCTCTACGATCATATCCACCTTTGTAATGTGAACGGCGCTGCTGTCTCCACCCCAGCAGTAAGGCATCTTTTCATTCACTTCCACGATAATCGTCTTTGCTCTCTGGCACACAGCCTCCAGATGGGAAGCATTGGGGCCAAAGCTGAAATATCCCCGTGAATCCATGGGCGCCACCTGAATCATCACAATGTCAGAGGGGCAGTCCAGATCCCGGTAATAGCGGGGAAGTTCAGAGTAACGGATCGGTCCGTAGTAAGCAATCCCCTGGGCAATGGCTTTTCTTTCGATTCCGCTCATATGCCAGGAATTCCAGCAGAAATGCTCCGGGGCATTCTCCACCTTGAAAATTTCCGGCACTTTCAGCAGAATACCGCCGCGGATTTTGATATCATGCAGTTCCGGCATCCGCTTTGCCAGAGCCTTGTCCAGAGCGTCCGGTGTTCCCGTACACCATCCCCAGTCCAGCCAGTCTCCTGATTTTACCACTTTCACGGCTTCTTCCGCCGTTGTCAGTTTTTCCTTATACACTTTCTGTAAATCCATAACATCCTCCTATTGTTCAGGACCAGTTCTGTCCTGACTCACATAAAGAAAGTATATCATAGAGTAATTCTTTCATGCAAGACGGTTTCAGGATTTAACAGGCATATGTATATTCGATATACTCTTTTATCTCATCCATACCGGGATTCCCCGGAGAATTTCCAAAAGCTCTGTCATGGGCAAAGAGAACCGCCGAATCGAGACAGTCTTCCAGCGTGTACCCGTAATCTTTTACAGATTTAATAGAAAGCTCTTTCATCAGATCTTTCACCTTCTCCGCCAACGTTTCCGCCAATTCCATAGTATCCGTGTCCTCATTGAAAGGAACGTCCATAGCCTCCGCCACCGTTTCCAGGTTGGATCTTTCCCCGTATTTTGCCGTATAAACCAATACCCCCGGCAGGCCCCAGGCACACCCCAGTCCATGGGGGATATGATTGATCGCTCCGAAAGTCTGAGCGAAGCTGTGCCCAATCTGGCAGCCGCAGGCGGAAATGGCCATGCCGCCCAGATTGGCTGCCAGAGACATCTGTTCTCTGGCCTTCCGGTTCTCCGGCTCTTTCACAGCCCTCGGAAGCCATTCCATGGTCAGGCGGATGCCTTCCTTTCCAAAAATATAGCCGTAAGGATTATAGTTGCGGTTGGTAATGGCCTCCACACAGTGGGCCAGAACATCCATCCCCGTCCATGCGGTGGTAGCCGCCGGAACAGAATAGGTGAGCGCCGGATCCACAATGGCCAGGTCC
>JBMNRA010000046.1:0-23414 GCA_050944415.1 Ruminococcus sp.
AACCGCGCCCGTCCACTGAAAGCGAAGCTAAAGTCATATTCCGTAATTCCATCGTATCACCATCCTAGCCATATATTTTCTATATTTCATATCCGATTGCTCCTAATTTACTTCTTATCTCATCCTCTAGTTCATGAGACTTGGCAAACATATTAGACAGCTCCGACGTCAAACGTGCCATTTTTTCATCAAAAGGTTCTCCATCATCCTCCTGTTCCTCTATACCCACATAGCGTCCGGGCGTTAGAATATAGTCCTGCTTGGCAATATCCTGCAAGGTGGCAACAGCGCAGAATCCTTTTATTTCGTTCAATGTACCATTCTGGAAAGTCTCGAAAGTATCCGCCAGTTTCTGGATATCTTCATCTGAAAAATCTCTATGCTTACGATCAACCATATGTCCCATCTTACGGGCATCAATAAAAAGTGTCTTGCCTTTTTGTTTTTTACCTTTGGTAATAAACCAAAGCGTAACCGGAATAGTAACACTGTAAAATAGCTGCGTAGGCATAGCAATAATACCTTCAATCAAATCATCCTCTATGATTTTTTTACGTATTTCACCTTCGCCACTGGACTGTGTGGAGAGTGCACCATTGGCCAGAACCAATCCTATTTTTCCATTCGGTGCAAGATGATAAATCATATGTTGAATCCATGCATAGTTGGCATTACCGGCTGGTGGAATTCCATATTTCCATCGTGCATCGTCCAATAATTTTTCCTGATTCCACGGATGATAATTAAATGGTGGATTAGCAAGGATAAAATCTGCTTTCAACGTTGGATGCAGATCATTAGTAAAAGTATCTGCTTGATAAGGGCCCAGATCCGCATCAATACCACGGATTGCCATATTCATCTTGGCCATTTTCCATGTATCAGCATTAGCCTCCTGACCATAAACTGAAATTGCTCCCCGCCTTCCAGAATGAGCCTGTATAAACTTTGCGCTCTGAACAAACATACCTCCCGAACCGCAACAACAATCATACACCCGACAATTATCAAAAGGTTTGAGAATTTCTACAAGTGTTTTAACCACGCTGGATGGGGTATAGAATTCACCGCCTCCAACGCCTTCTTTTTCCGCAAACTGTGCAATACAATACTCATATGTACGTCCAAGAAGATCTTCGCTTTCTTCCGTATCACTCATATCAATATTATTTGTGAAAATATCCACAACGTCTCCTAATACTCGCTTATCAAGATCCGGACTTGCATAATTCTTTGGAAGAACATTCTTCAATGTTTTGTTTTCTGCCTCAATAGCCCTCATGGCATTATCAATAACTGTTCCTATTTCTGGGGTATGTGCTGCTGAAGCTATAGTACTCCATCTCGCCTCCTCCGGTACAAAAAATACGTTTTCCATTGTATAAGCATCACGGTCATCTTCAAAACCATCGCCTTCTTTCACCAGTTCCTGATATCTTTTTTCAAAAGCCGTTGATATATAACGTAAAAAAATAAGACCTATGATTACTTTTCTATATTCTGCTGCTGGTATATGTCCCCATAGAACACATGCTGCATCCCATAGGTGTTTTTCAAATCCTATATTGGCATTGGTTTTTTCTGCCATATATTTTTTACCTCCATCAAACAATGTACCCATGACTAAATGTCAAGAGTGCAAAATACTGTCTTTATAATACAATAAAAATCGGGTAAACACAATTACTAAGCTATAAATGCTTTATCGTAATTAAGCTTGCTAGTTCCTTATGTTTCGACACTTACGACTGACGTGTTATCTTCAGAACACCTTCTTCTATGGTTTCAACGGTAATATAACTGTTCAATGGGAAGCCAGCCTCTTCCAACCATCTTCCTTTTAGAATGATTGTAGGTCTCTCTTGGTAATGATATCCTGATTGGCTGTAAACTTTTAGTTTTCTACTTTTATTCATATTCATATTTTCTCCATTTCGCTAAATGATTTTTTCGCTATAATGTTTCTCTATTTTGCCAAATTATTTAAGAAATTCCCCACCCCCTCGAAACCTCCAAAAGGACAATCGCAAAAAATGAAGTTGGAAATTGCTAAAAATAAATGTAAATATAGGGAAAGTAATCTGCCAGAAACGGCGTATTTACGGGCTTTTTCAAAGCCACATATATACCAAGAATAAAGTTTGAACACCCGAGATGGCCAGAATATGATAAATTCCCAGCAGCTTATAATTCTTTTTTGTTTCATCCTCCAGCAGTCCCTTTTCTCCCAGAAGCATGGCAGAAAGTTCTCCTGCCTCATCGGGAGCAAGACTTACCAAAACACCTTTTAAATATTCCCGGAAACGCCACAGATAATCACCCAACGGGAATTTTCTCCGGGTAAGAATCTGATATTTTTCTCCCCGCATCAACAGATCGATGCCTTCTATCCGATAATATAATTCTGTATCAAACTGTCCCGGATTAGATGCTTCCGGTATTGTATAGAGGCTGCCTTTCACCTGTACCCGGCTTCCAATTCCCGGATAAGAAGCATTCTCCATTCGCACTCTGATTGTCTGATTGGAAAAAGTTTTGGCCGAAACGGCCAGAGTTGCTGATTTAAGATATAGATAAGATATTTCCTGTTTTGTTTCATACCCTTTCACCAGGCCCTCTGCACACACATATGCTTCCTCCGAAGCCAAAATCTGCAGTTCCTGATTTTTCCGGGGATTTCCTCCATGGGTAATCCCCAGAAATTCCAGCAGTCCGATGAAAACAGTAAAACAAAACCACATCCAGCATAATGGTCTTTTATTCATCCGTTTCCTCTTGTTCTACCAGATCCGGTCTTGCATGGAACAGCTGATCCAGGCTGACATGCTCCCGGTATGTTTTTTTGGTCTCTCCGTTTATGGCAATCTGCACTTCCGTAACCGATCCGGATTCTACCAATGAATTCGTAATAGAATAGATAGGGATCTCCTCCTGCTGATTCAATGCCATATCAGAGAATGTCTTGTCCAGATTTACATAGCATACGCCGTCCGCCACTGTCACGCCCAGTATCTGAGTCTCTCCCGGTATGGTGGGATAATGATCGGCCTCCTGAGGTCCCTTCAGCAGCTGTTCTACAATCACCCGTTCCAACGGCATGCTGGTACTGTAATAAACACTTCGTGCCTCCTTCACCAACCTATCGCCGTTTTCATTGGCGAAATACAGCGTCAGATGAGCGTGCTGATAGGCGTTGATCTCTTTTCCTGAATTTTCCACAAAGGATTCGTCTGTCATAGGGGCTATCTCCTCCCCGTAGGAATCCGTCAGGGGACTGCCTTCCACCAGAATTCCCACGGACTTTACGTCCGGCACCTGTATGAATGTTTTGACTGCACTGGCCCGAATCAATATTTCCTCTGTCCGGTTCATCTCCTGATAACCCTGGCTGAAATTCAGCATCAACACCCCGTCCGTCATTTGATAATCCAGAAACTCTACATTTTCCGGCAGAAGCCTGGTCTGAGCTTCCCCCAGAGGCTGTCCGAACAGCATTTCCGCCATCTGCTGCAGAAGATCCCCGGAATCATCAAACTGCACCGTTTCACCGATCACTTTTGTCTTTTCCGTATTCACATAATACAACTGATATCCTTCCGTCTGCTCCTCTTCGCTCTGAACGGCACACCCCGACAGCAGAAGCATCAGCAGAAACAGACAGAAATATAATCCTCGCTTTCCCATGCCTCTCCTTTATTCAATGTAAGTAAGGGGGATACGAACTGAAAATGTAGTACCCTCGTTTTCCTTGCTGTATACTTTTATCGCTCCGTGGTGAATCAGAATCGCACTTCTGGTAATGGACAGCCCCAGTCCCGTACCGCCGATTTCTCTGGAATGAGATTTATCCACCCGGTAAAATCTCTCGAATACGTGATCCAGACTTTCTTCCGGAATACCGATTCCCGAATCCGCCACCGTTACATAAAAGTACTTATGGTCCGCATTCAGGGAAACCCTCACCCATCCGCCGTCCACATTATACTTAATGGCATTTTCTACCAGATTGGAGAAAGCCAGAGTTACCTTAACCTCATCAATCTCCGCATTCACCGGCCGGAAGCTGTCAAGAATCAGTTCAATCTGCCTTTTCGCGGCAAGAGGCTTAAGTCTTTTCAGAATAAGTTCCAGCAAATCATTAATATTGATCATTTCAATATTCAAATCTGCCGCTTTTTTATCCAGCTTCACAAGGGAAAGCAGATCCGTGATTATCTTATTTTCCCGGTCAATTTCCTGAGTGATATCCTGCATAAATTCCTGGTACATTTCCAGAGGAGCATCTTCCTGCATATTCAGGGAATCCGCCAGCACCTTAATGGAAGCCAGAGGAGTCTTCAGCTCATGAGAGACATTGGATACAAATTCCTGCCGGGATTCATCCAGCGTTTTGACTCTGCCCAGCATTTTGTTGAAGGCATCCGTAATCAGTTCCGTTTCCGTATAATCAGGCACCGAAATATTTTCGTCCAGATACCCGTCGGTAATATCTTCAATAGCCTTCGTCACACGGGCAAAGGGTTTCATCAGAATATTTGAAAGAACGTATCCGAACACCAGAACAAGCAGGGTGATAATCACAAGGAGCAACATACCTTTCTGTTCCAGAATATCCACATTCGCTGCAATCTCATCGGTAGAACAGCTGACCAGCATGACTCCCAGCGTATCTCGGGAACTGCCTTTTCCGCTCTGTACAGGAACAGCAATTTCGATATACCGGTTTCTTTCATCATACTGGCTGATTTCCTGCCCCCGGAAGCACTGAATCACTTCTTCCGATATAAACATTTTATTAGTATCCAGGTCATAAGTGTCAAATACAATCTCATAATCCTGATTCACAATCAGGATTCTTCCACTGTAAATATTGGAAAAGAGAGAAAGCTCTCCTTCCACTGACGCCGAATCCTGATTTTCAAAATAATTTTCCGATACCAGAAGATTACACAGAATGTCACACTGATTCTTCACATTAAAACTCCGCAGAGAAACAGCCCGGTCTTCATAACTGCTTACGATTCCTTTCTCCACCACTACGCTGGGAACAATTCCGATAATCATAAGAATAATCATAATACGGAACCGCAGGCTTTTGAAAAACTTGAATCTTCCTTTTACACTATGCCTGGAAATAGTAACCCACTCCCCACTTCGTATGTACATATCTGGGATCACTGGGATTACTTTCAATTTTCTCCCTCAGTCTTCTGATATGTACATCCACTGTTCTGACATCTCCCAGATATTCATAACCCCAGATAATTTTAAGCAGATTTTCCCGGCTGTACACCTTATTGGGATTATGAACCAGAAGCTCCAGAAGGTCAAACTCCTTGGCTGTAAGATTGATCTCCCGGTCTTTGATATAAACCCTCCTGCTTTCGCAGTCGATCTTCATATCCTGAACCTGAATTACTTTGGACTTTTCCTCCCGGGATGCCGCCTTGGAAGTTCTGCGAATAATTGCTTTTATTCTCGCCTTCACTTCCAGAATATTAAAGGGTTTCGTGATATAGTCATCAGCACCGTATTCCAGTCCCAGGATCTTGTCCATATCTTCCCCCTTGGCTGTCAGCATGATAATAGGCACTTGGGAAAATTCCCGGATCTGCTGGCAGACTTCCAGGCCGCTGATCTTTGGAAGCATCAGATCCAGAAGAATGATATCGTATGAGTTTGCCTTGACCATCTCCAGAGCCTCCTCCCCGTCATAGGCACATTCTACTTCCATGCCGTCCTGCTCCAGAGAAAAGCGAATTCCCTTTACAATCAATTTTTCATCGTCTACTACCAGTACTCTTCTACTCATTCTTTGCTCCTCAACTTACAGTTATACTGTCTTTTATCTTTTCAAACGTTTTCTCACCGATTCCATCCACTTCGCAAATGTCCTCGATTCTATCAAAACCGCCATGTTCTTCACGATATGCAAGAATTGCTGCCGCTTTTGTCTCTCCGATTCCGTTCAGGCCGGAAAGCTGAACCGCATCGGCAGTATTAATATTAATCCTGCCACCTGCTGCTTCTGCTCCATCTGCCGGCACCGCGCCAGTCTGTGCCTCCTCTTTCGTAAGCACTCTTATCTGTTCACCATCCGACAGAAGCTTCGCCTGGTTCAGGCTCTCCTCACAGGCTTCCTCCGTAAGTCCGCCTGCCGCCTCCACCGCCTGAGCTGCCCTGCTTCCTGCCTCCAGCTCATAGACGCCGGGATATACCACAGCGCCGCAGACATGAACCACAACCGTGCTTTTCTCAAGTTCTTCCGGCTCTTCCGCTTCCTGTTCGCCGAAAGAATTATTTTCCTCTTCTGTCCGTGTATCTTCCAGCTGATAGACAACTTCTTCACCGCATCCGCCAAGTACAAGCGCCATTATCAGCAGCAGCCATATTCTGTTCTTTTTTCTCATCTGCCGTCACCTCTTTACGTTTGTTTTCCGTAAAGTCCCGCAAGATTTTTACACAGCCAACGCCACGTGCGTCATTTTTATTGTAACGAATTCCTGCTGTGAATACAAGCTATTTTTCCCATTTAAAGATGACAATTCCTACAATTGCAACTGCCATACCCAGAAGCTTTCTCCACTCAAAAGGCTGTTTGTCTACACCGAAAACGCCCAGAAGTTCAATAACATAAGCTACCGCCAGCTGAGCAATCACAATCAGCATAACCGACTGGGCCGGTCCCAGAGACTCCATACTCTGAATAACTGTAACAGTGATAAACGCCCCGATAACACCGCCCAGCAGAGCATACTTATGATCCGCTGCAAAAAGCGCTCCCACCTGAGGTCTGCCTGTGAAAAACCAGGCCGCCACACAGACAAGAAAGGCCGTCAGCTGCACCCAGCCTGTAGCTACCCACAGCCCGGCCTGTTTCGTCACATCTGTGTTGAATACTCCCTGAATACTCATCAGCGCGCCGGAAAGCAGTGCTGTAAAAATCCCCAGCATAATCATTCCCCTTTCCTTTTTCCTTTAGAATGTCCGAAAGGGGATTATTTTATGCCAGGGGCCGGATTCTTTTCTTCCAATAAGCCAAAGGATTCATCATTATACCCAGAAGATCCGTGAAAAACTTCCGGGACAGGATATAAGTCAGAAGCACACTGATTCCCATCAGTATAACTGATTCAGGAGCCATTCCCAAGTAGGGGAGCATTCTCCATCCGCCTTTCAGACAGACACAGGCAAGTCCATGGAAAAGATACACTGCCATTGTCCGCTCACCCAGCAGAGAAAATCGGCTCTGTTTTTCTGAAAGCAAAGCCAGGAAAAGAATTGTGGCAGACAGCGAAACCAGATAACAGACCGCCCTTACTATAATTCCCTCTATGATACTCTGATGCAGATATTGGTAATCATATCTTCCATAAAAAATCTGAGGAGAGAGTGTACTGTCAAGCGCCGCCAGAATCAGGAGAAAACCGATAATAATCAATCCTGCAGCGGCAGCTTTTCTGGAAATTTTCTCGCGGATTTTTGTCACCATTTCCCGGCTGGTATGCACCCCCAGCAGAAAGAAAGGATAAAACACCAGTATCCTCGGAAGGCTTAAGAAATTATCGTCCAGACCAGAAAAGCCGGTCCAGAGCCCGGCCAGCACCGCGATAACCATATGGAAAGGAATTTTTCTGAACCAGGGAGTTATCACTTTCCACACAAAAAGAGCCATCAGATACCACAGTGTAAACTTGGGATAAAGAAGATACAGCTTCGTCTCTTTATGGATTACAAATACGTACAACAGATAATACAGCACTTCAAAAATCAGATAGGGAACAACCAGTTTTCGGAGCAATTGTCCCCAGGAAGCCGTTTTTTTGGCAAAATATCCGGAAATAAAAATAAAAGCCGGCATATGGAAACTGAAAATCAGCCATTTTAAGCAGTATAAAAAACTGTTTTCCTCTGCTGCAGCTTCAATTATATGCCCCGTCACCACCAGAAGGATAAGGAGCGCCTTATAATTATCAAACAGATAATCTCTTGGTTTTTGTTCTGTACAAATCTTATTCATCATTTTAAAATATAATTATGATTTTTCACAACAGTTACTGGATTAACCCGATCACGAAACGGAGATCAGCCAATGAAAAAAAAGATTTTAATCACTGCCGCCTGTCTGGCTGCTGTCTGTATAGCGGCCCTTTCTTACCTCTATCTTTTTTCTTCCAGACCGGTCCGCATTGCCTGTGTGGGAGACAGCATTACCTGGGGTGCATACCTGGAAAAACGCAGCCGGGAATGTTATCCCGCCCGGCTGCAGCAGTATCTTGGAAAAACTTTCCTGGTCAAAAATTTCGGTGTCAATTCTGCCACAGTCCAGAAAAGCGGCGACAAACCTTACTGGGAACAGGATGCTTTTCTGAACAGCGCCGCCTTTGCCCCCGATGTGGTTTTCCTGATGCTGGGCACCAACGATACCAAAACTCAGAACCGTCAGGGATTGTCTCAGTTTCGTCAGGATTATACGGATATGATTGACTATTATCTGTCCCTTTCATCCCATCCCAGAGTCTATATTCTGACGCCCCCTCCCATATTCTCATTAGAGGGAGACGGAACCGTCCGTTTTGCCATGCATCCGGATACCCTGCTTCAGGAAATCACTGTAATGAAAGAAGTGGCCGCTGAAAAAAAGCTTCCGGTCATCGACATTTACCGGAAGCTCTCCGGTCAGTCACAGTATTTCACCCTGGACGGTGTTCACCCGGATAGAGAGGGCGCCGATGTTATCGCACAGACCGTATATCGGAATTTTAAATAATATCAGGAAAGACTCTTTTCCAGTTTTTCCGCCATTTCATCGATCTGCTCTTTCGTAATAATCAGCGGCGGAACGAGACGGAGCACATCTGTGCCCGCGGAAATCACCAGAAGACCGTTGTCCATAGCTTTGCTGATCACTTCGCCCACCGGCCGGCCGGCAATGACCAGACCCTGCATAAATCCTTTTCCTCTGCGCTGCGCCACGCAATCGTATTTGGAAACAAAATGATCCAGCTTCTCTTCCAGGTAAGGAGTCAATTCCCGTACGTGGCCGGTCAGATCATACTTTTCAAAAAGATCAAATACCTTGGAAACCGCCGCACAGACAAAAGGGTTGCCTCCATAGGTTGTTCCGTGATCGCCCGGTTTCAGAGAAGCCTGCGCCACTTTATGATTCATGATAAAAGCTCCTACCGGCACACCTCCGCCCAGCGCTTTGGCACATGTCATGATATCCGGCTGCACGCCGTATTCCTGCCATGCAAAATAATAACCGCATCTGCCCATGCCGCACTGGATCTCATCCAGAATCATCACAATGTCATGCTCATCACAGAGACTTCTCACACCTTTCAGAAATCCAGGATCAGCCGGATAAATACCGCCTTCTCCCTGTACTGTCTCCAAAATAATGGCGCAGGTTTTATCGGTAATCAGCCGCTTTACACTTTCCAGATCATTAAACCGCGCAAACTTTACGCCGCCCATCAGAGGCTCAAAAGGTTCCCGGTAATGAGCATTTCCCGTAACCGAAAGAGCACCCACACTTCTTCCATGGAAAGAATGTTCCATGGCAATGATTTCGTGACCGCTGTGGCCGTCTCTCTCATAAGCATATTTCTTGGCAGCCTTCAGGGCGCCTTCTATCGCTTCCGTTCCGCTGTTGGTAAAAAACACCTTGTCCATATGACTGGCTGCGATTACCTTTTTCCCCGCTTCCGCCATGGGACGGTTATAATACAGATTCGACACATGCATCAGCTTATCCATCTGTTTTTTCAGGGCCTCCAGATATTCCGGATTGGAATGTCCCAGGGCACACACAGCGATTCCGGCGGCAAAATCCAGATACCGTTTCCCATCAGTATCATAAAGGTAAGCCCCTTCTCCCCGATCCAGAACGATCGGAAAACGGTTGTATGTGTGCAGTATATATTCCTCTGACGCCCCCATCATTTCATTCATCTTCATGGTAGTACTTCTCCTCGTCTTCCCTTAAAATTGCAGTTCCGATTCCTTTGTTGGTAAAGATCTCCAGCAACAGGCTGTGCGGAATTCTGCCATCCAGAATGTGGACGCGGTTTACGCCTTCACTGATGGCATCGATACAGTTCCTCAGTTTGGGAATCATGCCTCCGCCCACATTTCCATTGTGGATCAGAGCCATGGCTTCCTGTACCCGAAGCTCTGAGATCAGGCTGGAAGGATCAGAGGGGTCCCGGTAAACACCCTCAATATCTGTCAGGAAGGCCAGCTTCTCCGCTTTCACCGCCTCCGCAATTTTACAGGCGGCATCATCCGCATTGATATTATATGTCTGAAACTCCTGATCCAGTCCTACCGGACACACTATGGGAAGGAAGTCTTTCTCCAGAAGGTCAAAGAGGATCTTGGGATTTACATTGGTAATTTCTCCCACATAGCCGATATCCTGTCCATCCGGACATTTTTTCTCTACCTGAAGCAGACCGCCATCCTTTCCGCTGATGCCCACGGCTTTTACTCCCAGAGACTGAACAAAGGTTACCAGCTCTTTGTTTACTTTTCCCAGTACCATCTCAGCCACTTCCATGGTGGCTTCATCCGTCACGCGAAGTCCGTTGATGAAACGGGGTTCCATTCCCACTTTTCCTACCCAGCGGCTGATTTCTTTTCCTCCTCCGTGAACAATAATGGGTTTGAAACCGACCAGTTTTAAAAGAACAACATCCTTAATGACATTCTCTTTCAGCTCCTCATCCACCATGGCGCTTCCGCCGTACTTTACAACCACAATTTTGCGGTTAAATCTCTGTATGTAAGGGAGAGCTTCGATCAGCACCTCCGCTTTTTCCAGATATTTATGATTTACCATTTCGTCCTCCTGTTATGAGCGGTAATCCGCATTGATTTTCACATAATCGTAAGTCAGGTCACAGCCCCACGCCGTGGCTGTCTCATCCCCCATTTTCACATCGATCAGAGCAGTCACTTCTTTCTCCGAAAGTATCTGTGTGGCTTTTTCCTCGCTGTAATCAAGTGCAACGCCGTTCTCTATGATCTGCAGTTTTCCGGCCGCGCTTTCAAAATACAGATCCACCTTTTCCGGATTGAACATAGCTCCCGAATACCCCATAGCACAGAGAATTCTTCCCCAATTGGCGTCATGACCGAAGATGGCTGCTTTTGTCAATGATGACGTAATCACAGATTTGGACAGGGTCACTGCCTGCTCCTTGCTTTCCGCATGAATTACTTTTACTTCAAACAGCGCCGTTGCTCCCTCTCCGTCGGCCGCAATGGCCTTCGCCAGATAAGTATTCACTTCATTGAGAGCCTGACAGAACAACCGGTAATCCTCATTTTTCTCTGTAATTTCTTCATTTTCCGCCATTCCGTTGGCCAGCAGCAGTACCGTATCATTAGTAGAAGTATCGCCGTCCACGGATACCATATTAAAAGTATCCCGGATACTGTCTGACAGGGCCTCCTGCAGCAGTTTTTTGGAAATTTTCGCATCAGTGGTCAGAAAGCCCAGCATTGTGCACATGTTGGGATGAATCATACCGGAACCTTTGCACATGCCCCCTATTGTCACCGTTTTGCCTCCCAGCTCAAAAGAAACGGCAATCTCCTTTTTCACCGTATCCGTAGTCATAACAGCCTGAGCCGCCATGGTTCCGCTTTCCAGAGAACCCGACAGAAGCGGCGCCATCTTCCGGACTCCTTCCGCAATAGCAGTCATGGGAAGCTGCTGTCCGATTACGCCGGTGGAAGCCACCAGGATCCGGTCTTCCGGAATATTCAGCACTCCGGCAGCCACCTCTGCCGTCATAGCGCAGCAGGCCATTCCCTCTTCGCCGGTGCAGGCATTGGCAATTCCGCTGTTGCAGATCACCGCCTGGGCATATGGTTTCTGATACACCTGCTCCCGGTCCCATTTTACCGGGGCGGCCTTCACTAAATTAGTAGTGAAGGTTCCTGCAGCCACACAGGGAACCTGACTGTATATCATCGCCATATCTTTTCTGTTTACTTTCTTTATTCCTGCAGCCACTGCAGCCGCCTGAAAACCTCTGGCCGCAGTTACGCCTCCTTCAATTTTTTTCATCCCACACTCACTCCTTTTCTCACGGGAACATCGGCACCTGGCACAGCCCGGCGCTTTCTTCCAGTCCAAACATCAGATTCATATTCTGCACTGCCTGTCCGGCAGCACCTTTTACCAGATTGTCCATAGCTCCCATCATGATCACCCTGTTGGTTCTCGGATCCAGTTTTATATTCACATCCACATAGTTGCTGCCCTCAACCCATTTCGTCTGGGGACAGTTCTCCGGATCCAGCACCCGGACAAACCTTTCTTTCTCATAATAATCACGGTAAATGCCTCGAATGTCCTCTTCCGTCACCGATTTCTTAAGAGACGCGTAGGCTGTCACCAGAATTCCCCGGTTCATGGGAACCAGATGAGGGGTAAAGTTAATAACTACAGGATATCCCGCCGCATAGCTTAACTGTTCTTCAATCTCCGGCGTATGGCGATGGGTGGCAACCCCGTAAGCCTTGATATTTTCATTGACTTCACAGTAGAGATTATCCACTTTGGCGCCTCTTCCCGCTCCGGAGGTCCCGGACTTGGCATCGATAATAATGGTATTTCCATCAATCACTCCCTCTTTCAGAAGGGGATAGACTGACAACGTGCTGCAGGTGGGATAACAGCCGGGATTTGCCACCAGTCTGGCATTTCTCACCTTGTCCCGGTTAATCTCACAGAGACCGTAAACCGCCTCCTGAAGAAATTCTGCCGCCGGATGTTTCAGATGGTACCATTTTTCGTAGGTTTCCACATCTTTGATGCGGAAATCCGCACTTAAATCTATAATTTTGCATCGGGAAAGAACGTCTTCACTGACCAGGGAAGCGCATAATCCCTGAGGCGTCGCTGTAAAAATCACATCCGCTTCCCGGGACAACTCTTCCATATTGTCATCCTTACATACATCTTCCACAATCCGGAACATATTCTGGTATACCTGATAATACTTCTTATCTATGTAACTTCTGGAACCGTACCAGACAATTTCCACATCTTTATGTCCCATTAAAAGTCTGACAAGCTCCGACCCTGCATATCCAGTGGAGCCGATAATTCCCGCTTTTATCATATTCCTGTCTCCTCTGCTTTCTTCTTGTCCTTTTTCAGGACGCTCTTCTTATCATATACCAGGAAAGCACATTCGTAAAGTCTTCTTTTCTCACGTTACTCCCAGCATTGCATAATTATACATTATCAATGAATAATATTCAAGTTTTTTTGTTTTTTCCCGATTTCCCCCTTGCATAACAGAAAGAAATACTGTATATTATTCTCCAGAGCTACTAGTAAAAATATGGAGGATACTATTATGAAAGAAAAAGTTGTACTGGCTTATTCAGGCGGACTGGATACAACAGCTATTATTCCATGGCTGAAAGAAAATTTCGATTATGAGGTTATCTGCTGCTGCATCGACTGCGGACAGGGGAATGAACTGGATGGGCTGGAAGAACGTGCCGCAAAATCCGGCGCTTCCAAATTATATATAGAAAATATCATTGATGAATTCTGCGATGATTATATCATGCCATGCGTAAAGGCAGGCGCTGTCTATGAAAACAAATACCTGCTGGGAACTTCCATGGCACGTCCGGCCATTGCCAAAAAACTGGTGGAAATCGCCAGAAAAGAAGGAGCTACGGCTATCTGCCACGGTGCAACAGGAAAAGGCAATGACCAGATCCGTTTCGAATTGGGCATCAAAGCTCTGGCGCCTGATCTGAAAATCATCGCTCCCTGGAGAATGACCGATGTGTGGACCATGCAGTCACGTGAAGATGAAATCGAATACTGCCGCCAGCACGGCATCGATCTGCCCTTCTCTGCTGACAGCAGCTACAGCCGCGACCGTAACCTGTGGCATATCAGCCATGAGGGTCTGGAACTGGAAGATCCCGCCAATGAACCGAATTACGATCATCTGCTGGTACTTGGAGTTACTCCTGAAAAAGCACCGGATGAAGACGAATATGTGACCATGACCTTTGAAGCCGGCATTCCCAAAAGTCTGAACGGAAAAGAAATGAAAGTTTCCGAGATCATCACAGAACTGAACGCCCTGGGCGGAAAACATGGCATCGGCATCGTTGATATCGTAGAAAACCGTGTGGTAGGAATGAAATCCCGCGGTGTGTATGAAACACCCGGCGGAACCATCCTGATGGCTGCTCATGAACAGCTGGAAGAGCTGGTATTAGACCGCGCCACCATGGAAGTAAAAAAAGACATGGGCAATAAATTCGCTCAGATCGTATATGAAGGAAAATGGTTTACTCCATTGAGAGAAGCCATCCAGGCATTCGTAGACGTAACACAGCAGTACGTAACCGGAGAAGTTAAATTTAAACTGTACAAAGGCAATATTATCAAAGCCGGCACCACTTCTCCCTACAGTCTGTACAGCGAATCTCTCGCTTCCTTTACGACAGGTGATCTTTACGACCATCATGACGCTTCAGGATTCATCACACTGTTCGGTCTGCCCTTAAAAGTCCGCGCAATGAAAATGGCGGAAGCCGAGAAAAACAAATAACAGAATTCCGTAAAAAGAACCGGGAAGATGAGGAATTGATTTTCCTCGCCTTCCCGGTTTTTTTATACCTGCTTTTCAAAATGCTGGTAATCCTTCGGAGATTCCCAGTCCCCGCCCCAGGTAAATCCCCGCTCTGTAAAAAGCTGATAGCAGAGATCTTCATGAGTAATCATATGCTCTCTCACATTACTTCTGTCCACATATTCCAGCGATTCTTCCTGGACATCCGCCGGTTCCCCGTTCCTGAACCTGACGTAAGGGTTCTGCACAGGATTGATATCCACGGCACATCCCCTGGCATGATTAGACAGCCGGTCGCTGCCAGCGATATGCCGGTAGCAAAAGGCGGATGAATTATTGGCCGCCATGGAACTTTCATCACTGCTCTGACCATCCCCCGCCCAGTAGTCATCGATCAGGCGAAGGGACTGTATTTCGTATTCCCCTTCATACAGCTTCTCAAACACATAGAGAAAGTCATCAGCCAGAGCCGCATTTACCACCAGCTCGCCGGTTTGCACCTGATGATCAAAATCATAATAGGATACCTGCAGATACCGAAGATCCTCCAGCGTAATATCCGGATTTTCCACATAGGATTTCCCGTTCATTCTCTGAAAAACCGTATCATCAATACTGGAGGAGGTAAAGGTCTCCGTCACCGTATCTTCCATCGTTTCCACCTCCTTTGTGTCTGATAAGTACCAGTCCAGCACCGCCCTGTCATGGTCCACCACATAGCCGCTGCCGCCCCGGTCTTTCACATCTTCCACCATAGTCATCAGCAAAATGGGAAATTCCATGGTTTCGTCCGTTGTCATAATTCCCAGCCATCCCAGCTCCGTACCCTCTTCATCCTTCTGGCTGTCTTTGATCTCCGCCGTTCCCGTTTTTCCGGCCAGAACCATATCCTCCCGGTAGATGCCATAGCCTGTTCCCTCCGGATTATTGATGACCTGAACCATGTCATTTAGAACCGTGGAAGCGATATCTTCAGAAAAAGCTTCCGAAATCCAGATCTCACCCTCTGGTTCTTCTTCATAAAGCAGTGTTGGCCAAATCATATTCCCTCCATTGAGAAAAGCCGTATATATACAGGCCAGATGGAGAGGATTTACCATCATCTCACCCTGACCGTAACCGCTGTCCGCCAACTGTATCTCAGAATCTATAACGTCTTCATTGGCGTAGCGGGAAGGCGTCATGGAAATCTCGAAGGGCATTTCCTGGTTAAATCCCAGAGCGTCCAGACCCTTCATAAAATTCTCCGCGCCGATCTTCAGCGCTGCCTGGGCAAAATAAATGTTGTCTGAATAGATCATGGCGTTTTCCAGATTCGCTGTAGGACTTTCATGAAGTGTAGTCACGTAATAGTTCCCCCAGCTGGAATTCTTCTGCCAGCTGATTCCCAGATCACCGAAATCCTCATCCGCCGCAAAAGCTCCCGAAGCCAACCCTATGGCCGCCGTCACCGGCTTCAGGGATGACCCCGGCGCGAATACCTGACGGAACCGGTTATAAAGGGGCATGTCCTCATCTTCATTCAGACTGTCCCATTGCTCCTGAGACATTCCCAGGATAAAGTCGTTGTTATCATAGGACGGGGTACTCACCAATGCCAGAACCTCGCCGGTATAAGGCTGTATGGCTGCGGAACAGCTTTTGTCCTGGCTGTATTCATCATACAGCCTTTCTTGGAGAGCAGAATCAATGGTCAGCCGGATGTCCCGGCCGTCCTCCTTCGGCTGATAGGCCAGCACCTGCTTTTCATTCCCCTCCTCATCGGCAATATAAATCCTGCAGCCATCCTGGCCTCTCAGTTCTTTTTCATAAAGAGCCTCCACACCGCTTCTGCCGATCTGGCTGCTGGAGGTATAGCCTTCTCCCTCATGCTCTTCCAGATCCTCCGCTGTTACATTCTGCACATATCCCACCAGATGAGCCGCCTTTTCTCCCAGCGGATAGTATCTTACTTCCGTATCCGTAATCATCACGCCGGGAATGGAAAGGAGCTGCTCAGTCAGCTGATCATCCTCTGTGGCTCCTGCTTCCAGATTCTGCTCCTTCGGAAGAGTTTTCAACGGCACAAAAGACTCATCCTGAACCCAGGAAGCGCCGAGGGCATCCTCAATGTCTTCCACATTCATCTCAAGAAGTCCAGCCAGTTTCTTCATATCTTCTTCAGACGCCCCACTCATCTTCCCGGGTACCAGACCTACGGAAGAGGCCACGCCTTTTCCCGCCAGCATAACCCCATTTCGATCCAGGATACTTCCTCTTTCCGCTTTCTCGGTGGAAACTTTCACTTTATCGGAGGACTCCAGGGCAGGAAAAATCATACTGTCCTCCCAGAAAAGACGGCAGCCGCGTCCGTTTTCCCTGACAAAGGCGGCTTCATTTTCAAATTCTATCTCACCGGCCAGCGTACTGCACCGGAACGTATAGGCAACAATCTGTTCGTTGCCTTCCTGCCGGGTGTCCTTTACCTCCACTTCAATGTCAGCGGCTTCGATCCCCTCATAGATATTCTGATTTCGGGCGATGAAGTCTTCCCTGGAAATTCTGGAGGCGCTGACTTCATCCAGCATCCCATACATCTGCTCATAATTTCCCTCCGCAAGGTATCCCATGTATTCTTCCAGCCGTTCATCCGGCGTCCTGCCGCCCCTCAGGTAAAAAAAAGCGAAAACAGCCGCAGCGGCAGCCAGAATCATCAAAACAACGGCCGGTATCAGAATTTTACGGTTGCTTCCTGTCTTCATATAAATTCTCCCCTTCTTTGTTTTTTCAAAGTATTACATATGTAAGATTAAAAGTCAAGTATAAAAACAAGAAGAAATCTGACCCATCCTTCTTGACGCACCGTGGCAGAAATGGTACTCTGTATCTTACAAATGTAAGGGGGATACCGTCATGAATCAAATGCCGCAAATATCTGACGCAGAATTTGAAGTGATGAAAATTATCTGGAAACATGAGCCCATCAGCACTCCCGACATCGTGGAAAAGCTGTCCCATGAAAGCTCCTGGAGTCCAAAAACAGTTCACACTCTGTTGCTGCGCCTGGAAAAAAAAGGGGCGGTCTCTCACGAAAAGGAGGGCCGGGTTTTTGTCTATACGTCCGTCATAAAAAAAGACGCATACACCGTCAGGGAAACCCATGCCTTTCTGGATAAATTCTACAGCGGCGCCTTTCATCAGATGGCCGCCAGTCTCATGGAACAGGATGTTCTGACTCCTGAAGACCTGAAAGAGCTGCGCCTGATCCTGGAGCGCAGACAAGGAGATTAATCTATGTTTATGATTCGACTTCTGGCCGGAAACGTACTCGGTATTATTCTTGCCGCCGTTATTTTACTGATCAAAAAACTTTTTTCCGGGAAAATATCACCCCGTTGTCATTATTTCATCTGGTTTCCCTTTCTTTTCTTTCTGGGAAGCTTATGCCTTCCCGGTTCTTTCTTCCGTCTGTTTGAGTGGATTGCTCCGGCGGGAAGCCTGACTTTTTCCACTTCACCCGAACAGGCCTTGTCTCCTGCGGCTGCGGGGCGTTCAGGGGACTGGATGCAGGATTTTTCTCAGTCTGTCTCCCGCATGGATTTAACTTTCTTCCTGCCCCTTATCACCGGAATATGGATCGCCGGCATGGCTGTAATCCTATTTTTCTTTATTCAGGGCGGAAAGAAAATGCGGGAATTAAAAAAACACCGGATACCGCCGGACCGGCAGACAGCAGATCTGTTTCAGCACTGCAGACTGATCTGCGGCGGAAAGAGGCTGGAAAATGTCTCCATTTTTGAGTCCCGGCAGATTCAGACTCCCATGGCACTGGGTATATTCAGGCCCATGGTGCTGATTCCTCCCCATATGCCGGAACGTTTCTCAAAAAAAGAAATGGGCTGTATCCTGCTGCATGAGCTGGTTCATATCCGCCACAGAGATCTGTACCTGAATTATGTTCTCAGTTTCTTTCAGATTATCTGCTGGTTCAATCCCATGATTTTCCTGGCTTTTCGCCGGCTTCGTCTGGACAGGGAAATCTACTGTGACCAGACTGTCATAGAAAAATGCGGCGATTCTGAAAGCCTGGATTACGGCTATACGCTCCTTCACTTTGCCAGTTCCATACAGATATCCCCATCCCGGACAATCGGTTATCTAAACGGATCAAAAAAACAGTTAAAGGAACGCCTCCGATATATTGCCAGCGCTTCCCCGGTCACAAAGAAAATGAAACGGACAGGAATCCGTCTTCTCTGTACTGCTGCGGCTCTGACACTGCTGCAGATCCCTCTGCTGTCCGTCTTTGCTTCCGGCAGCAGCCAATATCAGCCGGAAGCTGCTCTGACCATCCGGGACTATGATCTGTCATCCTTCTTTAACGAAGGTGAGGGCTGTTTCGTCTTATACCGTCCCGGACAGGATGACTATCTGATTTATAATGAAAAACTGAGCAGAACCCGTGTTTCCCCCGATTCCACCTATAAAATATACGCGGCGCTGCATGCCCTGGAGAAGCATGTGATTACCCCGGACAGTCAGATAAGAAAATGGGACGGCAGGCTTTGGGAATTTTCTTCCTGGAATCAGGATCAGAATCTGCAAAGCGCCATGAAAAACTCTGTCAACTGGTATTTTCAGGATATGGATAAAGAGATGGGAACGGAAAACATCAGATCTTTTCTTACGCGAATCGAATACGGAAACTGTCTCATCACAGGAAATCCGGAAGATTTCTGGCTGGAATCTTCCCTGCGGATCTCTCCTTTGGAACAGGTAATGCTGCTGTATCGTTTCTATGAAAACACATGGGGATTTGATGAGAAAAACGTTGACGCGGTCCGGCAGGCGCTGTATCTGGAAAAAAACAACCTGGGCACCCTGTATGGAAAAACAGGCAGCGGAAAAGTCAACGGGAAAGAAATTCAGGGATGGTTTGTGGGATGGCTTCAGACAGACACAAAACCTGTGTTTTTTGCCGCCTATATCAGAGACCGGGATCATATTTCCGGAAATGACGCGGCAGCGGCAACAAAAAACATACTGGAGAAACTTTATTCTTAAAGCTTCTCCAGTATGTTTTCATGACGCATTTTTTTCTTTATATCCTTCACCCCAGTGCTGCATGGCATCCAGTATGGGCTTCAGGCTTCGGCCCAGATCCGTCAGACTGTACTCCACTCTGGGCGGAACTTCCGCATAAACCTTGCGCTCCACAAGTCCGTTTTCCTCCATATCCCGCAGCTGTGCCGTCAATACTTTCTGTGTCACATTTCCAACGGACTTTTTCAGTTCTCCGAAACGTTTCGTTCCCGTCATCAAGTCACGCAGTATCAGAACTTTCCATTTGTCTCCGATCAGCATAAGCGTGGTTTCCACCGGACAGGCCGGCAGTTCTCTGGCTGTCTGCATTATTGCCCTCACTCCTTTTATATCCCCATTATAACGGCAGCATCTGGAAAAAACAAGCGGTTTTCTACTGGTATCCTTTTGGTAACTATACCACAATATTGTGCGTACTTCACGGTTTCTCCAAATGCTGATAGAATAAAGACAACAAAGAACAGAACACAAAAAAATCGTTAGATGGAGGTATTTGAGATGAAAACAGCAGTTGTTTGCGCAAATGGAAAAGCAGGTAAACTTATTGTAAAGGGAGCGGCAGACCGGGGTCTGGATGTAACTGCCGTAGTGCGCGGAGAAAACTGATACCAGAGGTGAGTGATAT
Organism: Ruminococcus sp.; assembly: GCA_050944415.1. GTDB lineage: Bacteria > Bacillota > Clostridia > Lachnospirales > Lachnospiraceae > Ruminococcus_G. The sequence goes on from JBMNRA010000046.1 coordinate 20,335, forward strand.
GACACAGGATGAACGTCTTAATTATCTGATTTCCTATTTACTGCAGGAGAAAAAAGATTACGCGGGGATTTCCATACCCTATGAGCCCGGGGATAAGCGGCGGCTGCTCCGTTCTCTGATGAATGTACGTCCGCCCGCTCCCATTGCCGGGGACTTCCTGCAGATACAGGATGCGTATCTGCAGGAAGAAAACCTGACAAAAGGCATAACCGGAATCAGCGATTTAACCCCGACGCAGCCCGGACTGTATCTGTGGCAGGGAGATATTACCACACTGGCAGCCGATGCCATCGTAAACGCGGCCAACAGTCAGATGCTGGGCTGTTTCGTTCCCTGCCACGGCTGTATCGACAATGCCATTCATTCGGCTGCCGGCATCCAGCTTCGTCTGGAATGCGCCCGCATCATGGCACATCAGCAAAGGGAAGAGCCCACCGGCAGCGCCAAAATCACGAAAGCCTATAATCTTCCCTGCCGCTATGTCATCCATACGGTGGGCCCCATTATCTATGGACAGGTTTCAGAAAAAGATCAGCGTCTTCTGGCATCCTGCTATCGCTCCTGTCTGGAACTGGCCGCGGCATATGAACTGAAACATATTGCTTTCTGCTGTATTTCCACCGGGGAATTCCATTTCCCAAACGAACTGGCGGCAGAGATTGCCATTAAAACAGTAAAAGAATTTCAGAAAGAGCATCCGAATAAACTGGAGGTGATTTTTAATGTTTTTAAAGACAGCGACCGCGAGATCTACAAACGTCTACTGCAGTGAAACAGAGCGGCTGAAAATGGAGCTGGAACAGGCAGACGCCGTTATAATCGGAGCCGGAGCCGGCTTGTCCGCCTCCGCAGGATTCACCTATGCAGGCAGTCGGTTTGAGAAATATTTTTCCGACTTCATACAGAAATATCACTTCAAGGACATGTATTCCGGCGGCTTCTATCCGTATGACACGCTGGAAGAACATTGGGCGTATTGGAGCCGGTATATTTACATTAACCGGTATATGGATGCTCCGAAGCCTGTTTACAGACAGCTCTATAATTTGGTAAAGGATAAAGATTATTTTGTCCTGACAACCAATGTGGACCACTGCTTTCAAAAAGCGGGATTTGACAGGCACCGCCTGTTTTATACGCAAGGAGATTATGGCTTGTTTCAATGCAGCGTTCCCTGCCATAAGGAAACTTATGACAATGCAAAGAATATCCGTAACATGATTGAGGCGCAGGGCTATGTGATCGCTGAAAACGATGAGATGTATTTGCCGAAAGGGATTACGCCTAAAATGGAGATCCCCTCTGCATTGGTTCCCTGCTGTCCAAAGTGCGGTAAACCTATGAGTATGAATCTTCGGGCCGATGATACTTTTGTGGAGGATGACGGATGGCACCAGGCAGCACAGCGATATTCTGATTTTCTCCGCAGGCATCAAAACATGAGAGTGCTGTTTTTAGAAGCAGCCGTTGGCTTCAATACGCCAACAATAATCAAGTATAACTTCTGGAGAATGACATACGAGTGGGAAAATGCGATGTATGCCTGTTTGAATTCCGGGGAGGCTTTTGCTCCTGATGAGATAAAAAAGAAATCAATTTGTATCAATGGAGATATTGGAACGATTTTTAATCAACTCCAACTCGCATAATATCACAGGCGTAATGCTGGAAGCCGAAGAGTGTTTTACCTGATCAGAATCCGTTTCATCGAGTCAGAAATCTAATAGTGAAATTACAGAGCGTCTTGTCAGCATAGTCTCCTCCGCCTTCTGAAAAGATGTGCTTTCAAAAGGGCCCATGATATTCCCAACAGATTTCAGTCCATGAATCTGCCTTATACCTACCGACTCTTCCATCCAGTAAACCGATAACAACCAAGATATACAATCAGATCGGTCAGAAAAACGCTGTGGAACGCTATATCGTCAATCATAACCAAAAAACCTGGAAAAAGCCTATCAATAGGCCATTGTAATAGGGAACAGACACTCTGCATACAGCAATGCTTCTCTCCTGTTGACAAAATGATCAGAGATGATAGAATAAAACAAATATCTGAAATAATATATGGAAGCAGGTGAAGGGTAATAAGGAAAAAAATCACAGCCATTGCTTCAATATTGATCTGTGTTTTACTCTGTATACTTATCTGTATTCTTTTTCGCTATCAGAATACTTCCCCGAAACGTCTGCCGGACAGATATGGTATCACTATCCAACAGACGCACAGTTCCTCAGATAAAGACCGGGATGGTATTGATGATCAGACAGATATTCTGCAGGGAGCTTTGAAATACGTTGCTTCTAAACCAAAATATAAAAGCAAATATTATCAGACCGGTTATCCCGATGATGAATATGGCGTATGTACAGATGTTGTTGCAAATGCATTAAAAAACGCCGGTTATGATCTGATGACACTGGTACAGGAGGATATCCAAAATAATCCGGAAGATTACGACATTGATAAGCCGGATAAAAATATTGATTTTCGGCGGGTAAAAAATCTGACTGTTTATTTTGCTCATTCCGCCCTGCCTCTTACTGCCGATATTTCTGACATTGAAGAATGGCAGGGTAGAGACATTGTGATTTTTCAACACCATATCGGTATTGTCTCGGATCGCAGAAATAAAACTGGTGTGCCTTATGTCATACACCACAACAGCCCCTGGCAGAAATCCTATGAGCAGGATATTCTTGAAACCAGAAATGACATCATCGCTCACTACAGAATGGCCGGATAAATACAGCATAACCATATAAAAGGGGAACCCTCTCAGTATTCAGCTTTCACTAATTGAAATCAGAATACTAAGATGGTTCCCTTTTGCTATACTCTTATGGGGGTGGATTAATTTTCATACATGGCACACGGGGTGCTTTCTCATTCATGAACGCCAACCTCAAAGCCTGACGGCTTTTCATGCATGGCACACGTTACTTACGCTCCGAATGCCACGCTCGAAGTCCACAGACTTCTCGCTATTCGTTGCACTCATATGGGCCGTCACAGCAGTGCTCCTGCCTGCAGGCAGTCAGCGCCCTGCTGTTTCCGTCCCGCATTCGTCGCTTATCGT
>JBMNRA010000047.1:0-21688 GCA_050944415.1 Ruminococcus sp.
TAACTTTTTGTATTTGTTTTTATTTTTTTGTGATATAATGAACATTGTTGAATTTTGTAGAGTGGTAGAATAATTGAGAATTTAAGGTCGATGCAAGAAGGTAAAAAGGGAAATGGAACAGATAATATAGATGCGCAGATCAGCCTGGCAATGGATAAAATCGTCCAGGATACGATTGGCGATATCGCAATACCGGATCAGCCGGACAAAACGAGACATAAAAAGAAGAAGGCGGCGCCGGAAAAAACATCCTGGGTGGATATTCCGGAGGAAAATCCGGATGAAGAAAGCGGAAAAAAGAAAAGCTGGCTGAAACGGGCTGTTGTTTCGCTGGTGATACTGCTTGTGCTGGCAGGCGCCGGAATATATGGCTATTTTACTTATTATTACAGTGATAAGTTTTTTCCGAATACAACGATTAATAATATAGCATGCGGTGAGATGACGCCCTCACAGGCGGAAGAAATCATCCGCAGGAATGTGGAGGATTACAGCATTCAGCTGGATTTCAGAGGCAATACTTCCTTTACGATAAACGGCAGTGATTTTCAGTATGAATATGAGCCGGACGGAAGTGTGGAGAAGATTCAGAAGGAACAGAATCCGTTTTTGTGGTTCCTGGGATATCTTCAGCCGCAGAAATATGAGGTGGCTGAGAATATTACGTATGATGAAGGAGAGCTGGAAGGCCATCTGATGACGCTGGAACCTATGCAGACAGACAATATGACAGAACCTGTGAATGCCTGGTATACGTTCCAGAATGGCCATTTTGAAATTATACCGGAGGAAGAGGGAAATACCATTGATACCAATACCATGATGTCTGCAGTGAAAAAAGCTGTATCGGAAGGCCAGACAGAACTGTCTGTGGAAGACTGCGGCGCTTATGCGGAGCCTGAGGTTCGAAGCGACAATGAAGCATTAAACGCGGAAGTGGAAGAACTGAACTCTCTGATGACGGCCAGCATCCATTACTGGCTGCCCGGCGGAGAAGAAGTATTGGATGGAAATATTCTGAGAGACTGGCTGCTGAAGGACGAAACGGGACATTATGTCAAAGATGAGGCAACCATACGTGCCAAGGCAGCAGAATATGTGGACGCTCTGGCAGACAGGGTAGATACAGTGGGGGCGGAAAGGCCTTTTACTACAACCAGCGGGCTTCAGATTACAGTCAGCGGCGGAAGCTATGGATGGAAGATTAATCAGACCCAGGAAGTGGAAGAACTGGTTAAAAATATTATGAATAATGATCAGCTTGGCCGGGAACCTGTATATACCAGTCGGGAGGTAACTACAGAAAATAACGGTTTTGGAAATACCTATGTAGAGATTAATCTGACGGATCAGCATCTGTATTATTATCAGGATGGCCAGGTTGTTGTGGATTCACCTTTCGTTTCAGGAAAGATGACCAGTGACAGATGGACGCCGCCGGGAATCTTTACGCTGACTTATAAACAGCTTGATAAAGTCCTGAGAGGTGAGAAGAGAGCAGACGGAAGTTATTCCTATGAATCTCCGGTGACCTTCTGGATGCCGTTTAACGGAGGAATCGGCTTGCATGATTCTTCCTGGCGCAGCAGCTACGGCGGAACAATCTATATATACAGCGGTTCTCACGGCTGCATCAATATGCCTTACGATAAGGCAAAAGCGGTTTACAATCTGATTACCAAAGATGTGCCTATTATCTGTTTTTATACGGAGCCATATACATTGTATTAAAGGAGAGGCAGTTCTGTGCTGACTGACAGAACTGCCTCTTTGTTTTTACGGATAGCTGCCGTGAGTTATCATATCCACAGGATTCAGAATAATTTCAGAAGATCGGCAGGAGTAGTGATGGTGTAATCAGGGTCTGTTACTTTGCCAAATCCGTAGGCTGCAAAAACGAAAGGAATGGAAGGGTCTGCACCTTTGACGGCCTGATAGTCTCCGTCAGTATCGCCTACGTAGACAGGGGATTGAAGATTATGCCGTTTTATTATTTCAAGAATATTTTCTTTTTTGCCTCTGCCAGTGTCTCCGGGGCATAGATGATCCTTTATATACGGAGAAAACCCTGTGCAGTCGAGGAAGGTTTCAATATAGCCGGCCTGACAGTTGCTGACGAGAAAGAGAGGATAACGCCGGGCCAGTTCGGGCAGAACAGCCGCAAGATTAGGATAAAGGGGAGCGTTTTTTTTCCGCAGAACGATGTGTTCCTGCTGACAGCATAAATCAATTAATCTCAGCTGCTCTTCCAGTGGTTCTTCCGGAAAAATAATGGAAGCAATATCCGGCATTGTCCTGCCGAAAAGCGCACGCAGTTTTTCCGGTGTGATATGTAAATCGAGAGAGGTTTCTGAATGGATAACTTCGTTCCAGGCGTCTGCCACTACGTGTGTAGTGTCCCAGAGAGTGCCGTCCACGTCAAAAATAATACTGTCCATAAATATCTCCTTTTATTAAAATCTTTTTACTATTTTACAGAAGGAAGGAGATTTTTGCAATGACTATTTGGCGTTTCCACTTTAAGATTTCCATGGTATAATAAAGTGAGTTTCACAAAGGAGAAGTGAGAGGGAAAAAATTGGCGGAATATGAGTTAAATAAAATTGTCAGTCCTTTGACAGAATGGTATAAAGAGAATAAAAGAGATCTGCCCTGGAGAAAAGAAAAAAATCCGTATTATATCTGGATATCCGAGATTATGCTGCAGCAGACCAGGGTAGAAGCCGTAAAACCATATTTTGAGCGTTTTATCAAAGCGCTTCCTACGGTGCAGGATGTCGCAGAATGTGAGGAAGGACGTCTCCTGAAACTGTGGGAAGGACTGGGTTATTATAACCGCGTGCGGAATATCCAGAAAGCGGCAGTGCAGATCATGGATCAGTATGGGGGAAAGTTTCCGGATGATTACGAAAAGCTTCTGTTGCTTCCGGGAATCGGGGATTATACGGCAGGAGCCATTGCTTCCATTGCTTTCAATCTTCCGGTTCCGGCGGTGGACGGCAATGTTCTGCGGGTGATATCACGGTTGGAAGAAAGTGAAGAAGATATTCTGAAGCAGAAGACAAAAAGCCGGATTCGCAGAGAACTGACAGAAATCATGCCTTTGGAATCTCCCGGAATATTTAATCAGAGTCTTATGGATCTGGGAGCTGCCGTGTGTCTGCCTAATGGAATTCCAAGATGTGACATCTGTCCGCTGAAGGATTTGTGTCTAGCCGGGCAACATCAGCGCACAGCGGAAATTCCTGTCAGGAAAAAGGAAAAGAAAAGACGGATAGAAGAAAAAACGGTTCTGATCATACAGGACGGGGATCATATGGCGCTTCGGAAAAGACCAAAGAGAGGCCTTTTGGCGGGACTTTATGAATTCCCCAACTGTGAAGGGCATTTGTCTGAGGAGAAAGCGCTGCGCTCTGTACGACAGTACGGTCTGACGCCGCTGTGGATTCAGCCGCTTCCGGAAGCGAAACACATCTTTTCTCATGTGGAGTGGCGGATGACGGGATATATTATAAAAGTAGCGGAATTAGAAGAAAGAGAGAAAAAAGATCTGCTTTTTGTGGACATACAAAATGCAGAAGAGAATTATCCGGTTCCGGCGGCATTTGGGGCATATGCCTCATATTTAAACCTGCGCCTGGGCCAGGAAAAATATACAGGAGGATATGGAGAATGAAATTGTTGACTGTTGCGGTGCCGTGTTACAATTCCCAGGACTACATGGCAAATTGTATTGAGTCGCTGCTTAAGGGCGGTGAAGATGTGGAGATTATTATCGTTAATGACGGTTCCAAAGATGGTACGGCTCAGATTGCGGAGGATTACGCGAAAAAATATCCGGATATTATCCGAACGGTACATCAGGAGAATGGCGGGCATGGAGAAGCAGTCAACACGGGACTGAAACATGCTTCCGGATTATATTTTAAGGTGGTAGACAGTGATGACTGGCTGAACGAGGAGGCTTTTAAGAAAGTTCTGGATGCGCTGCGCGAGTGCCTGAGGGGACCGGAGACATTGGATATGCTGATCAGCAACTACGTTTATGAGAAAGTAGGTGCAAAGCATAAAAGAGTCATGCGTTATCCCAATACTTTTCCGGAAGGAAGAATATTTGGATGGGACGACGTAAAACCGTTGGGGAAAAGTCACTATCTGCTGATGCATTCGCTGATATACAGGACAGAACTGCTGAGGGAATGCGGCTTGCAGCTGCCAGCCCATACTTTCTATGTGGATAATCTGGTGGCTTTTGTTCCGCTGCCTTACGTGAAGCGTATGTATTATGTGGACGTGAATTTGTATCGCTATTATATCGGCCGTCAGGATCAGTCGGTTAATGAGCAGGTAATGATTCAAAGAGTGGATCAGCAGCTGAAGGTGAATCGGATGATGATCGACTGCATGGCAGAAAAAAAGACGATGCATAAGACAACAAGAAGTTATATGATGCATATGCTGTCCATGATTATGACAGTGTCTTCCGTGATTCTGCTTCGTTCCGGAACGGAAGAAAATTTAAAGAAGAAACAGGAACTGTGGAAATATCTGAAGGCGGCTGACGGCAAAGTATATTTTCAGATCAGGCACAGTCTGCTGGGCAGAGCCATGAATCTGCCGGGAAGAGGCGGACGCCGTCTGTCTGTGACAGCGTACAAGATTGTGCAGCGTATCTACGGCTTTAACTAGGAAGCCGTGATACCAGTCTGCTTTTATAGAAAATAAAGTAAGTGATTAGGGCAAGGACAGCTCCGCCGATCACATCCAGAATGGAGTGCTGTTTCAGAAACAGAGTGGAGGCGATGATTGCCAGTGTGAGAATCAGAGAAGCCCATTTGATCCACGGATCCTGATCCAGCATCCGTGATTTGGATATGGCCGTGTGAACTGCCAGAGAATTGAACACATGGATACTGGGAAATACATTTGTGGGAGAGTCATGGTGATATAAAAGGATCACCACATCGGTGGTTATATTGCCGTGAACCAGATGTTTGGGACGTATATCCAGTCCGTTGGGATAAAAATATGAAATCAGCAGAAACAGCGTCATACCTGTTCCAAGGCTGAGAACCATCTGGTAATATTCACGTTTGTTCGGGTTAATAAAGATGAAGAATAAAATCGCGATAAACATGTATACAAACCAGAATATGTAGGGTACGATAAAGTACTCACAGAAAGGGATGCGTTTGTCCAGGGGCGTTTCAATAATATGGAACTTCACATCGGATCTTTGCTCCAGCGCATAGAAACATATCATATAGAAAATTGCGTAAATTAATGTGATAAAACCGTGCTTGTACTTACGAAGTATACGCAAAAATATCACTCCTTTGCTTTTGATTTCAGGTCTGACGGCATAAAACGGTCAAAAATAACGGAATCATAATACTGCCGGCTGCTTGTCAGATCATTTTGGCTGTGTATGGTCCAGGCAAAAGCCGGTGTCTTAAACAGGCTGCGCAGTATTTTTAAATTGAACAGCCGAAGTCCGCGGCAGAATTCATAGGCGATAAAATCGGGTCTGCCGTACCAGTTGAACATAAGATGTTCAGAAAGAAAGAGCAATGGTGCGGGAACACCGGCCTCAGAGTCAAAGCGGCAGGACAACTGGCCGCGGATGACCTGGGGCTGATTTTTTTTGTACCAGTGAAGCACCAGGGGACTGAAAGATTCAATGCAGTAATCACCGTGATAACCGGACAGAAGATCAGCAGCAACGGGACATACGGCAGTACTCAGTCTGTGAGTCTTCAGTTCAATCAAAAGGGGTACCTGTCCGTCTACCAGATCCAGAACAGCGGATAACAGAGGGATCTTTTCGGAAGTGTTTCCGAGAGTCAGATTCTGCAGTTCCGCATAAGTATAGTCCCAGATATTTCCTTCTACGCCGCACATCCGTTTCAGTGTATTGTCATGGAAAACTACAGCCTGGCGGTCTTTGGTCAGGTGGACATCCAGTTCAATGGCACAGCCGAAAGACACAGCCTGGCGGAATGCTGGCAGAGAGTTTTCCGGAACTTTTTTCACCGGAGACCACAGGCCTCTGTGGGCGAAAAGAAGGCCGCAGAACCTTCTGCATTGTCCGTGCCTGTCAGTGCGGGGCAGCAGTGCAAAGAAAAACAGCAATATAAGAAAAATCAGGATTATGCAGGTCCATATAAAAATCAACATTTCACCATTCCTCCGGATTTTTATTTTACAATAACGTTAAGCTGCTCTGATGACGCAGTCATCAGCACACTGGAGGAAAACCCGGCTGATTCGCCGTCAATGTGGACAGGCAGCTCTCTGTCAGACAGAAGCAGGGCTCTGCGGCACCGCAGCAGCCGGATGCCTTTAAAACGGGTATGTTTTCCCCAGAATGCGGTTGGGAGCAGCAAAAGTATTTTAGGTTTTGGCAGATTGTGAACGAGAAACAGATCCAGATATCCGTCATCGGGCTCCGCATCGGGACAAAACTGGAATCCCCCTCCCTCATACTTCAGGTTCATGGCAGCGGCGAAATATACTTTTTTAAAGGTTGCTTTTTTCTGACCGTCTGTGATAATCTGAAGGGTGAATGGACGGAAAAAAAGAAGCTGACGCAATGCGATAATCGTATAAGTCAGCTTACCTAATTTAATTTTATTCAAAAAATTTTTAAGAGGAGATGACAGCGCTTCGTGGCAGATCCCCGCATCAAATCCAAGGCCGGAACTTATGCCAAACTTTTTTCTGCTATTTTCTGTTCTGCATCGGCAGATATCCAGTTTTCGGATTTCGGAAGGACTTAAAATAGCTTTGACAGCCTCGCGGATATCGGTTGCCAGTCCCATGCCCCTGGCGAAATCGTTTCCAGAACCGGTAGGAATATAGGCGAAGGTAGTTATCTGAGGATATTTCAGTCCATTGAAAACTTCGTTAAGCGTACCGTCACCGCCCAGGACCACAAGGGTGTCCCCGGATTTTAAATGATCGGAAATGCGCTCAGACAGAGATGTGGCATGTCCGGGACATTTTGTAAAAAAAGACCGGAAGAGCACATGTTCCGCGGACAGAAGTTCATGGACTTTCTGCCACAGTTTAAGCCCCGCACCGGAACGGGATTTCGGGTTTATGATAAAATAGTACACTGGTTTTCCTCCTCCTCCAGTATTGTAACAGCTTGCAGTAGAATCTACAAGTAAATAAATGATAAAATAAAGGAGTTAATTATGATTTATGCCGCAGGATATCTTCTTATTATTAATCTGATTACCTTTGCCGTGTATGGTATTGATAAATGGAAGGCAAAGAATGGAAGATGGCGGATTCAGGAGAGCACCCTGCTGTTGCTTGCTGTAGCGGGAGGTACGCCGGGGGCTCTCCTGGGAATGGCTTTTTTTCATCATAAAACGAAACATATCAAGTTTACAGCAGGAGTTCCGCTGATCCTCATTGCCCAGATTCTGTGCATCTGGTTTTTATTTTATAGATAAAAGAGATGAGAAACGGCGGAAATCACAAGGCAGAGTATAATACCGCATAGAGCCGGCAGTAAAACAGCAGCTGCTGTCCAGCAAAGACTTCCTGTTTCTTTCTTTATGGTAAGACAGGTAGTGGAGCAGGGCCAGTGCATCAGCAAAAAAACGAGAAAACATAGAACAGTGACCGGACTCCAGCCCTGCGAAAGAAGAAGAGGGCCAAGCTGGGAAATGCTGCCAAGTTCTGTCAGCTGGTTTTGGTTCATATAGATCATAAGCATGATGGGCAGAATGATTTCATTGGCAGGAAAACCAAGAATAAAAGCGAGAAGGATGACTCCGTCAAGTCCCATCAGCCTTCCCGGCAGGTCCAGAAAGGCTGAAATATAGTACAGCAGCGAGTGACCGCCGGGACAGACGTTAGCCAGAATCCATATGAGAAGTCCGGCGGGAGCTGCCACAGCCACAGCCCGGCCAAGGACAAAAACGGTGCGGTCCAAAATCGATCGTAAAATCACCTTTCCAAACTGGGGTTTCCGATAGGGAGGAAGTTCCAGAAAAAAAGAAGAGTGATTTTCTTTTTTTATAATCTTTGACAGGAGGGCGGACACCAGGAAAGTCATAAAAACGGAAAAACAAATGCACAGCACCAGAAGGAAAGCGGTTTTAACGGAGGAAAGCATTCCATTGCCAGTACACCCCAGCAGCAGAGTGGCCATCAGAATTAAAGTGGGAAATCGTCCGTTGCAGGGCATCAGGCTGTTGGTTAATATGGCAATCAGACGTTCTTTTGGGGAATCGATAATGCGGCAGCCAGTGACCCCAACCGCATTGCAGCCCAGCCCCATGGCCATAGTCAGCGCCTGTTTTCCGCAGGTTCGGCATTTTTCAAACTGGTGATCCAGATTAAAGGAGACACGGGGCAGATACCCGAAATCTTCCAGAAGGGTAAAAAGAGGGAAAAAAATTGCCATGGGAGGCAGCATGACGGAGACGACCCATGCAGTTGTGCGGTAAATGCCGTCGGTTAAAAGCGAGTTGAGAAAATCTGGAATTCCCCAGGAAGAAAAGGTATCAGCAAGCATCTGACCGAGGAAAGTCATGCCCTGGCTGAGCCAGGCGGAAGGAATGTTGGCGCCGAAAATCGTCAGCCAGAGAATCAGAAAAAGTCCCAGCAGCATGATGGGAAAAGCAGTTTGTTTTCTGGTAAAAAGACGATCCAGAGCGGATTGTCTGCGGCTCTTTTCACGGGGCATCACAACGGTGGCATCAGCTATTTCACCGGCTGTCCGGACGATTGCACAGGAAAGGGAGTCTTTCCAGTGACTGGAAAGATGATTTTTCAGTTCCAGTGCTTCTCTCTGCAGTTTTATCTTTAAATCATCCCAGAACGAGGAAGGCATGGACAGATGGGCTTCAATTACCGGAAGAAAAGTATCGGGGGAGTCCAGCAGCTGCAGTGCCGTCCAGCGGGGCAGAAAAAGTGAGGGGGTATTTTCTCGAAAAAAAGCCTGTATATTCTGAAGAGATTGTACCAGCGGATTGGGATAATGGATGAGGGCAGAATCCGACGGAAAATTTTCATTCTGCAGACAGCGTTCGATTTCACTGAGCAGCTTTTCGCGATCTTTTTTCCTGCGGGCCGTAATGCCGATAACGGGAATACCAAGCATCTGCTGAAGACGCGGGAGGTCAATGGTAATTTTCCTGCGTTTTACTTCATCCATCATATTGATACAGAGAATCACATGTGATGTAATTTCCAGAATCTGAAGGGCCAGAATAAGATTTCTTTGGAGACATCCGCCATCGCAGATGATGACTACAAGGTCGAAATAACCAAAGGACAGGAATTCGCCGGTAACCTCTTCTTCACGGGATCGGGAAAAAAGGGAGTAAGTGCCGGGGAGATCGGTAAATTCATATTCGGTACCATGAAAGTGGCAGATTCCTGTTACTGACTCCACCGTTTTTCCGGGCCAGTTTCCCACATGTTGGTTCAGTCCGGTCAATTGATTGAAAAGAGTGCTTTTTCCCACATTGGGATTACCAGCCAGTGCAATGGTTTTTCTGGAAGAAAGGGAGACAATAGATATCATCTGTGCATCCTCCCGCCGGATGGCGATAACAGTCCCGCAGACAGAAAATGCCATGGGATCTCCGGAGGGGGCAGTATAGAGACAGGTGATCTCTGTGCCGGGAATGATGCCCAGCTCCTGCACTCTTCTGCGGGAAGGAACAGGCAGAGAGATGCTGTCTATGACGGCACTTTGCCCCGGTTCCATATGCGTCAGATTATGAAAGAATTCCATAAATTGACCTCGAAAAAACTTTCATATTAGTGTATGTATATGGAAAGAAAATGTTCAGAAAAGATTGAAATTTATGGCAAAAGAGCGTATGATGTATGTATAAATCTGGTGTCAGGGGTTAAAACCCTTCCATTAATTTGAAAGGAGAAAATATAATATGGCGGATTTAAAAGGAACCAAAACAGAGGCTAATCTGAAGACAGCTTTTGCGGGAGAGTCCGAGGCAAGAAACAAATATACATATTATGCCTCTCAGGCCAAGAAAGATGGCTATGTACAGATTGCTTCTATTTTTGAAGAGACTGCTGCCAATGAAAAGGAACATGCGAAACTCTGGTTTAAAATTCTAAACGGCGGAAAAATCGGCCCTACTGTTGAAAATCTGAAAGATGCAGCAGCTGGGGAGAATTATGAGTGGACGGATATGTACGCCACCTTTGCAAAAGAGGCAAAAGAGGAAGGTTTCGATGATATTGCAGCTCTGTTTGAAGGGGTAGCTGCGATAGAGAAGGAACATGAGGAAAGATATCGGAAACTGTTAGCTAATGTGGAAGACGGACTGGTATTTTCAAAGGATGGAGATATGATCTGGCAGTGTTCAAATTGCGGTCATGTCTGTGTGGGGAAAAAGGCTCCGGAAGTATGCCCCGTTTGTGCGCATCCTCAGGCGTATTTCCAGGTTAAGGCTGAAAATTATTAATAAAAGAACGAAAAGTTTTGCCGGGCGGCATCAGCTGCCCGGCTTTTTTGAAATTTCTTATGAAAGTAAGCAATATTTTATATTTACTTTTGGTATGGGAAATTTTATAGTAAGATTAATCTGACCCGGAGAAATGGCAGAAAATATCTAAAGAAAGGATGTAAAAAATGGAATTAAGATTTGGAATGGTTGGCGGCGGAAATGGGGCGTTTATTGGAGACGTACATCGCCATGGAGCCTTGATGGATGATCTTGCGGTACTGGTTGCCGGATGTTTTACGAGAAATTCCCAGAAAAATCTGGAAGCAGGAAGAAAATGGCATATTCACGATGAGAGCAGGATTTATCCGGATTACAGGACAATGGCGGTTGAAGAGGCAAAGAGAGAAGATGGAATTCAATTTGTAGTTATAACCACTCCCAATGTGAGCCATTACGAAATAGCCAAATGTTTTATGGAACAAGGCATTCATGTAATGTGTGACAAGCCGCTGGCCTTTAATTTGGAGCAGGCGGAAGAACTGGAAAAAATTGCGAAGGAGAAGGATCTGCTGTTTGGTCTGACCTATACTTATACAGGATATGCGGTAATCCGCCAGGCCCGTGAGATGATTAAGGCGGGAAAAATCGGCAATATTCTTCATGTGGTGGCAGAGTATCCTCAGGACTGGGTGATTTCGTCACTGGTACAGAAAAAATCAGATCAGGCAAAATGGCGCTTTGACCCGGAGATTGTGGGTGAATCCTTATGTACCGGCGATATCGGCACTCATCTGGAACAGCTGATTGCACAGTCCACCGGTCTGACCATCAAGCGGGTTCTGGCACGGTTTGATACATATCCCAGAGATCTTCCGTTGGAAACGAATACAACAGTTCTGCTGGATTTCGGCGACAGCATTACCGGAACTCTGTGGGCTTCTCAGATTGCCATCGGATATGAATGCGGCATTAAAATCAGGATATTTGGAACCGAAGGTTCACTGGAATGGAGTCATGAGGCTCCAGGACTTCTTAAATATACGAAAATCAATGAGCCAACGATGCTTCTGTCCGCCAACAGGGAATATATGTGTGATGAGAGCAGAAGACTGTCCAGACTGCCGGCAGGCCATCCGGAAGGATATTATGAAGCTTTCGGAAATATTTATCATTCTTTCTGCGAACATCTTCTTGCCCGTCTGGAGAAAAGAGAGCCGGAGAGCTATACTTTTCCCACGGTGGAAGACGGCGTTCACGGCATGAAGTTTGTAAAAGCCTGTGTTAAGAGTAATACAGAGGGCAATATCTGGGTGAATGTGGAGTAAAAAAGAAAAAGCTGATTGACAAAGTAAACCGCAGAGAGTATCATATTCCAGTATAAAATATATTAAGGAGGAGCAGGTATGAAAAATTTTAAGAAATTCGTAAGCCTTGCTTTAGTTGCAGTTATGGCAGCATCCTGTCTCACTGCATGCGGAGGGAAAGAAACGCAGAGCAGTGAAAGCGGCGGTGATACTTTTAAGATCGGCGGTATCGGACCGATAACGGGAAGCACAGCCGTGTATGGAATGGCTGTAAAGAATGGTGCTGAACTGGCAGTAAAAGAGATTAATGAAGCAGGCGGAATTAACGGAAAACAGGTGGAGTTCCAGTTTGAAGATGATGAAAATGACGCTGAGAAATCGGTAAACGCTTATAACACACTGAAAGACTGGGGCGCACAGATGATTCTCGGTTCCGTTACTTCTACACCCTGTATTGCGGTAGCTGAGGAAACTCATAATGACAATATGTTCCAGCTGACACCTTCCGGAACGGCAGTTGAATGTGTACAGTATGATAATGCATTCCGTGTTTGTTTCTCGGATCCCAGCCAGGGCGTGGAATCTGCTCAGTATATTGGAGAAAACAAGCTGGCTACCAAGATTGCAGTAATTTATGACAGCTCAGATACGTATTCTTCCGGTATTTACGAGGCATTTGCAGCAGAGGCGAAGAATCAGGGTCTGGAAATTGTGGCAGCGGAAGCTTTTACTGCTGATAATAAGACAGACTTTTCCGTACAGCTGCAGAAAGCAAAAGATGCCGGAGCAGAGCTGCTGTTCATGCCTTTCTATTATCAGGAGGCTTCTTTGGTGCTGCAGCAGGCAAAGAGTATGAACTTTTCACCGATTTTCTTCGGTGTAGACGGAATGGACGGAATTCTGAACGTGGAAAACTTTGATGCGTCACTGGCAGACGGAGTAATGTTCCTGGCGCCTTTCTGCCCCACATCTGAAAGTGAGGCTATCAGCACGTTTGTAAGTACTTATGAAAAAGAGTACGGAGAAACACCGAATCAGTTTGCAGCAGACGCCTATGATGGAATCTATATTCTGAAACAGGCGCTGGAGCAGATGAATGCCACAACGGATATGAGTGCATCTGATATTTGTGACGGCTTAAAAACGGCAATGACTGAGATTACTTACAGCGGCGTAACATCACCGGAAATCAAGTGGTCTGCAGATGGTGAGCCGGAAAAAGCTCCGATGGTTCTTCAGATCCAGGACGGTGCATACGTAGAGATGCAGTAATCGGACAATCATAATACGGGATATACCTGAAAAGGTATGTCCTGTATTTTTTTACAGAAAATTCACAGTTCCCCTATTGACCTGGCAGGCAAAGTTTTAGATAGTATAAGAAGGAGGAGATGAATTTTATGAGTGTATACAGAGAGCTGGCCTGGAAAGTACTGGAAGAAGCGGACCGGGTTATACTGGGAAAAAAGAACGTAACCAGAGAGATCATGGCAGCATTGCTGGCGGGAGGGCATGTGCTGCTGGAAGATATACCTGGAGTGGGAAAGACAACTCTTGCGCTGGCATTCTCCAAAATGATGGGAATGGAATGGAAACGTGTGCAGTTCACTCCCGATGTACTGCCTTCTGATCTGACAGGATTCTCACTTTACCGGAGGGACGTTCAGGAATTTGTGTATCAGCCCGGAGCTGTGTTCTGCAACCTGCTGCTGGCTGATGAAATCAATAGAACTTCGCCTAAAACTCAGTCAGCGCTTCTGGAAGTTATGGAGGAGCATCAGGTGACTGTGGATGGGGTGACACGCAAAGTTCCTTTCCCTTTTTTTGTCATAGCAACCCAGAATCCTCTGGGAAGTGCGGGGACACAGATGCTGCCGCCGGCTCAGATGGACCGTTTTCTGATCTGCATGACAATCGGATATCCTGATTTTAAAAGTGAACTGGCTATGGCGAAAGAAACGGCAGAGGGAAGCAGAACGGATCATCTGCATCCGATGATTGGAATGAAAACCCTTCTGGAGATGCAAAAAGAAGTATCCCGGCTTTATATTCATGATACCGTTTATGAATATATTGTAAAGCTGATAGCAGCTACCAGAACCAACACATATCTGGAGGCAGGAGCCAGTCCCAGAGGCACTATTGCTCTGGTGAAAATGGCACGCAGTGCAGCCTGGCTGTCGGGGAATGATTTTGTTTCCCCTTCAGATGTGGAAGAGCAGTTTCCCATGGTGGTACGTCATCGTATGATGCCGAATGTAAAAGCCAAAGTGGACGGCAGAGATATTGAGGATATTATCGCCGACATTCTGGAAAACACGAAAAAACCGGTAATGGGGAGGAAGCAGTAAATGCGCAGAATAATCTGTATTCTGTTTCTGTTTGCAACGTTCTATCTGGCAGGCATATATCAGCTGGAAAGTCTGATGATTTTCTTTATGGCAGAGGTTCTGGTGGTCATAATCATGTGGTTTCTTTCCCGAAGGCTGTCCTCCGGACTGGAAGTAAGCCTTCAGATAGAGGGGGACACTGTGGGCAAAGGAGAGCCGGCCAGAGGAACGGTGACAGTGGCAAATCGCTCCTGGCTTCCGGTTCTGCGCTTCCGGGTGCGTATAGATTATGATAATTGCAGGGAGGGGATCGGATATTTCCAGCAGATGGAGAGCAGTGTGGCAGGCAAAGGACAGACGCAGATGGATTTTTTCATTGCATCAGATTACTGCGGAGTTCTGAAGATCGGCGTGAGCAGCATTAAAGTATGGGATTACCTGTCTTTGTTTGGGAAAAAGCGAAGCTGCCGGGAAAACGTGGATCTTTTGGTGATGCCGGGCTGGGATGTGAGGATTATGGACCTGCGTCCCCTTCTGCCGCAGAGCAATACTCCCGGCGATTACAGTCAGCCGGACCGCCCGGGCAATCAGCCGCCGGAAATCTATCAGATCCAGAATTATCAGGAAGGCGATACCATGCGGGATATTCACTGGAAGCTCAGTGCCCGGATGGATCAGCTTATGAGCAGAAAATATGCATCGGAAAAGAAAAAAATGGTGGATTTTTTCCTGGATCTGCAAGGCGGCGGTCAGGAGGATATCCGCCGCATGGATGCTTTCTGGGAGCTGGCTGCGGCCATTTCCCGGGATCTGGTGCAATGGGAGATGATTCACCGGGTGTGGTGGCGGGCGTCAGATTCGGGAAATATGGTCAGTCAGGTTGTGGAACGTCCGGATGAAATGTACAGTATGATGAAAAATCTGCTGATTACCACGGGAAATGGCAGAAAAACTTCCGGGGATGGCAGGAAATCGGAGGAAATATATCGTATCTGGAGACCGGGGGAAAATGTGCTTCGGCTGAATCTGCAGTTGGAACTGTATCGGAATGAAGAGATGGTCATGAAGTTTACAGAAGAAATGTGCCGGCAGACGATGTGAAGGAGGTGGGTCGTCTGAAAAAAGAAAATGACAGAGGAATCAGATTTTACAGGGACCGACTGCCTGACAGAGATGTTCGGAAGGGATATGCGGCAGGTTTTCTGCTGCTTTTGTGCTTCGTGTGCGGCGCGGAGGGAATACTGTATGCGCTGGATTTTGTACTGTTTCTTAATTTTCAGCTGCAGGAAGCGGCGGCTGTGACGGCAGCGGTCTGTCTGGTGATCTGGCTGGCAGGAGTACCGAAAGGACGCTGGAGAATTCTGTCCTGGCCTCTGGCCGCGGCAGGATGTGTCTGGATTTACCGGTATATGAAGGAGCTGCCGGAAGAACTGGCCTTCGTTTATCGGACTGTCAAAACCAATATCTGGGAACTGACGGAGCATGATGTAACGAAAACAGTCATTCTTTTTACAGCGCTTTGCGCTTTGCTTCTGTTTTTGCTTACTTATGTTCTGAGGATGGCCTGGCTGTTTCTGATCATATCTGTCCCCATGGTATTCCTGGGCCCCCTGCTGGGGCAGAAGCTGGATATTCTGGAAATATGCCTGCTGGTTGTTTTCCACGCGGGCACATGGATTCTGGGAGCGGGTCACAGGAGGAAAAGACCGGCAGGAGGGGCTTTTGCGGGAGCATTTCTGACCCTGGGACTTTTTCTCATTTTTATGGGGCTGTTTTACAGAACGGAAAGTGAAGCAGTGGACGGACTTCTGAATGCTGCTTCCAGAATTCAGGAAGAGATTCACCAGTTGTCTGTCCGGGTTACCGGGAAGGAGCAGGCAGGCGGAGTAAACAGAGGCAATCAGGCGTCTATCGGTCAGGAAAAGCTGGAAATAGTGGCGTCAGAAAGACCGGAGGAGATTCTGTATTTAAAAGATTTTACCGGCAGCCGTTATATGGGGGAATACTGGGAAATAGCTGATGAAAGTGAATTCCTGATGCAGCAGGGCATACAGAACGGGACGGAGAGCCAGATTTCCAGGTTTACAGGCTATGCAGACGAAGATACTTCCGGCATTTCCGTGCAGGTCCGGGATCTGGCAGAGGGAGACGAAGTTTTGCTTCCGGTGGAATTTTCCCCGTTTGCGGATATGGAAAGAGGCGGGGCTTATGGCGATTACGCTGCGGAGAATTATATGGAAATACCAGTGGGGAATCTGCCGCAGCTGGTCAGCCTCTGTGAAGAATATCCGCTGACTGACTATGATACGATGACGGATCATATCCTGACCCTGATTCAGAAAAGAATGTCATACAGCAGGACACCGGGACAGGTACCACTGGGACGGGATACCATCGAATATTATATGTTTGAGCGCGGGGAAGGCTACTGCCAGCATTTTGCCACGGCGGCGGCACTGATGTACCGGATTTACGGCGTTCCCTCCAGGTATGTCACCGGGTATATTGCGCGTCCTTCCCAGTTCAGTCAGACGGAAGAGGGTTTCCGCGCAGTTGTTACCGATGAAAATGCCCATGCCTGGACAGAAATCTATCTGCCGGGTCAGGGCTGGGAAAGAGTGGAAGCCACTCCGCCGGGCAGCGTGGTCGCATCGCCGGTAAATCCGCTGGAAGCCCCGGAGGAACCTCAGGGGGATGTGATTCAGAATGAAACAGTTCAGGAGGGAGAAGAAATCACACCTGTTCCCGATGAAGAGACTGAGACAGAAACACAGGAGGAGGAAAGAAATCAGAGAGACGAAAGCGCCCCGGAAGTCAATCAGGGACATCTGATTCAGATGATTGCGCTTCCGCTTCTGGCGTTTCTTGTTTTTCTGCTGCTGGCGGGGAAGATTCTGGCAGTAAGAAGAAGGGAACTCAGAAAAAGATATCCCAGATGGAGGGCGGATCGGTTATATGCCCAGATGATGGAAGTTCTTCATTTCGGAGGTTTTTTTACAGAGTATGACGGTCAGGAGAAAAAATTTGCACAGGTTCTCAGCGACCAGATTTCGTCGATTTCATTGGAAGAAGCTCAGAATGCAATTCGTACAGCGCTGCTGTCAGCTTATGGAAACGAAGTGGTTTCCAGGAAGCAGCGCAGACAGGTATTTGAAATTTACAGGGAAACCTGTCTTTTTGTTCTGAAACATCTCAGAGGCTTGCGAAAACTGTATTTTCAGTATGTCCGCGGATACTGGTAAGAAAACATGGCAACATGTCTGTAAATTTACAACTGTCTTGTCAGCTGAAAAGACTCGTGCTATAATGAACAGCAATATGTTTGTTATAGGAGGACTGATGATGAATCAGAGGATGGAGAAAATACAGGCATTGAAAAAGGAAAAAGATGCTGTGATTCTGGCCCATTACTATGTGCCGGAAGAGGTACAGGAGGCAGCGGATTATATAGGAGATTCCTATTATCTCGCCAAACTGGCCTCAGAAGTGCCTCAGTCGACCATTGTGTTCTGCGGAGTTTCCTTTATGGGAGAAAGTGCGAAGGCTCTGAATCCGGAGAAAAGAGTTCTGATGCCGGACAAAGACGCGGACTGTCCCATGGCTCATATGGCCAGGGCAGACAGAATAAAAATGGTCAGGGAAAAGTATGAAGATGTGGCGGTAGTGTGTTACGTGAATTCCACAGCGGAGCTGAAGGCATGTTCCGATGTATGCGTTACATCTTCTAATGCACTGAAGATTGTGAAGTCGCTGCCCAATAAAAATATTTATTTTATCCCGGATGAAAATCTGGGAAGATATATTGCATCCCTTCTGCCGGAAAAGAAATTTATTTTCAATGAAGGTTTCTGTCACGTACATGCTTCGCTGACGGCAGAGGAAGTGCGGGAAAGCAAAAAGCAAAACCCGGACGCCAGGGTTCTGGCCCATCCGGAATGCAGGCCTGAAGTTCTGAAAGAAGCAGATTACATAGGGAGTACGGCGGGAATTATTGACTATGCCACAAAGAGCAGTGAAGGAACATTCATTGTCTGTACAGAGCAGGGAGTTTTTTCTGAGCTGAGACGAAAAAATCCGGACAAGCTTTTTCTTATGCCGGGCAGCGGATTGTGCTGTCAGGATATGAAGAAAAATTCACTGGAAAAGGTGATTCGCGTTCTGGAAACCGGAGAAAATGAAGTGTTTCTGACAGATGAACTGAAGGATAAGGCGAACAGACCGTTGGAGAATATGCTGAAACTGGCGGAACGGAGGAAGGGATGAGAGATATGAAGACAGATATTTTAATAGTAGGAACGGGAGTTGGAGGTCTGTTCTGTGCGTTGAATCTTCCGGAGGATAAAGAAATCCTGATGATCACCAAAGATGAGACCCGAAACAGCGATTCTTTCCTGGCCCAGGGCGGCATCTGTATGCTGCGGGGGGAAGAGGATTACGACAGTTATTTTGAAGATACCATGAAAGCCGGTCATTATGAGAACAGAGAGGAATCTGTGGATATTATGATACGCTCCTCACAGGAAATTATCAGAGATTTGATCGGATACGGTGTGGAATTTGCGAAAGAAAACGGCCATCTGGCTTTTACCAGGGAAGGAGGTCATTCCAGACCTCGTATTCTTTTTCATGAGGATATCACCGGCGAGGAAATTACGAAGAAACTTCTGGCCCAGGTGGAGAAAAGAAAGAATGTGAAAATTCTGGAAAAAACCACTATGATAGATCTGGTATGCCGGGCCAATATATGTTACGGTATTGTCTGTCGGAAAGAGGATGGCAGTCTGACGACCATAGAAGCGAAGGAGACGGTGCTGGCCTGCGGCGGCGTGGGAGGACTCTACGAGCATTCCACTAATTTCCCCCATCTGACGGGAGACGGTCTGGCGGTAGCGCTGAAGCATGGTATAGAACTGGAAAACATTGATTACGTCCAGATTCATCCCACTACGTTGTATTCCAGAAAACCAGGACGACGGTTTCTGATTTCGGAATCAGTAAGAGGAGAGGGAGCGGTACTTTATAATGCGGATCACAAACGTTTTGTAGATGAATTGCTTCCCAGAGATCTCCTGACAGCGGCAATCAGAAGACAGATGGAACAAGATCATACTCCTTACGTGTGGCTGTCCATGGAACATATTCCGGAAGAGAAAATAAAGAGTCATTTTCCGAACATTTACCGGAAATGCCTTGAGGAGGGGTATGATGTGACGAAAGAATGTATCCCTGTGGTTCCGGCCCAGCATTACTTCATGGGCGGCATCAAGGTAGACAAAAACAGCAGGACTTCCATGGAACAGCTTTACGCAGTGGGTGAGACCAGCTGCAACGGTGTACATGGGGCGAACCGCCTGGCCAGCAACTCTCTGCTGGAGAGCCTGGTGTTTGCCAAACGTTCTGCGGCGAAAATCCGGGAGGAGTTTTCCGAAATCAGGACCGATGAAAAAATATGGAAGGATCTGGATCTGTCGGTTTATTCAGATTATGAAAAGATAAAAGAGAAGTATAGACAATCCATTGAAAAAGAGACGGAAAGGATGAGAAAACAACATGAACAATCCAATTACCATGAAGCTAAATGCGGATGAACTGATTCTGCAGGCCTTGAGAGAAGACATTACCAGTGAGGATATTACCACCAATGCAGTTATGCCGGCCCCCCGTATGGGTCAGGTGGAACTGATATGCAAACAGGACGGTATTGTGGCAGGAATGGAAGTGTTTCGCCGTGTATTTGAACTTCTGGATGAAAACACACAGATGGAAGCTTTCGTGCAGGACGGTGATGAAGTAAAGAAAGGTATGAAAATGGCGGTGCTCACAGGCGATATCCGCGTGCTGCTGTCAGGAGAACGGACGGCGCTGAATTATCTTCAGAGAATGAGCGGAATCGCCACATACACCCATGAAGTGGCTGCTCTGCTGAAAGGAAGCAAAACGAAGCTGCTGGATACAAGAAAAACTACGCCAAATATGAGAATTTTTGAAAAATATGCGGTGAAAGTAGGAGGCGGATGTAACCACAGATATAATTTGTCGGACGGCATTCTGCTGAAAGACAATCATATCGGGGCGGCGGGAAGCGTGAAGAAAGCCGTAGAGATGGCAAAAGAATATGCTCCCTTTGTCAGAAAGATAGAGGTTGAAGTGGAAAATCTGGAGATGGTAAAAGAAGCGGTAGAGGCGGGAGCAGATATTATTATGCTTGACAATATGACGCCGGATATGATGAAAGAAGCGGTGGCTCTTATTGACGGAAAAGCTCAGACGGAGTGCTCAGGAAATGTGACGAAAGAGAACATCGGGCAGTATCTGTCGGCAGGAGTGGATTTTATTTCCAGCGGGGCACTGACCCATTCCGCGCCGATCCTGGATATTTCTCTTAAAAATCTTCATGCGGTCTGAGCCGGAAGGAGAAAGCGATGAATGGTGAGAAGAGAAGAAGTGAGATTTTAAAGGTGATACAGTCCGGCAGTCAGCCGGTATCCGGAGGAAAGCTGTCGGAAATGTTCGAGGTAAGCCGTCAGGTTATTGTGCAGGATATTGCACTGCTTCGCGCAGCTGACTATGATATTGTATCGACAAACAGAGGTTATATCTGTCATTCGGATCAATGCGCCAGGAGGGTTTTCAAAGTCTGTCACGGAAATGAGGATATTGTGGATGAGCTGTATTCCATTGTGGACCTGGGAGGAAAGGTGCAGGATGTTTTCGTTAACCATAAAGTTTATGGGAAGCTGAAGGCCGACCTGGGGATTGGATCGCGCAGGGATGTGGAAAAGCTGATTGAGGGAATCAGAAATGGGAAATCCAGTCCTCTTTTGAACGTGACTTCCGGTTATCATTACCATACAGTGACGGCACAAAGTGAAGAAATTCTGGATCTGGTGGAAAAAACACTGCGGGAAAAGGAATATCTGGTACAATAGCACACAATTTATCTTGAAAACCGTCAGGGTACAGGGTATAATAAATAACATTATGAAAAATATACGACAGAGGGGTGTGCTATGAGCTTTTTATCTTATTTGTTTAATGGCATCAGTCTGGGCAGTGTTTATGCGATTATTGCCCTGGGCTACACCATGGTATACGGTATAGCGAAAATGCTGAACTTTGCCCATGGTGACGTAATAATGATCGGCGGGTACGTTGTACTGGTTTCTACCACTACATTCGGATGTCCGCCTCTTGTAGGAATTCTGATTGCAGTGGTATTCTGCACGGTGCTCGGTGTAGTAATCGAGCGGGTTGCCTACCGACCGCTGCGGGATGCTTCATCTTCGCTGGCAGTTCTGATTACGGCCATCGGTGTCAGTTATCTGCTGCAGAATATAGCGCTTCTGGTTTTCGGTGCAGATACGAAGTCATTTCAGTCTGTAGTAACGATGCCGTCTCTGACACTGGCTGACGGTGCGCTGACCATCAGCGGAGAGACGATTGTAACGATTATTTCATGTATTATCATTATGGTTGTGCTGACCATGTTTATCCGCAATACGAAAGCCGGACAGGCAATGCTGGCGGTGGCGGAAGACAAGGGAGCAGCTCAGCTGATGGGCATCAATGTCAACCGTACCATAGGGCTGACCTTTGCCATCGGTTCCGGTCT
>JBMNRA010000048.1:0-20537 GCA_050944415.1 Ruminococcus sp.
GGTATTACAGCAGGGGCATCGACCCCAAATAATATAATTGAGGAGGTTCAAAAACATGTCAGAATTAAGTTTTGAACAAATGCTGGAAGAATCATTTAAAACGATAAGGAATGGAGAAGTGGTTGAAGGTACAGTCATCGACGTTAAGCCGGATGAAATTATCTTGAACATAGGCTATAAAGCAGATGGTATTCTTACAAGAAGCGAATATACCAACGAACCGAACGTTGATCTTACAACTGTGGCGAAACCAGGCGATACCATGGAAGTTAAGGTTCTGAAAGTCAATGACGGCGAAGGACAGGTGCTGCTTACTTATAAGAGACTGGCGGCGGAAAAAGGAAATAAAAGGCTGGAAGAAGCTTATGAGAATCATGAAGTTCTGAAAGCAAAAGTTGCACAGGTATTAAACGGCGGTTTAAGCGTTGTTATTGATGAAGCCAGAATTTTTATTCCGGCCAGTCTGGTATCTGACACTTATGAAAAAGACCTTTCCAAATATGCCGATCAGGAAATTGAATTTGTTATCACTGAATTCAATCCCAGAAGAAGAAGAGTGATCGGTGACAGAAAGCAGCTGCTTGTGGCTGCCAAAGCAGAAAAACAGAGGGAACTGTTTGAAAGAATTCACCCTGGCGATGTGGTTGAAGGAACTGTAAAAAATGTAACAGATTTTGGAGCCTTCATTGATCTGGGCGGTGCTGACGGCCTGCTTCACATTTCTGAGATGTCCTGGGGCAGAGTGGATAATCCGAAGAAGGTATTTAAAGTAGGAGATCCCATTACCGTACTGATTAAAGAGATTAACGGCGATAAAATTGCATTGAGTCTGAAATTTGAAGATCAGAATCCATGGCTTAAAGCTGCAGAAAATTATGCGGTTGGAAACATTGTAAAAGGGAAAATTGCCCGTATGACAGATTTCGGAGCATTTGTTGAACTGGAGCCGGGTGTGGATGCGCTTCTTCATGTTTCACAGATTTCCAGAGAGCATGTGGAGAAACCTTCGGATGTTCTCAGCGTAGGCCAGGAAATTACAGCAAAGGTTGTGGATTTTAACGGAGAAGAGAAAAAAATCAGCCTGAGCATGAAAGCACTGGAAACAGCTGCTGATACAGAAAGTGAAGAGGAAGCAGCGGAAGAATAAGTAAGTAGTAATTGAATGTAAAAAGGGCGGCGTTGCAGACAGCCGTCCTTTTTACATGAAACTATATCCGGAGCAGATAGTTAAGAATCTGTGATACATATTCTCCCCAGAGGGAAATTTTCCCAATGAGTTCTTTTTTCAGGCAGAACTGTTCTCTGTCTCCGTAACAGGCTGCAAAAAGAGGAAGCAGAGCGAAGCCGGGAGGAACGGGCAGAAATATATCCTTTTTCTTTTGATAGCAGGTAGATGGCGTAGCTTTTTTTCTGTGGCTGCGCTCTACAAACTGTCCCACACTTTTGTGAACTGCCATATCTTCATCCGGAAGATAGTAATAATCTCTGTAATTGGGAAAGAAAAGCTTCAGGTTTTCCGAAACACAGGTGACTGTCAGCAGAACCTGATCTTTTCTGCTCTTCAGCGAAAAGCGACCGGAAGAAAAGGAAAGAGGGACAGGAACATCCGGCTTATCAGTGATGGCGAAGGTAACTTCCGTCTCACTTTCACTGAAAAGAGAGACCTCATGGGAACGGGAAAAGAAATTTTCCATCGCCAGAAGAGGAACAATAGCCGTCATTCCCTCCAGGTCATCCCGGTTATGAAGCAGCAGCAGATTCAGAGCCTCAGTATCTTTGTACAGCAGATACTGTCTGTAACAGTTTCCGATCTGACTGCTTTTCAGATGATCTGACCGGGAATATCCAATGAGGGATTCCATATCTTTCTGTTTCATGGAGGCAAGCGGAAGGAGACGGCGGAAGGTCCGGAGTCTTTGATAGAGATCCAGGCTTTTTTTTGTGTCAAAAGGCGCATCCAGTCCATAAAAACTACACTTTCCTGCCAGGTATGGAATGTCGAAGGCATTGCCGTTGTAATGGATGAGAAGAGAGCGGGAGCGTATTTCGGAGAGAAACATATGGAGAGCCTTTTCTTCCTCCAGAGGAGATTCCAGAAAAATCTGGGTCAACTGCCAGGTTTCAGCAGTCATACAAATCATGCCGATCAGGCAGAGATGGCTGCTTCGCCAGGACAGACCGGTTGTCTCAATGTCGAAAAAGAGAAGTTTTTCAGGAGGTGCATCGGATATATATTCCAAATCCGGCGCGAATGATAAAGGTGAATGAGATACTTTCATGAAAATGTGTCCTTTCCGTCCAATTGCATTTAATTATATACTTATTTTTGGTGAAAAAATAGTGATTTTTGAATAAAATTAGTTTATAGTAGAAGAAATATGAGCTTTTTACAGGTATTTGTGAAGGAGGAGTCTGAATGGGAATATTAACATTTAAGGGCGGCATACATCCTTACGATGGTAAGGAGCTGTCGAAAGATAAACCGATTCAGCCTTTGAATCCCAAGGGTGATCTGGTTTATCCTTTATCACAGCATATCGGTGCGCCGGCCAGACCTGTAGTTCAAAAAGGTGACCATGTACTGATGGGACAGATGATTGCGGAGGCAGGAGGATACGTATCCGCACCTTTATATGCCAGTGTGTCGGGGACAGTAAAAGACATAGCCCCTCACCTTACCACAGTCGGTTCTGTGGTCGATGCGATTGTCATTGAAAACGATGAAAAATATGAGACGGTGGAATTTCAGGGGGTCGCCAATCTGGATGAACTGTCAAAAGAAGATATATTGAAAAGAATTTCATCCGGCGGAGTTGTGGGAATGGGCGGAGCCGGTTTTCCCACTCATGTAAAACTGTCTCCCAAGGAGCCCGGGAACATCCAGTACATATTGGTAAACGGAGCGGAATGTGAGCCTTATCTGACCAGTGATTACCGGAGAATGCTGGAAGAGCCGGAAAAAGTGATCGGCGGTCTGAAAGTTATGCTGAAGCTTTTTGACAATGCCAGAGGCTGCATTTGTATCGAGGACAATAAACCGGACTGTATTGCCAGAATTTCAGACCTGGTGAAAAATGAGCCGCGGATAGAAGTAAAATCACTGAAGACGAAATATCCCCAGGGGGCAGAGCGTATGCTGATTTATGCCGTGACCGGAAGAAAAATCAATTCTTCCATGCTTCCGGCAGATGCGGGATGTATTGTGGACAATATTGACACAGTGGTGGCTGTCTATAAGGCAGTTATGCTGGGTACTCCTTTGATGCACCGTATTGTGACGGTCACCGGTGATGCGATAGTCAATCCTCAGAATTATTATGTGCCTATCGGTACTAACTATCAGGAGTTGGTAGATGCATCCGGCGGATTTAAGGCGGAGCCGACGAAACTGATTTCCGGGGGTCCGATGATGGGATTTGCCATGTTTGATCTGAATGTTCCGGTGACAAAAACCACATCTTCTCTGCTGTGCATGATAAAAGATGATGTGGCGGATCAGCCGGAAACTGCCTGCATCAACTGCGGCCGCTGTGTCAGCGACTGCCCGGAACATCTGGTTCCATCCCGTCTGGCCAAAGTGGCCGAACATCATGATTATGCAAAATTCGAAAAGATGAATGGCATGGAGTGCTGTGAATGCGGATGCTGCAGTTATGTCTGTCCGGCAAAACGGCCGCTGGCACAGTCTATCAAATCCATGCGGAAGGAAATTCTTGCGAACCGCAAGAAACAATAGAGGAGGAGACGAAAGTATGAGTGAATTAATACACGTATCATCATCACCTCATATCCGTTCCAGAGTAAAGACGGATTACATTATGCTGATGGTGATTATCGCGCTGCTGCCGGCGGCGATTTTCGGCGTATACAATTTCGGGCCGAGAGCGCTGATGATTATCTGCATCAGTGTGGCGACCTGCGGCCTGACAGAATATATTTATGAAAAGCTGATGAAACGGACGGTGACAGTCGGAGATTTCAGCGCAGTGGTCACAGGACTTCTGCTGGCACTGAATCTGCCGCCTGCTGTAGCATGGTGGATTCCGGTCATTGGCGGCATTTTTGCCATTCTGATTGTCAAACAGCTTTTCGGAGGTCTGGGACAGAACTTTATGAATCCGGCTTTGGCTGCCAGATGTTTTCTTCTGATTTCGTTTGCTACTCAGATGACGAATTTTTCCGTTCCACAGGGTGCTTTCGGAAACATAGCGGTAGATACCGTTTCGGGCGCGACTCCTCTTATGATGCTGAAAAACGGTCAGTCTGTGGATGTGGTCAGTCTGTTGGTGGGAAATGTGCAGGGGACGATCGGTGAAACTTCCGTTATCGCACTTCTGATCGGAGCAGTTTTCCTGTTGTGCCTGAAAATTATTGATCTGAGAATTCCGCTGACCTATCTGGGAAGCTTTCTGGTATTTATCATTATTTTCGGCGGTCATGGACTGGATGCCAATTATATACTGGGCCATCTGTTCGGCGGCGGTCTGATGCTGGGAGCCTGGTTTATGGCTACGGATTACGTTACATCACCGATTACGAAAAAAGGTCAGCTGGTATACGGTGTGATTCTGGGAATTCTGACAGGTATTTTCCGGCTCTTCGGAGGATCGGCGGAAGGTGTTTCCTATGCCATTATTTTCGGAAATCTTCTGGTGCCGCTGATTGAGCGGATAACGATGCCGAAGGCATTCGGTAAAGGGGGTAAGCAGAATGGGTAAGATTATCAAGGATACGGCTGCGCTTCTGGCTATTACGCTGGTTGCAGGCCTGCTGCTGGGCCTTGTGTATCAGGTAACCCTGGAGCCCATCGCGCACCAGGAGGAGCTGGCGAATGCAAAAGCCTGTCAGGAAGTATTTGAAAATGCTTCAGAATTTCCAGAGGCAGATGTTGACCTGGAGACTTTGCAGCAGAATCTGAAGGATAATGGCCTGGATTATGTGACAATAGACGCAGTGATGGAAGCACAGGATGAAAGTGGAGAATTACTGGGTTATGTTCTGACAGTAACTGACAGCGAAGGATACGGCGGAGATATACAGCTTTCCATGGGAGTTCAGATGGATGGAACTTTAAACGGGATATCCATTTTAAGTATCAGTGAGACTGCCGGTCTTGGGATGAACGCGGATACGGATGCATTCAAGAGCCAGTTTGCAGGGAAAAATGTAGAACAGTTTACCTATACGAAATCCGGGGCTTCTGCTGACAATGAAATCGATGCCATCAGCGGAGCAACCATTACGACCAATGCGGTGACCAACGGCGTCAATGGCGGACTTCTTACGTTCCGGTATCTGAAAGGAGGCAATTAAAAGATGAAAGCGAATTCCCCTGCAGAACGATTGTATAATGGAATCATCAAAGAAAACCCCACGTTTGTGCTGATATTGGGCATGTGTCCCACACTGGCCGTTACAACTTCAGCCATGAACGGACTGGGAATGGGGCTGACGACCATGGTGATTCTTGCCATGTCGAATATGATGATATCTCTCCTTCGGAAAGTCATTCCGGACGGAGTGCGTATGCCCGCCTATATTGTAGTGGTGGCGTCTTTTGTGACCATAGTGGAACTTTTGCTGGAAGGTTTTCTTCCCAGTCTTTATGATGCTCTGGGTATTTATATTCCGTTGATCGTGGTTAACTGTATTATTCTTGGCCGGGCGGAAGCCTATGCGTCAAAGAATAAAGTGGTTGCATCAATCTTCGACGGAATCGGCATGGGTCTTGGATTTACCATTGCACTGACCTTGATTGGTATTTTCCGTGAACTGCTTGGCGCGGGACAGATTTTCGGCTACCCTGTCATGCCGTCGTCCTATGAACCCATCACCATATTTATCATGGCACCGGGTGCGTTTTTCGTACTGGCTATGCTGATTGCTTTTCAGAATAAATTCAAAATCGGCAGTGCGCGGGTAAATGAGGACGGAACTACGGCATGTTCCAGAAGCAGCTGCCTGAACTGTGCCAATGAGCTGTGTGCCGGGAAATCTTCGGCAGAAGATCAGAAAGAAAAAGGAGGTAGCGGGAAATGAGAGAGCTGTTGATTATTGCCATAGGAGCTGCTATGGTAAACAATGTGGTTCTGAGTCAGTTCCTCGGACTGTGTGCGTTTCTTGGCGTATCCAGGAAGATGGATACGGCGGCCGGCATGGGTGCGGCGGTAATTTTCGTAATTACGCTCTCCTCTCTGTGTACCGGGTTAATCTATGAGTTTATATTGGTGCCTCTGGATATGACTTATCTGAAAACGATTGCATTCATTCTGGTGATCGCTGCTCTGGTTCAGCTGGTGGAAATGATTCTGAAAAAATCCATGCCGGCTCTGTACCGTGCGCTGGGTGTTTATCTGCCTTTGATCACTACCAACTGTGCTGTGCTGGGTGTGGCTCTTACTAACGTGCAGAATGAATACAATATTCTTCAGGGCGTTGTCTGCGGCTTTTTTACAGCCATCGGATTTACGATTGCCATTATTTTGATGGCAGGACTTCGTGAAAAAATTGAATATAACGATATTCCGGAATCCTTTCAGGGAATGCCTATCGTTCTTCTGACTGCAGGATTGATGTCGATTGCATTCTGCGGATTTTCCGGACTGGTGTAGGAAGGAGCAGATGATATGGAAGTAATTATTGTTTCAGCAGTTATCATCGGCGGTATTGGTCTCGTTATTGGCCTGCTGCTGGGTCTGGCCGGAAAAAAGTTTGCCGTTGAGACGGATGAAAGAGAAACAGCGGTGAGAGAGGCGCTTCCCGGCAACAATTGCGGCGGATGCGGGTATCCAGGCTGCGACGGTCTGGCGGCGGCCATCGCAAAGGGCGAAGCTCCGGTGGATGGCTGTCCCGTAGGCGGCGCAGATGTGGCGGCTGTCATCGGAAATATTATGGGGCAGAAAGTGGAAGCCTCTGCGCGGAAGGTTGCTTTTGTCCGCTGCGGCGGAAGCTGTTCCAAGGCCAAAAGAGAGTATGAATATTATGGTGTCAAAGACTGTTCCATGATGATCTATGTGCCTAATGGAGGAGCTAAAATCTGTAATGAAGGATGTCTCGGGTTTGGAACCTGTGTGAATGCCTGTCCCTTTGATGCTATTTCAATCATTGACGGCCTTGCAGTGGTGGACAGGGAGAAGTGTAAGGCATGCGGAAAATGTGTAACTGCCTGTCCTCAGCATCTGATAGATCTGGTTCCCTATGAACAGAAAAGTCTGGTAAAATGCAAATGTTCCGATAAGGGAAAAGTTGTCATGACAGAGTGTGACGCGGGATGCATCAGCTGTATGAAGTGTGCGAAAAACTGTCCGGAACAGGCGATGGAACTGAAAGACAATATCATCCGGATTGATTTTGACAAATGTACCAACTGCGGCAAATGTGTGGAAAACTGTCCCCGTCACTGTATTGTAACCGTCCAGTAGACGTTAAAGTAAAAACAGATGAAAAAAAAAGAGATCATACTTGCGGCAGCGATTCTTCTGGCTGCTTTGATGCTGTGGGCCATTCTTCAGCTGATTCAGAGACCAGCCGGCAGCGTCCTGCGTATTACTGTTGGCAATGAACTTTACGGAGAATACGACCTGAATCAGGATCAGATCATTGAAATTGGAGACACCAACGTGTGCGAAATAAAAAACGGTGCAGTCAGAATGATACAGGCAGACTGTCCGGATCATCTCTGCATGGATTCAGATGCCATTACCAGGGAGGGCGGTACCATAGTATGTCTGCCCAACCGGGTAATTCTGGAAACCGGGACGGAAGATACCTCATCAATGCCGGATGCGGTATCCTCCTGATAAGGAGAAAGGGAAAAAATATGGTTCGGAAAACGGCTGTGCTGGGGCTGTGCGCGGCTCTGGCCATACTCCTGGGCTATGTGGAATCGCTGATTCCGCTGTTGCCCGGAGTTTATGGAATAAAACTGGGACTGTCCAATCTGATGATTGTTTTTATGCTGTATTTGTATGGAATGAAAGAAGCGCTGCTGGTATCTGTTATCCGTGTGGCGGTCATCGGATTTCTGTTTGGCAATCTGTTCAGTATTCTGTTCAGTCTGGCCGGGGCAGCGGCCAGCCTGGCTGTTATGGGACCGGTCCGAATGATCCGGGGAATGGGAGTGATTGGCACAAGTCTGGCCGGAGGTGTGGCACACAATATGGCACAGATGGCGGTGGCCATGTTCGTGGTGACCAGCTTTTACCTGATTTATTATCTGCCGGTGCTCATGGTATCAGGTGTTATCACCGGAATTCTGATTGGGATTGTCAGCAGAGAGATGATTAAGAGAATGGGGCCGCTGCTTTTGAAGGAAAAGAGGAAAAAAGTATGATTGTATATGTAAAGGGAAAGACCGTCGGAATCGGAAAAGATTATGCGGTTGTGGAAAACGGGGGCATCGGTTACCGGATTTTCATGCCTGGTTCTATGCTGGAATATCTTCACACGGGTATGGAGGTAAAAATTCATACGTATTATCATGTCAGGGAAGATGCGGTACAGCTTTTCGGATTCCTGACGGAGGAAGACCTGAATCTGTTTCGCCTGCTTATCGGAGTTAACGGGATTGGACCGAAAGCAGCGCTGGGAATTCTGTCAGCTCTGTCTTCCGAAGAAATACAGTTTGCTGTTCTGTCGGAGGATGTGAAGGTTCTGGCGAAAGCGCCGGGTATTGGAAAAAAGACGGCACAGAAGCTGATACTGGAATTAAAGGATAAACTGGATCTGGAAGATATTTTTGAGCAGAAAAAGGCCGGAGCTGCAAGGAATGAGACGCCCCGTGAGCAGGGAAGTCTGTTCATGGACGAAGCTGTTCAGGCTCTGACTGCCCTGGGATACTCCAATACGGATGCGCTCAGAAGTGTCAGACAGGTGGAAGATGCGGAGAACATGGATACGGAACAGATATTGAAAGCTGCGTTAAAGAAACTGTTGTAAAAAAGCGGGAATGATATCATGAATAAAAGAATTATTACTACAGATGTGACGGAAGAAGATATTCAGGTGGAAGGCAGTTTGAGACCTCAGTTTCTGGATGAATACATCGGTCAGGAAAAGACAAAGAAAAATTTGAAAATATATATAGAAGCTGCCAAACAGAGAAACGATCCCCTGGATCATGTATTGTTCTACGGACCGCCCGGTCTGGGTAAAACGACTCTGGCGGGCATCATTGCCAATGAGATGGGGGTTCATATGAAAGTGACTTCCGGTCCGGCTATTGAAAAACCGGGAGAGATGGCGGCGATTCTGAATGGCCTGCAGAAAGGGGATATTCTTTTCGTTGACGAGATACATCGTCTGAACCGTCAGGTGGAAGAAGTGCTTTATCCTGCCATGGAAGATTTTGCGATTGATATTATGATCGGAAAAGGAGCTACCGCCCGTTCCATACGTCTGGATCTGCCCCCCTTTACCCTGGTGGGTGCAACCACAAGGGCGGGACTTTTAACGGCGCCTTTGAGAGACCGTTTTGGCGTGATTCATCATCTGGAGTTTTATACGGAAGAAGAACTGGAGGCCATTATCTTTCACTCTGCCAGAATCCTGGGAGTTGAAATTGACAAAAAAGGGGCCCGGGCTCTGGCCCGCCGTTCCAGAGGTACACCCAGACTGGCCAATCGGCTGCTGAAAAGAGTCAGGGATTTCGCTCAGATAAAGTATGACGGGGTCATCACTGAGGAGGCAGCCGTATATGCACTGGATCTTCTGGAAGTGGATCAGTATGGACTGGACAGCCTGGACCGTCGGATTCTTCTGACATTAATTGAAAAATTTCGGGGAGGCCCGGCGGGACTTGATACGCTGGCGGCGGCCATCGGAGAGGACGCCGGAACGCTGGAAGATGTCTATGAGCCCTATCTTTTGAAACACGGATTTTTAAACAGAACACCCAGGGGCAGGTGCGCAACAAAGAAGGCGTATGAACATCTGGGAATCGACATGCCGGATAAGGAGTAAAAGAAAAGGTTGTTTTTCCTGTATTTTCTATTATAATAGAGATAGAGTAAGAAGATGGAGGTAAGCCAAGTGCCTACAAAAAATACAACACAGGTTCTGATCGGAGGAAAAATCGTTAAATTAAGCGGATATGAAAGTGAGGAATATCTGCAGAAGGTAGCTGCCTATTTAAATCATAAAATTGGCGAACTGAGCGAACTGCCGGGATATAACAGACAGCCTGTAGAGACAAAAAGCACGCTGCTGAGTTTGAATATAGCGGACGACTACTTTAAGGCAAAACGGCAGGCAGAAGTGTTTGAGGAAGATTCTCAGGAGAAAGATAAGGAAGTTTATGATTTAAAACATCAGCTGATCGATACGCAGATCAAGCTGGAAAATTCCATGAAGGAACTTGAAACACTGCGGCAGGATTATGAGAAACTTCAGAAGGAGAAGAGTGAAAGTTTAAAATGATGAATATCAGGGGGATTGCTTCAGAGTAATCTCCTTCTTGTGTTTTTAGGGTTGAAAAAAGGAGTTATGAGGGATGAAGACAGAGTTACTGGCGCCGGCGGGTTCGTTTGAGGCTATGACTGCTGCCTGTGCGGCAGGTGCAGATGCGGTATATATCGGAGGAGAAAAATTTGGAGCCAGAGCCTACGCTGACAATCTGGACAGAGAGCATATGCTGAAGGCTATTGAATACACCAGACTTCACGGGAAAAAGCTCTATCTGACGGTTAATACCTTCCTTAAAGAAAGAGAACTGGAAGAGGAGCTGTATGATTATTTGCTCCCTTTTTATGAAAACGGACTGGATGCGGTAATCGTTCAGGATTTTGGCGTGTTTTCATTGATCCGCGACTGCTTTCCCGATCTGCCGATACACTGCAGCACCCAGATGACCATTACAGGACCGGAAAGCGCTGCTCTTCTGGAAAGCATGGGGGCATCCCGTATTGTGACGGCCAGAGAGCTGTCACTGGAAGAAATCCGACGAATCCGCAGCAGCACGGAACTGGAAATCGAAAGCTTTGTCCACGGCGCCCTGTGTTACTGCTATTCCGGACAGTGCCTTTTAAGCAGCATGTTGGGAGGACGCAGCGGAAACCGGGGAAAGTGTGCTCAGCCCTGCCGCTTGCCATATCAGGTATTTGAAAACGGCAGAAAGCTGAATGACAGAAACAGCGCCTATCCCTTAAGCCCCAAAGATATGTGCACCATTGAAATCCTGCCGGAGATTCTTGCGGCAGGCGTTGATTCCCTGAAAATAGAAGGCCGGATGAAACGGCCGGAATATGCAGCGGGAGTTGTGAGGATTTACCGGAAATATCTGGATCAATGTCTGGAAGATAAATGGAAGGGCGTTTCAGCAGAAGATAAGAAAGAACTGTTTGATCTCTATAACAGAGACGGTTTCCATCAGGGGTACTATCTGCAGAGAAACGGCCGCAATATGATGGCCTTGAAAAATGAGAAAGCGTCAGCCGCCGGAAAACGGCCGGCACATAATGAAAAACTGTTTGATGAAATATATGAAAAATACGTGACCGGAAAAGATCGGGTCCCCGTTAAAATGATCGTCTGTCTCCGGAAAAACCAGCCGGCTGTGTTTCAGACGGAAGGGTGCAAAAAAACAGTAACGCTGCAGGGCCCGGAAGTCCAGCAGGCAAAAAATCAGCCGTTGTCCAGGGAGCGTGTGGAAAAACAGATCAGAAAGACAGGAGCCACCTGTTTTACCGTACAGGAACTGAATCTGAAAATGGATGAGGATATTTTTATTCCCATGCAGGAACTAAATGAAATGCGCAGAAGAGTCCTGGACATGCTGACGGATGAGGTAAATGCGGGCAGCCGGAGAAAGGACGGAGGCTATAAAAAGACGAAAACGGAAAGCGGAGAGCAGAATAATGGAGAAAGCTTCTTTTTTGCTGCATCGGCAGACCGGAGAGAACAGGCCGATATGCTGATGGAATTTCCGGAAATTAAAAGAATTTATGCATCGTGGCAGTTTTTTGATGAAAATTTCTTTGAGAAATGCAGAAAATATGGGAAAGAACCCTGGCTGAAACTGCCTTATATGGTGAGAGAACCGGAGTCGGATAAACTGGAGGAACTTATTGCGGCAGCGGAAAACCTGGATGTATGCGGATATCTGGTGCACACTCCGGAACAGTATGCGCATCTGAGAGCAAAAGGCCTGGAGAAAAAAGCCGTTCTTAATGCTGGCCTTTCGCCCTGGAACAAAAGAGGCGGCGAATTGTTCAGAAAACTGGGGATGGAAGGAGATACTGTTCCGCTGGAGCTGAAAGAATCGGAAATATTGCAGAGGAATAACCTTTTCAGTGAACTGGTTGTTTATGGTTATGTACCTCTTATGGTTTCCGCTCAGTGCGTGAAAAAGAATCTGGACCGGTGCAACCATCAGAATGCCGTTCTTTTTCTGCAGGATCGCTATCAGAAAAAATTTCGTGTACAATGCAGCTGTGATTACTGTTATAATATTATTTATAACAGTGTGCCCGTCAGTCTGATGAAAGAAATGTCCAGGATCAGAGAACTGCCCGTGAGAGGGTTCCGGTTCTGCTTCACGTCGGAGGATCCGGATACTGTCAGGACAAGAACGGAAGAATTTTTACGGGCATATCAAAATAACCGTGTGCTGGAACCTTCCTATGAAAGTACGAAAGGACATTTCAGGCGCGGCGTATAGGCGGGTGAGTTGGAATGATTAATATCATCGTAGAATTATCGAAATATCTGATCGTAATATTGATGACACTGTTTACCTTTCAGTGTTTTACTGTTTTCAAGAAAAGTGATGAGGAGGACAGAAAATATGTGCTGAGAAAGCAGGTCATCCTGCTGCTTTTTCTGGATACTGTCGCTTTTCTTGTGATGTATCTTCAGACTATGGAATTTAATATTCTGATTATGTACCTTCAGGTAGCTGCATATATCATTGTGATTCAGGTAATTTACCGGATTTTCTATCGGAAGGCTTCATTGCTTCTGGTCAATGATATGTGTCTTCTGTTAAGCTGCGGATTTATTATACTTACCAGACTGGAATTTTCCATGGCGGAGAGACAATTCATCATTGTGGTGATCGGCACTGTAATCTCTCTTCTGGTGCCTGTGATTATCCGGAAAGTAAAACTGCTGAAGGATCTGACCTGGGTATACGGTATTCTGGGAATCCTCTGCCTGGCGGCAGTCTGGCTTCTTGCCCCGGTAAGCGGAGGAGCCAATCTTTCCCTTGAAATCGGAGGAGTTACTTTCCAGTTTTCTGAGTTGGTGAAAATCACATTTGTATTTTTTATGGCGGGAATTTTGCGTCGGAATACCAGTTTCAGAAATGTGGTAATCACTACGGCGGTAGCCGGCGCTCATGTACTGATACTGGTTCTTTCCAGAGATCTGGGAAGTGCGCTGGTATTTTTTGTCACCTACGTGGTAATGGTGTATGTGGCGACAAGAAAACCTCTCTATGCGCTGGCAGGTCTGGGCGGCGGTGCAGTGGCTTCGGTTCTGGCGTATTATCTGTTCGGGCATGTCCGCCAGCGTGTGGTAGCCTGGCGGGATCCCTTTTCCGTATACGAGACAAACGGATATCAGATTGTGCAGTCGCTTTTTGCCATATGTGCCGGCGGATGGTTTGGCACCGGACTTTTCAAAGGATCTCCGGATACGATTCCCGTTGTTACGCAGGACTCTATTTTTGCAGCAATCTGTGAGGAGCTGGGAGGAATATTTGCCATCTGTATGCTGCTGGTATGTATGAGCTGCTTTCTGATGATTGTTAATATTTCCATGAAGATGAGCAATAAGTTTTATAAAATGATTGCTCTTGGACTGGGAACGGAATATGCATTTCAGGTTTTCCTGACGGTTGGAGGAACTACAAAGTTCATTCCGCTGACAGGCATTACCCTTCCTCTTGTCAGCTATGGAGGAAGCTCGGTAATATGTACCATTGTGATGCTGGCAATTATTCAGGGACTGTATATTTTGAGAGAAGATGAAGGAGCGCAACTTGAGAAAGAAAGACAAGAACGAATTCAAAAATCAGCATGGAAATCTGAGCCGACGGCAGCAAAAGGAACTGGAGCGGCAAGAGAAAAAAGCCTGGAAGAAAAAATCGAAGAAGAAACAGAAAAAAGCCTCCGGTGGTAAAGAGTACGTAGTGGTTTCCTATACTTTTGTGGCAATTTTTCTTGCTCTGATCGGGTATATTGTCTACTTTAATACCAGACTGAGCGATGAGTTTCAGAATAGTCCCTACAACAAGAGACAGGAATCCTATGAGGAACAGGTAGTTCGCGGAGATATTACCGCTGCGGGAGGAGAAGTTCTGGCGGAAACTCAGGTGGATGAGGAAGGAAATGAAACCCGTGTATATCCTTACAGCAATCTTTTCGCGCACGTGGTCGGATATACCAGCAAAGGACGCAGCGGTCTGGAATCCACGGAGAATTACCATCTGCTGACCTCCCACGCAGGAGCTGTTGAACAGGTGCAGCATGAACTGCAGAATGAGAAAAATATGGGAGATACCATAGTGACGACCCTGGATGTGGAACTGCAGCAGGCGGCATATGATGCCCTTGGCAGTTACAACGGTGCAGTGGTGGTGATGGAGCCCGATACAGGAAAGATTCTGGCAATGGTAAGCAAGCCGGATTTTGATCCGAATACACTGGATGAAATCTGGGATGCGCTGGTAAGTGATGAGAGCAACACAAATCTGCTGAACAGGGCAACACAGGGACTTTATCCGCCGGGATCCACATTTAAAATCGTGACGACATTGGCATACCTGCGTTCAGGAGCGGATCTGAATGATTTCTACTTTGAATGCCAGGGAGAGGTAACCAACGGAGGGTATACCATTCACTGTTACAACAATAATGTTCACGGGTCCGAAGATTTTGCCACAGCTTTCGCGAAGTCCTGCAACAGTGCCTTCGCCCAGCTGGGTGTTGATCTGAACAGAAGTCTGTTCCGCAGCACGGCGGAGGATCTGCTTTTCAACAAAGATCTTCCCATTACTCTGCCATACAGCAAAGGAAAATTTTCGCTGGACAGGGATACTCCGGACGCGCTGGCAATGCAGACCGCTATCGGGCAGGGTAATACGGTAACTTCACCTTTCCATATGGCCCTGATCACCTGTGCGGCCGCCAATGGCGGAAATTTGATGCATCCTTATCTGGTGGACAGAATTGAAAACTACAACGGAGATCAGGTAAAAAAATATACACCCTATGTCTATGATGAACTGATGAGCTCTCAGGAGGCGGCTGTGATCACTGAGCTGATGGAAGGTGTTGTTGAAAACGGCACCGCGTCCAGACTGTCAGGGAAAAATTATACGGCGGCCGGAAAGACAGGTACGGCGGAACACGGTGATATGACGGGCTCTCCCCATGCCTGGTTTGTGGGATTTTCCAATGTGGATAACCCGGATATCGCGGTCAGCGTTATTGCGGAAAGCGCAGGGACCGGCAGTGATGTGGCGGTTCCCATTGCAGAACAAATTTTCGATGCATATTATAATTAAGGTTGCGCGGGCAGAGAAAAAGGGGTATACTTACTATAAATAAACACACTACGCATTACAGGAGGTTTTGCAATGATTGAGGCAACGAGCTGTGGCGGGGTGGTAATGTATCGGGGCAAGATTCTGGTCTTGTATAAGTGTTACAAAAACAAATATGAAGGCTGGGTACTGCCAAAGGGAACTGTAGAGTCAGGTGAAGATTATAAGGACACCGCAGTGCGGGAAGTCCGGGAGGAAGCCGGTGTACAGGCTTCTATCATTAAATATGTAGGAAAAAGTCAATACAGTTTTTCAGTGCCGGAGGATACGGTGGAAAAGGATGTGCATTGGTATCTGATGATGGCAAACAGTTATCACAGTAAACCTCAGAGAGAAGAATACTTTGTGGATTCCGGATATTATAAATTCCACGAAGCTTACCACCTGTTGAAATTTTCCAATGAGAGACAGATTTTGGAGATTGCATATCAGGAGTATCTGGATTTGAAAAAATCCAATCTGTGGGGCACACGCAAGTACTATTAATATTTTACAGAATAAGGGAGAGATAGGAGTATCTCTCCCTTATTCTAAAATCGGAGAGGAGGGAGCGATATGCTGGAACAGATTGATCTGACCAAGAAGCTGAGTAAAAAGGAATACAAGGAAAAGATGGAACAGCTGCAGCCACAGCTGGCCCAGCTCCAGCGAACCTGTAAAAGCCTGGGCATTCCGGTAATGATTGTATTTGAGGGTTTTGGAGCTTCAGGAAAAGGCGTCCAGATCAGCAAATTGATTCAGTCTCTGGATCCCAGGGGATTTACGGTTTATGCGACAGGTTCAGAAAATGAGGAGGAGCGGATGCGCCCGTTTCTCTGGCGTTTCTGGATTAAAACACCTCCTAAGGGAAGAATCGCTATCTTTGACAGAAGCTGGTACCGGATCGTACAGGTAGACAGATTTGATAAGATAACCCCGGAAGATAAGCTTCACTATGCCTATGGAGAAATCAATGCCTTTGAGGAGCAGCTGACAGCGGATGGAACTGTTATCATCAAACTGTTTCTCTGCATTGATCAGAAGGAGCAGAAGAAGAGATTTCAGAAGCTTCTGGATGACAAGTCCAGTGCATGGAGAGTTAGTAAGGGCGATCTGAAACGGAATGAAAAATATGATGAATACAAACAGATCAACGATGAAATGCTGGAGAAGACAGATACGAAATTCGCTCCCTGGACAGTCATTGAGTCCACAGACCGGGAATTCGCCACAGTTAAGATTTACATGGCTGTGATAAAAGCTCTGTCAGATAGAATCAAAGCGGAACAGATCAAACGAGAAGTTCAGGAAGATCTGTCGGAAAACCCTTTGAAATCGGCGGAAGAGATTTCGGAAGAAGAATCCATACTGGATGAAAAGGTGATGCGGACTTCCAGTCTGGACAGTGTGGATCTGAGCAAATCCTATACGAAAGATGAATATAAAAAGAGATTGGGTGAGCTGCAGGAAAAACTGACCCATCTTCACGGCGAATTATACCAGCGGAGAATTCCGGTAATTCTCGGATTCGAGGGCTGGGATGCCGGAGGAAAAGGAGGAGCCATCAAGCGTCTGACGGAGCCGCTGGATCCACGGGGATATCAGGTGAATCCGACTGCATCGCCCAATGATCTGGAACGTTCCCACCATTATCTCTGGCGTTTTTGGAATAATGTTCCCAAGGCCGGTCACATCGCCATCTTTGACCGGACCTGGTACGGGCGCGTGATGGTGGAGAGAATTGAAGGATTCTGTACCGTTCAGGAGTGGAAGCGGGCTTATAAAGAAATCAATGATATGGAAGCCAGCTGGACTAACGCGGGTATTATTGTCCGGAAATTCTGGCTGCAGATCGACAAGGACGAACAGGAAAGAAGATTCCGGGAGAGAATGGAGAATCCACAGAAGCAGTGGAAGATTACAGATGAGGACTGGAGAAATCGTGAAAAATGGGATCAGTATGAAAAAGCAGTGGATGAAATGCTGATCCATACCTCCACAACCTATGCTCCATGGATTATTGTGGAAGGCAATAACAAGTACTATGCCAGAATCAAGGTTCTGCAGACCGTTGTGGATGCGATTGAAGAACGACTGAGACAGGAGGCCGGATAAAGGGTGTTTTTATGTTGAAATGGTATAAGAACCTTTATGTTGGAAATACTGCAAAAAAGAAAGAGAAAGCAATCCGGCGGAAGATCAGCTGCGGGATAGGTACCCTGGACGTTTATGTTATAACGCTGGCCGCCGGACAGAATAATAATCTGGATATTTTCTCAGCAGCCCAGCTGCTGAAGGCACAGGTAAGGAAACGGTGCCCGATGATTGTGGGAATCGCTGTAGGATATGAGGAGGCTCTTGAGGTTGTGGAACAGATTGTCAAAGAAGTCTGGGAGAGGACCGGTACGGTGGAAATACGTTCCTGGCTCCTGGAGAATCAGGAAGGATAGAACAGAATGTTACATATTATTTTAGCTGTCCTGAAAATTCTGGGAATACTGATACTGATTCTGCTGGCTTTCATACTGCTGATGTTGCTGTCTCTTCTGTTTGTTCCGGTGACTTATCGGATCAGCGGGAGGAAAGAAGGCGATCTCCTGGAAGGAAAGGCTATGCTCCGATGGCTTTTCGGACTGATCAGCGCTGCCGTTTCCTATGAGGAAGGCGGACCTTCCATAAAAATACGAATTCTCGGAATTTCACTGGATACATTAAAAAAGGCAGGAAGAAAGCTGAAAAGAAGGAAATCTGTAAAAAAAGCCGGTGAAAATACCGGCCGGGAAGAGGAGGGAGAAGATGAAGAGAACCTCCAGGATCCTGTCATGGAGGATTTGCTGCTGAGGGAGCAGGAAAAGGGAGAAAAGGATTCTTCCCCCAAAAATGAAATACCCCAAAAGCCCCTCTCTTTTTTCGGCCGCATACGGGAAATCATAAGAAAGGCCGTGGGAATACCTGCAAGTATTCTTCGGAGAATAAAGAAATTACAGTTAACATTGCAGCGCTTTTGTGATAAAATAAGTCAGTGGAGAAAATTCCTGAAAGATGAAGATACGAAGAAAGCGTTTCAATGTTTAAAGGTAAACGGCGGGGGATTGCTTCGCCATGTGATGCCCCGCAAAGTGAAGGGGTATGTCAGATTCGGATTTGAAGATCCGGCGATGACCGGTCAGACACTGGGAGCGGTCAGCCTGATTCTTCCGCTTTATAAAACCGGATTTCAGGTAATACCTGTATTTGATGAAAAAATA
The DNA here is from genome assembly GCA_050944415.1 of Ruminococcus sp. Lineage (GTDB taxonomy): Bacteria > Bacillota > Clostridia > Lachnospirales > Lachnospiraceae > Ruminococcus_G. The sequence goes on from JBMNRA010000048.1 coordinate 18,772, forward strand.
CTGGAAGGAAACTTTCTTCTGAAGGGAAGAATATTTGGGTGCATGGTTTTGAAAGCGGTATGGAATGTGTACCGCAGTCAGCCGGTAAAGAAGACAATCAGAAAATTCCAGCATAAGGAGGCATAAAAAATGGCAGAGAATACATTTCAGAACACAGTAGAAGCGCTGTTTCGGGGAATGGAGAGTTTTATTACCACGAAGACAGTAGTGGGTGAGGCAATTCATATCGGAGATACCATCATCTTGCCGCTGGTGGATGTTTCGTTCGGCGTGGGAGCAGGGGCGTTTGCTGAAAACGCGAAGAATAACGGCGGAGGAGGTATGGGAGGAAAGATTTCTCCGTCAGCCGTACTTGTCATTAATAAGAATTCTACGAAACTGGTAAATATAAAAAATCAGGATGCAGTTACCAAGATTCTGGATATGATTCCTGATCTTGCGGATCGTTTTACTAAAAAAGACAAGGATGATGAGTATACAAAGGAGGATATTGAGCATATACTGAATCAAGAGGAGAACGCATAGGAGACATAAATGTGCCGGATTATCGGGTTTATGCTGTTCTTTATCGGGATCGGTATGTTGATTGAATTAATCATTCCCACTACGGTGTGGACCGTCATCGTCGCGATTGCCTGCCTGATGGTGGGATATCATATGTTCTGTTACTCATAAAACCTCTGTGCAGGTATTCTGCGCAGGGGTTTTCTTAAGGCACACAATTACTGAAGGGAAAAGAGGGTTTGAAATTTATGCGAAAAGCAATGGTTTTCCGTGGAATTTTTTATGCGGCGGGACTTTTGATCCTGGCGCTGGGACTTACTTTGAATACAAGGACAGGGCTTGGCGTTTCACCGATTATATCAGTTGCGTACAGTGTTTCTTCGATTTTTAACTGGAATCTGGGAAATATGACCTTGATTTTATACTGCGTTTTTGTTTTGGTTGAATTAATACTGCATACCAGAGTCAGACAGCGGAAGAGCATTCTGCTCATGGATATATTCCAGATACCGCTGAGTATTATTTTTACAAGATTTATCAATATATTCTCCGGTTTGCTTCCTGATATGAAAGATGATAATTTTGGGATTCGCGTTGTTTTTCTGCTGATTGCCATTATGCTGACCGGCATCGGAGCGGCAATGTCGCTGAATATGCGTCTGGTTCCAAATCCGGGAGATGGAATTGTGCAGGTGATCTCTGACTGTGATCATAAGAGTGTGGGATTTAATAAAAACTGGTTTGATCTGATAAATATCATTATTACAACGGCGATCAGTTTCATTTTTGCCGGTCATCTGGTCGGCATCGGCGTGGGCACATTACTGGCAGTCATTGGAGTAGGACGTTCTATTGCTGTGTTCAACCATTTCTTTCATGAAAAAATGGTAGAGCTGGCAGGAATAAAGCAATGTGCATGAAATAAAACTGAGTTTTCACAGAAAGTTCACAAATAAATTAGCACTCACCTGTTGTTATCGCAGTGTGGCTTTTGTCTAACTTCATAGAGTGCCGTAAGTGCCTATTTATGGGCGTTTCTCGGATTTTATGATTTTATCTTAACTCGTCAGAAATCGTCATTTTATAAAAAATTGGTGTCAAAATTGGTGTCAATCAGCAGAGAGATACCTTTTCTTGCCACAGTATATCAGTATCACAAATTGAAAAATTGAATATCGCAAGTAGATTATGGAACGCCGATATTGACGTTCCTTTTCTATTTCCAGCCGTTCAGAAATGGACGGCTTTTTCTATATCCAAAC
>JBMNRA010000049.1:0-20077 GCA_050944415.1 Ruminococcus sp.
GGCATTATCAGGTATTCAGATATTTAAAATGACACCAAAGAAAAACTGTAAGGAGTGCGGCAGCCCTACATGTATGGCTTTCTCAATGAAAGTTGCTCAGGGTGCAGTTGATATTTCTGCCTGCCCTTACATGTCGGAAGAAGCTCTGGCTTCTCTGGCAGCAGCTACAGCACCGCCAATGAAAACTGTTAAAGTTGGTACAGGTGAAGGCGAATATACTCTGGGTGGAGAGACAGTTCTCTACAGACATGAGAAAACTTTTGTGAGCAAAACAAGATATGCAGTAGCTCTTTGCAGCTGCATGGATGATGCTGAAATTGATGCGAAAATCGCAGCTATTCCGGTTGTAGATTATGAACGTATCGGCGAAAGAATGCACGTGGAAATGGTTTATGTAAACTATGATGCAGCTTCAGGAGCTGATAAATACGTTGCATTGGTAAAGAAAGCAGCAGCTACAGGAAAAACTCTCGTATTGGGATGTGATGATGTAGAAGTTGCAAAAGCAGCTCTTGCAGAATGTAAAGACGGAAAACCGGTACTGAACGGTGCAAATGCTTCCAATTATGAAGCTATGAATGCAGTGGCAAAAGAAGCAGGTGTAGTACTTGGCGTTTCCGGAGCAGATCTTGATGAACTGTATGATACAGTTGCGGCACTGGAGAAACTGGATAACAAAGAACTGGTTCTTGATGTAACAGGAGCAACTATCAAAGATACTTTTGCAAATGCTGTAAAAGTAAGACGTGCAGCTCTGAAAGACGAAGACAGAACATTTGGATATCCGTCCATTGTAAATCTGGTTAAAATAGCAAAAGGTGATAAATATATGCAGGAAGCTCTGGCTTCTGTATTTACCATGAAATATGGTTCAATTGTAGTTATGGAAGAACTGGGTTATGCGGAAGCTCTGCCTCTGTTCGGACTGCGTCAGAACGTATTTACTGACCCGCAGAAACCCATGACAGTTGATACAGGTATCTATCCGCTGAACGGCGCTGATGAGAATTCTATCTGCCTGACAACCGTTGACTTTGCACTTACATATTTCCTGGTATCCGGTGAGCTGGAAAGATCCGGCGTTCCGATTAACATGATCATCAGTGATGCAGGCGGACTTTCCGTACTGACAGCTTGGGCTGCTGGAAAACTTTCTTCTTCCTCCATCTCCAAGTTCATCAATGAGAATGTAGCTGACAAGATTAAATCCAGAAAACTGATCATTCCTGGTAAAGTTGCAGTACTGAAAGGCGATCTGGAAGCTAAATTACCGGATTGGGAAATCATCGTTGCTCCTAATGAAGCAGTTCAGCTGGTTAAATTCCTGAAAGATATGAAGGAGAACGGCCAGTTATAATCAGCGTTACCGCTGGATGAAAAAGGAGGTTTGTAACAAAGCCTCCTTTTAATAAAAAAGGCAATGAGAAAAGGAGAAAAAAAATGGCAAAATTTGTAACAATCGGGGAAAGAATTCACTGTATTTCACCTGCAATCAAAGAAGCTTTTGCTACACGTAATCCGGAAGCTATCCTGAAACGTGCAAAAGAACAGCTGGATGCCGGAGCAACTTATCTGGATGTTAATATCGGACCGGCAGAAAGCGACGGACCGGAGCTGATGCAGTGGGCAGTAAAACTGCTTCAGGAAAACTTTGACAATGTTCCGCTGGCTCTGGATACTGCCAACAAAGCAGCTATCGAAGCCGGTATTGCTGTATATAACAGAGCAAAAGGAAAACCAATCGTTAACTCTGCAGATGCAGGCGACAGAATCAGCTATATTGATCTGGCTGCAGCCAATGATGCAATCGTTATTGCTCTTTGCTCCAACGGACCGATTGCAGCAGACAACGATGAGCGTATGGTACACTGCCAGACAATGCTTGAGCATGGCATGATGCTGGGTATGGAACCGACAGATCTCTGGTTTGACCCGTTATTCGTTGTTGTAAAAGGTATGCAGGACAAACAGATGGAAGTTCTGGAAGCAATCAAAATGTTCAGCGATATGGGGCTGAATTCAACAGGTGGTCTTTCCAATAACTCCAACGGTATGCCCAAACATATCAGACCGATTATGGATGCAGCTCTGGTTGCTATGTGCATGATGCAGGGTCTGACTTCAGCTATTGTTAATCCCTGTGATCAGAGACTGATGGAAACCATTAAGTCCTGTGATGTATTTAAGAACAATACTCTGTATGCAGATTCCTATCTGGAACTGTAATCAGCGGTTAAGAGGCTGAATCTTATGTTCAAAGTAACTTTTAAGTTTGAAAGTGGCGAAGCGGTGGAAACCTTCGCCACTTCCGGTGAAAACCTTCTTGAGGTAGCAAGAAAAACAAATGTGGCTATCGATGCCCCCTGTTCAGGCAACGCTTCCTGTGGAAAGTGCCGTGTAAAGCTGGTGGGCGGTAATCTGGAATCAAAAAAGACACGCCATATCTCAGATGAGGAATATGCTCAGGGATGGCGTCTGGCCTGTGTCAGCACTATTGAGGCCGATGTGGAGGTTTTGGTTCCGGACATTGCTTCGGCTTATCGGAGCAGAATGAAAGTTGCGGATTTGAGTTCACCAGATGAGGTCGCTATTTTTGAAAAGACAAAGCAGGGTCTGGAAGAGGCGGGCATTACTCTGCATAACAGTCTTCGGACAGTCAGAGTAGTGATGGATGTACCTACACTGGATGATACCATGCCTGATAATGAAAGACTGACTCGTGCATTGAAAAAGGAGCTGAACACCGATGTGGTCAGCCTGCCTTATTATGTGATGAGACGGCTTCCGGATGTTCTGCGAAAAAGTAATTTTGATGTGCAGTGTGTAATCCGCACAGCTGCCAATGGTCATATATTTGTATATGACATTTTTGAGAAAGATGTGGATGTAGTGATTGGCGGCTTGGCGGTTGATATTGGAACGACTACTGTTTCAGCCCTGATCATTAATATGGAAACGGGAGAAATCATTGGTAAGGCGTCCAGTGGAAATGGTCAGATCCGTTACGGCGCTGATGTTATCAACAGAATTATTGAATCAACAAAACCGGGAGGACAGGATCGGCTGCAGCATGCAGTGATTCAGGAGACGATTAATCCAATGATTGAGCAGATGTGTCATGCCAGTGGATTTGATCCCCGCCATATTTATCGTATGTGTGTGGCAGGCAACACAACAATGAATCATCTGTTTTCCGGAATTAATGCTGATCATCTGAGAATGGAACCGTATATTCCCGCGTTCTTTAAAACAAATTCCTTTTTTGCTTCGGATCTGGATATACATATTAATCCAGATGCGCATATTATCGTTGCACCTAATATCGGAAGTTATGTAGGTGGCGATATTACGGCGGGCACTCTGGTAAGTATGATCTGGAATCGTCCGGAGTTTTCTTTGTTTATAGATTTGGGAACCAATGGGGAAATTGTATTCGGTAATTCTGAATTTATGATGAGCTGTGCATGTTCAGCAGGACCGGCTTTTGAAGGCGGAGATATCAGTTGTGGTATGCGTGCAACAGATGGCGCTATTGAGGCCTGTGTTATCGATAAAGATACTATGGAACCCACTTTTGATGTTATCGGAGATGAAGGGGAAAAACCTGTCGGTCTGTGCGGCTCCGGAATTATTGACCTGATCAGTGAACTGTACAGATGCGGAATCATTAACCCGAAAGGAAAATTTATCCGGGAAGGTAAGAGAATCCGTCATGACAAGTACGGCATGGGCAGCTATGTACTGGCATTCCAGGAAGATGCCGGTTCCGTGAAGGATGTTGAAATCACAGAAGTTGATATTGATAATTTCATCCGGGCTAAAGGTGCTATTTTCTCGGCTATACGTACGTTACTGGAATCTCTGGATTTCGATATATCCATGGTTGACGAGGTATATGTAGCCGGCGGTATAGGCAGCGGAATCAATATGCAGAATGCAGTGAATATCGGAATGTTTCCGGATATTCCGATGGAAAAATTTCACTATATCGGTAATTCATCTCTTTCCGGTGCTTATGCTATGCTTCTTTCCACTGAGGCAGAGAAAAAGACATATGAAGTGGCTGCCAATATGACTTATCTGGAATTAAGTGCAGTTCCCACTTATATGGATGAATTTGTGGCATCCTGTTTTATACCGCATACGGATACTGCTCTGTTTCCGTCCGTGACATTAAAGTAGGTATTTGAGATGACTAAGATTTTTGATTATGATAAAGACAGCAAAGAGAGGATTCCCTATGAGCATTATCTGGAAAGATATCAGAAGGAGGATCCCGTTGCGATCAGTGAGAGAACTCAGATTCCTTATGACAAAGAGAATAGTGTATTTACGCTGCGGCTGATGGGGTGCACTTACAGGATTACCTGGCCCAATTATGAAATTTCAGCTGAAAAAGAAGACGTTATCCGTTATTATCCACTGGAAAACGCAGCGAATGCTAAAATTCTGGTATTGCGTTATCTGTTGGAGGGGACAGCGGCGCCTGCTTCCGGAAAATTTCTCACGTATCGCGAGATGCCCTGGGGTGAGGTGTACTTCAGACAATTTCAGGGACGCTGTATCTTTCGGCTGGCATATGGTTTCGGCAATAAGCTGGATCAGTTCCAAAGTATTATGGAACGACTGGGAGGCACCAGAATAGAATACGGTGATTGTGCCTATGAATTTGAATTCATGAATAATTTATATCTGCGCTTTATTCTCTGGTCCGGCGACGAGGAATTTCCGCCATCAGCTCAGATATTGTTTGCTGATAATTTTTCGGCGGCATTCCACGGGGAAGATATGGCAGTTGTTGGTGATGTGTCAATTGGTGTGCTGAAAGCACTGAGTGTACAGTAGTTTAATATGGTGGACGTTGTAAATTCATGTGATACCTGGTATGACTGAATACTGCAGCGTCCATTTTTTCGTACATGTCTTGATCAAATTTTAGCATTTTTATAAAATTCTAAAAAAAGAAATATCTGATGTTCTTATAAAAATATATGGAAAATTATAAAAATCTAATAGAAATTTTCTTCAGAACGTATTATGATTGAATAGATAAAACAATTTAAAAAAAGGAGTCACGGTATGGAACTTTCGACATTAAAATGTACGGAATTTGTTGAAGTGCTGGCATCAAAGTCGGCGGTACCCGGAGGAGGCGGAGCTTCAGCACTGGTTGCGGCAATTGGAACGGCGCTGGGTAATATGGTCGGATCATTGACAGTAGGAAAGAAAAAGTATATCGATATAGAGGAAGAAATGTGGGCCTTGAAAGCCAGATGCGATATCATGCAGAATCAGCTTCTGAATCTGGTGGAACGGGATGCGGAATTTTTTGAACCTCTGTCCAAAGCTTACGGCATGCCAAAAGATACGGAAGAGCAGAAGGCGGAAAAAGAGCGGGTGATGGAAAGTGCCCTGAAGGAAGCGTGTACAGTGCCTATGGAGATTATGGCTTCCTGCTGTGAAGCTATCGATATTATTGCCGATTTTGCGGGCAAAGGCTCAGCTCTTGCCATCAGTGACGCAGGAGTGGGTATTGAGTTCTGCAAAGCAGCTTTAAAGGGAGCCAGTCTGAATGTGTATATTAATACGAAAGCGATGAAGGACAGGGAGTATGCCGAGATGCTGAACGCCAAATGTGACGCTATGCTGGACTATTATCCCAAAAAGGCGGAACGTATTTACAATGAAGTTTTGAACCGGCTGAAATAGATGGAGGAGTGTGAAAATGGCTAAACAGCTGCTGGGAAAAGAAGTAACAGCTGCACTGAACGAGCGTATTAAACGGAAAGTCAGCCAGCTGCAGGAAAAAGGAATTACGCCTGTACTGGGCATTATCAGAGTAGGGGAGAGGCCTGATGACCTGTCCTATGAAAGGGGCGCTGTCAAAAGATGTGAAACCTTGGGAGTGGGCTATGAAAAATTTCTGCTTCCGGAAACGGTCTCTCAGGAGGAGCTGATAAAAACAATTCAGGAAGTAAACGGACGGGATGATATTCACGGTGTTCTGATTTTCCGTCCGCTGCCCGGCCATCTGAATGAGGAGGAGGTTATTCAGACTCTGGCGCCTGAAAAAGATGTGGATGGAATTACGGACGGTTCTATGGTGGGAGTGTTTACCAGTACGCCTAAGGGATTTCCGCCATGTACTCCCCAGGCATGTATGGAAATCCTGGATCATTATGGAATTGACTGTACGGGGAAGAAAGCGGTGGTAATCGGCCGCAGTTTGGTTGTGGGAAAACCGGCGGCCATGATGCTGTTGAAGAAAAATGCTACCGTTACCATATGTCATACAAGAACAAAAGATATGCCTTCCGTTGTGAAGGAAGCAGATATTGTCATTGTGGCGGCGGGACGTGCCGGCGTGGTGGATGATACTTATCTGTCTCCGGGACAGATTGTGATTGATGTGGGTATCAACGTAAATGCAGAAGGAAAACTCTGCGGAGACGTGGATTTTGAGAAGGCAGAGCCGGTAGTGGATGCCATTACTCCGGTTCCCGGCGGCGTAGGAAGCGTGACTACATCTGTACTGGTCGGACATGTAGTGGAAGCCGCTGAGCGCAAATGTGAAAAGTGAAGGAGGAAACATTATGCTGGATCAGTCATATTATGATGTGACAGACGGGATTATTGAGCGGTATGGAAAAAGGGCCAGCTCTCTGATCCCTGTTATGCAGGATATCCAGGCAGAGTATCGATATCTGCCTGGAGAGCTGCTGAAATATGTAGCCGGACAGATAGGGGTAACAGAGGCAAAGGCCTACAGTGTTGCCACTTTTTATGAGAATTTTTCTTTTGAACCAAAGGGAAAATATATCATAAAAGTCTGCGATGGGACGGCATGCCATGTAAAAAAGTCCATACCGGTTTTGGAGGCTCTCTACAAGGAGCTGGGACTGGGAAAGAAAAAGAAAACCACAGATGATATGTTGTTTACTGTGGAAACGGTTTCATGCCTGGGCGCCTGTGGTCTTGCGCCAACTATGACGATCAATGATGAAGTATATCCTAAAATGACGCCGGAGAAGGCAGTGGCAGTCGTTCGTGAATTGAGAGGTGATAGCAAATGATTCTGAAAGATAAAAATGATTTGATGGAAGCCCAGAAAGCTGCCGAAAAAGAGATTGAATCTTGCGACTGCCGGATTCTCGTCTGTTCAGGAACTGGTTGCGTGGCTTCCGGCTCGGAAAAGATTTACGAAAAATTTCAGGAGCTGGCAAGGGATCTTCCCGGCGTTTCCCTGGAGTTTGCGCCCCATGACGGCGGCGCCCATGTGGGGATCAAGAAAACGGGCTGTCAGGGATTCTGTGAACTAGGTCCGCTGGTGAGAATTCAGAAGAAGGACAGCATGATTCAGTACATAAAAGTACAGCAGGATGACTGTAAAGAAATTTTCGAAAAAAGCATTTTAAATAACGAAGTGATCGAGCGGCTGCTTTACCATAAAGGCGAGAAAACATACCGCCATCCGGAAGATATTCCCTTTATTGCAAAACAGACACGTATTGTTCTGGAAAACTGCGGAAATTATGATGCTCAGTCGCTGGAAGAGTATCTTGCTTCCGGCGGTTTCAATGCGCTGAAGAAAGCTCTGTTTGAGATGAAGCCGGAAGAGGTAGTGGAAGTAGTGGATAAATCCGGCCTTCGCGGAAGGGGAGGCGGCGGTTTCCCCACAGGAAGAAAGTGGAAGCAGGTTGCGGCACAGGAGGAAAAAGAGCGGTATGTGGTGTGCAACGGCGATGAAGGAGATCCGGGAGCGTTTATGGATGGTTCCGTTATGGAGGGTGATCCATATAAACTGCTGGAGGGTATGATGATTGCCGGATATGCGGTAGGCTCTCAGAATGGATATATATATGTGCGTGCAGAATACCCTCTGTCAGTGGCCAGACTTAAATTCGCCATCGGTGAACTGGAAAAAGCAGGGCTGCTGGGTGAAAATATTCTGGGAACGAAATTTTCTTTCCACCTTCATATCAACAGAGGCGCAGGAGCTTTTGTCTGTGGTGAAGGAAGTGCGCTGACTGCTTCCATAGAGGGAAACAGGGGGATGCCAAGGACAAAGCCGCCAAGAACAGTGGATAAAGGTCTGTGGGCAAAGCCTACGGTATTAAATAATGTGGAAACTTATGCCAATGTACCCAAAATTGTTTTAAAAGGAGCAGACTGGTTCAGAAGCATCGGTTCCGAGGGAAGTCCGGGAACGAAAACCTTTTCTATTACAGGAGCAATTGAGAATACCGGTCTGATTGAAGTTCCTATGGGAACGACTCTCCGTGAGATCATCTATGAAATCGGAGGAGGATTAAAAGGCGGAGCTGAGTTTAAAGCGGTACAGATCGGCGGGCCATCCGGAGGATGTCTGACAAAGGATCATCTGGATGTGGGGCTGGACTTTGATTCCGTAAAAAAATATAATGCCATTGTGGGATCCGGCGGTCTGGTTGTTATGGATGAACATACCTGTATGGTGGAAGTGGCCCGCTTTTTCATGAGTTTTACTCAGCGGGAATCCTGCGGAAAATGTACACCCTGCCGTATTGGCACGAAACGTATGCTGGAAATTCTGGAACGGATTGTGGCCGGCAAAGGAAAAGTGGAGGATCTGGACAGACTGGAAGAGATTGCCCAGTTTGTAAAGACGAATTCACTGTGCGGTCTCGGGAAGAGTGCACCGCTTCCGGTGATCAGTACCTTAAGGACTTTCCGGGATGAATATATGGAACATATTGTGGACAAACGATGCAAGTCCCATACCTGCCAGGCACTTAAGCAGTATAAAATTGATCCGGAGAAATGTAAGGGATGTACCAAATGTGCCAGAGAATGTCCGGTGAGCGCAATTACCGGTGAGAAAAAACAGCTTCATCAGATTGATCAGACAAAATGTATCCGCTGCGGCGCCTGTATGGAAGGCTGTAAATTTGATGCAGTGTATGTGGAGTAAGGAGGAGAGAGTATGATTCATGCAGTCATCGATGGAATTCCTGTGGAAGTAGAAAAAGGTACGACAATTCTGCAGGCTGCCGAATCAGTGGGAATTAAGATTCCTACATTATGTTATATTAAAGGGCTGATGCCGGATGGCTCCTGCCGTATGTGTATGGTAGAGATAGAAAACAGGGGATGGAGCAAACTGGATACAGCCTGTTCTGCGCATGTTTCAGAGGGAGACGTGATACAGACGAAAAGCGAGAAGGTAATCGCATCCAGAAAAGGCATACTGGATCTTTTGCTTTCCAACCATAAAACAGACTGTTTTTCCTGTGCGGGAAACGGTTCCTGTAAGCTTCAGGATTACTGTTATGAGTATGGCGTGGAGAAGACAAGCTATGAAGGCGAAATGACAGAATTCCCAATAGATGATTCCAATCCGTTCTTTACCTATAATCCCAATCTGTGTATTTTGTGTCACCGTTGTGTTAATACCTGTAATCAGATTGTGGGAAGGGGAGCTATTGATACAGCGGAGAGGGGATTTAATTCTGTTATTTCCACACCTTTCGGTGTGCCCATCAGGGAAAGTATCTGTGAGTCGTGCGGAAACTGTGTGGCAGCATGTCCAACCGGCGCGCTGACTTCGAAGCGGAAAAAGGAATATCGTCCCTGGCAGGTAGAGAAGAAAGTTCTGACCACATGTCCTCACTGTGCTACGGGATGCCAGTTCTATCTGATTGTAAAAGATGGAAAAATTGTTGACACGGAGGCTGCCAATGGCCCCTCCAACAGAGGGCTGCTTTGCGTAAAAGGCCGTTCCGGATCTTTTGATTTTGTTCATTCTCCGGAAAGGCTGACGCATCCTTTGATTAAAAACAAAGAAACGGGGAAATTTGAGCGCGCTACGTGGGATGAGGCCCTTGATCTGGTAGCATCAAAATTCCTTGAAATCAAGAAAAAATACGGGCCGGATGCACTGGCAGGTTTTGCGTGCTCCCGTTCACCGAATGAAGATATATATATGATGCAGAAATTGGTTCGCTGTGCATTTGAAACCAATAATGTTGATAACTGTGCCCGGGTCTGCCATTCAGCATCTGTAGCCGGCCTGGCTATGACGCTGGGCTCCGGCGCCATGACCAATCCCATCGCCGACATCACGCAGAAGCCGGATGTGATCATGCTGGTAGGTTCCAATCCTGAAGAAGCGCATCCCGTTGTGGGTATGCAGATCCGCCAGGCTGTGCAGAGGGGATGTAAACTTATCGTGGTAGATCCCAGAGATATAGATCTGGCAAAACGTGCGGACATTCATCTTAAGCTCCGTCCCGGAACCAACGTGGCCTTTGCCAACGGTATGATGCATGTGATCATTGAAGAAGGACTTCAGGATATGAAGTTTATCGAAGAGAGAACGGAAGGCTATGAAAAGATAAGGGATATTGTCAAAGATTATACGCCGGAAAAAGTAGGAGAAATCTGTCATATTGATCCGGAAGATCTGAAAAATGCGGCCAGAATGTATGCGAAAGCTGATAAAGCGCCTATTATTTACTGTCTGGGTGTAACGGAACATTCAACGGGAACGGAAGGCGTTATGTCCATGTCCAACATGGCCATGCTGGTCGGAAAACTGGGACGGGAAGGATGCGGTGTAAATCCTCTCCGTGGTCAGAATAATGTACAGGGTGCGTGTGACATGGGAGCCCTGCCGGGAGACTTCCCCGGCTATCAGAAGGTGTCCAATCCGGAAGTTATTGCCAAATTTGAGAAAGCCTGGGGAAAGAAACTGAATCCAAACCCGGGAACCCATGCTACGGATATCTGGCCGGCGGCAATCCGGGGAGATGTAAAAGGCCTTTACATTTTCGGCGAAGATCCCATTGTAACAGATCCGGATACGGCTCATATAATCAAAGCACTGGAGTCTCTGGATTTTCTGGTAATGAATGAACTGTTCATGACAGAAACTGCTCAGTATGCCGATGTTATTCTTCCCGGCGTCAGCTATGCGGAGAAAGAGGGTACCTTCAGCAATACGGAGCGGCGTGTGCAGAGAGTGAGGAAAGCCGTAACGATTCCGGGAGAAGCCAGACCGGATACGGAGATCTTTATTGAAATCATGAACAGAATGGGTTATTCACAGCCTTATCTGACACCGGCTCAGATCATGGATGAAATCGCTTCGGTAACGCCCAGTTTCGGAGGTATCAGCCATGCCCGGCTGGATGCGGGAGAAACACTGCAGTGGCCCTGCCCGACGAAAGATCATCCGGGTACACCGATTATGCATGTGGGCAAATTCACCAGAGGGCTTGGATGGTTTTACCCGGCAGAATACGTACCTTCTGCGGAACTTCCTGATGAAGAATATCCGATTATTCTGATGACGGGACGTATTCTGTATCACTATACGACAAGGGCGATGACAGGAAAAACGCCGGGATTAATGGAAATAGAGGGAAAATCCTTTATTGAAATGAATTATAAAGATGCAGATGCTATCGGAGTGAAGAGCGGTGATAAAGTAAAAATATCTTCCCGGCGCGGTCAGATTGTTTCTACCGCCCGTGTGGGAAGAAAGGTGTCTCAGGGAGAATCCTGGATGCCCTTCCATTTCCCGGATGGAAATGCAAACTGGCTGACCAATCCGGCCCTGGATAAATATGCCAGAATACCGGAATATAAAGTATGTGCCGTAAAGATTGAGAAAGCGTAATTAATAAAGAAGGGAGAGAACAATAAATGTATCCGGAACGGGTAGAGCTGGAAGAAGGACTGAAATTATTACTGGAATGTGGACAGCAGACTGAGACAGAAAAGGTTCCGGCTGCAGAGGCAGACAGGCGGGTGCTGGCGGAGGATATTATCTCCAGAGAAAACATTCCGCCCTTTGATCGTTCTCCTTATGACGGCTATGCGCTGATTGCATCAGATACTGTAAATGCTTCCAAAGAAAATCCGGTGATTCTTTCTGTCATAGAAGAAATACCGGCGGGCTATGCTCCGGCTCATGAGATAAAGCCGGGGCAGGCCGTAAAGATACTGACCGGAGCGCCTGTACCTGCAGGCGCTACGGCCATTGTAAAATTTGAAGATACGGAGTATACAAAGCAGACGGTTACCGTATTCTCACCCTGTAAAGAGGGAAGCAACATTGTATCCGCCGGCGAAGATGTTGCAGCCGGTGAACTGGTGGTGGAAAAAGGAAGGCAGCTGTCTCCGGCTCTGGTAGGACTTCTGGCCGGACTGGGATATGAAGAAGTGTCTGTCTATCGCCGCCTCAGGGCTGCGCTTCTGAGTACAGGCGATGAACTGATCCCCATTGGAGAAGAATTGAAACCGGGAAAAATCAGAAACAGCAGTATTTATACGCTGGCAGCATATCTTCAGCAGTGGAACGTACAGACAACAGTGCTGGGTATTGAAAAGGACCGGGCTTTTTCCATTGCGGAAAAAATCAGACAGGGAATAGCGTCCTGCGATGTTATGATCACTACGGGCGGTGTGTCAGTGGGAGATTATGATATGGTGATGGAAGCTTTAAAGATTCTGGGGGCCCGGGTTTTATTCTGGAAAGTAAAGATGAAACCTGGTATGGCATTTGTGGGCGCCGTTTACCAGGGAAAACCGATTCTGGCGCTGTCGGGGAATCCATCTGCAGCGGCTGTTTCTCTGTTTATGCTTGGGAAACCTCTGCTTCAGAAAATGTCCGGCATAAAGAATTATAATACGGAAGAGATTCAGGTACGTATGCTGGAAGATTTTCCGAAGAAAAGTCCTTCCAGACGTTTTCTGCCGGGTACTCTGGAAATTCTGGACGGAGAAGCATGGATCAGATTTGCAAAGAAACAGGGCAACGGTATGCTGAATCCCATGCGGAATTGTGAAATACTGGGTGAAATAAAAGCGGGAAGTCCGCCTATGAATAAAGGAAGCATGATCAGGGCCTACCGGTTTTTCTGAAAGGAGATGGGCATCATATGGAACAGCTGGTAAGTGCCGGCATACTGGCCGGGGGAAAGAGCAGCAGAATGGGGGAGAATAAAGCCAGACTGGTGCTGGGAGATTTAACTTTTCTGGAACGGGCGGTCAGCGCCTGCCGCTGTTTTCCTTCTCTTCGGATTTCAGTAGATGATGTGTCCAGGTATCAGGATCTTTCCTGGCCGATGGTGGAGGATGAGCTTAAAGAATTCGGCCCCGTGGAAGGAATTTATCAGCTTCTGAAAATGTCAGAAACGCCTTATGTATTGGTGATTGCTGCAGACATGCCTTTTCTGAAGGAAGATTTTCTGCTTGGACTTGCCGATTATGTGACGGGAAAGGAAGATTGTGTGGTTCTGACGCTGAATGGAAAGGTACAGCCTCTTTGCAGTATTTATGGAAAAAGTATTCTGCCGGTTTTGGAAGAAATGAGAAAAAACCAGGAGCATAAAGTGCGTCTGCTGTATACCAGGACCAAAGTACGTTATGTGGATGCCGCGATGCTGGGAGATGGAGAGAAAATGTTGAAAAATATAAACACCCGGGATGAATATGATGAAACAGTTAAAGAGTTTTTATGAAGAAATGAGAAGGTGTCTGAGAGAGACACCTCTTTTTGTCATTTATCTGGACGGCATGGGGTATTCTATGTACGAATCGGCCGCCGATGCCGGAAAAATACCGCAGATAGCTTCGGCTTTTCAGGTGGATCCAGTGCGTACGGTGATACCTCCCGTTACCCATCCCGCATTGGCAACCATCCTTACAGGATGTCTTCCGGAAGAACATAAAATTTTGAATCGAAACTGCCATGTGCCTGCTGTTCCCACTATTTTCAAAGACTGGAAGAAAAATGCGGCTTATCTGGAGGGGGATTCTGTCATTATAAGAACGGAGCTGCCGCCCAGACTGCATACGAAAAGAGAAGGCCTGGAGACGGACGAATGGATTTTTCAGTCGGTACTGGCGGAAATTGGGAAAGGCACATATTTTATTTTGGCTCATTTTCATGGAATCGACGATGCGGCACATCTTTACGGACCGTATGGGGAAAAGACGCTGGAAGAGATCGAAAGGAAAGATGAGATGACAGGAGAAATTGTCAGGCGTTTTCAGGGGCAGGTACTTCTGATCAGTGATCACGGTCTGCACGAAAGCAGCGAAAGCGGTGATCATGGATGGAATTGCCCGGAAGATATGACGGCAATATGGGGGAAAAGACGATGATACGGCTGAATCATGAAAGAGATATCCGGATTGAGGTAAAACGGATGAGCGGCGGTAAGATAAAAGAAGAAACATATGTGGGCGTGCCTGTCCGGGAAATGCGTGATAACTGGAAGGGAATTTTCCAGGTTGAATTTACAGGCCGGGATGGTATGGTCACAGCGCTTTCGGCTGAGGAGATTAAGAACAGCGCCAGAATTATACTTGCGGAAGAGCCGGACGGAGCAGGCGTTCGACTGATTGTCGGGGAAGACGGGTTCGGCCGCCGATGGTGCAGGCATGTGGAGACAATCAGGTACGTGGAGGAATAGTATTGAAGATCTGTACAATAGTAGGTATTCGAAAATCAGGAAAGACGACGACAGTGACCCGGCTGGTTCAGGAATTGAAAAGAAGAGGTTACCAGGTAGGGACGGTGAAAACGGTTTTCTGCCCCACATTTTCTATGGATCAGGAAGGAAGCAACACGGACCGGCACAAAAAGGCGGGAGCAGACGTTGTGGGAGTAAAAGGAAAAAATGAAATGAACATAATTTACCCGCGGGGAATGGATGATAATCAGTTTTTTCCTCTGCTTGACGCAGATATCCTGCTGGTGGAAGGGGACTATGAAGCCGGCGTGCCGAGAATCGTCTGTGCACACCGGCGGCAGGATGCGCTGGAGCGGATTAATGAATATACGGTGGCGGTGTGCGGGAAAATCGGGGGGAAGGGCGAAACCTTCGGCAGTCTGCCTGTGATTGATATATTAAAGGAAGATAAAAAAGCAGCCGATATTGTGGAAAAACTTCCGGATGTGGTTTTCCCAATCCCACTTCTTGAAACTCCTGAAGGTGTGTCCAGTTTCTGTCAGTGCGGATGCCGCCGTGGGGAGAAAAAATGCAGTCCTTCCCTGCCGGTCCGACCTTCTTCCGGCAGCAGGAAGCATATTTTTCTGACCGGAAAAAAACAGGTGGGGAAATCCACAATACTGGAAAAAGCAGAAAAGGAACTGGGACTTGCATTCTGCGGATATCGTACCCTTCCCTATGAAATCGGGCAGGTCAGGAAGGGATTTTATCTTCACGGTCTGGAAGAAATGGATGCTTTTCAGAATGACTGTCCCATATCTGTAAGAGCCGGGGAGAGATACAGTTATCCGCTGACAGAAACTTTTGAGACACTGGGGACAGCTATCCTGGAGCAGGCCTTGAAATCGGAAAAAATAATGCTGGCGGATGAAGTGGGAAAACTGGAAAGAGACGCCTTTCGGTTTCAGCAGATGTTCTTCCGATGCCTGAATGAGAAAAAACAGGTGCTGGGAGTGCTGCAGGATACAGATACTCCTTTTGTAAATGCCATAAAGGAGAGACCGGACGTCGAGATATGGACAGTGACGGAAGAAAACAGAGAATGCCTGTATGGGAGCCTGATAAAAAGGCTTTAGTGTACGCATGTTCCCCTTGCCTTGTGCATATAGTAATACCATATAGTATGTGCAGGGAGGAATGAGGATGGATACATTTTCTGTTTACAAGGATATACAAGCCCGTACAGGCGGATTATTTCTGGCCGGCGTTGTCGGACCGGTGCGGACCGGAAAATCAACATTTATTCGGAGATTTATGGAAGTGCTGGCTCTTCCGGGAATGGAGGAGGAACAGCAGGCAGAGATGAAAGACACCCTTCCGGTCAGCGGATCCGGAAAACTGATTACTACGGTGGAACCTAAATTTGTTCCAAAAGAGGCGGTGGATGTTGAACTGGGAGAAGATATTCATGTGAAGCTGCGCCTCATAGACTGTGTGGGCTATCTGGTGCCGGATGCCTCCGGCAATCTGGAAGACGGAAAAGAGCGGATGGTAAAGACGCCCTGGTTCGATCATGAAATTCCTTTCCATCAGGCTGCTGAGCTGGGAACGCAGAAAGTCATCAAAGAACATTCCACCATTGGATTTCTTGTGACCTGTGACGGATCTTTCGGGGAAATTCCCAGAGAAAACTATGCGGAAAGCGAAGCGAGGACAGTGTCGGAGCTGAAAGAGTCGCGGAAACCGTTTCTGATTATACTGAATTCTCAGAAACCTTATAAAGAGGAGACGAAACAGCTGGCGGCCCGGCTTCAGGATAAATATCAGACTGCGGTACTGCCGGTGAACTGTGAACAGCTGAAGAAAGAAGATGTGATCCGCATATTGGAGAAAATCCTGTATGAATTTCCCATAGGGCAGATGGAATTTTACATACCGAAATGGGTGGAACTGCTCCCGGTCACTCATCAGCTGAAAGCAGATCTGATATCACATATCCGGGAGCTGATGCAGAAATACCGCTATATCCGTGATATCAGCAAAGAACCTCTGTCTCTGGACAGTGAATACGTCAGCAAACTGGAAATGGGCAGTGTGGATCTTGCTACAGGTATTATAAAAGTACGGGTGGAAATCGATGAAAAATACTACTATCAGATGCTCAGCGAGATGACAGGGGTAGATATTGAAGGGGAGTATCAGTTGATACACATTCTGAAAGAAATGTCAGAAATGAAGAAGGAGTATCTGAAAGTACAGAATGCCATGTCTTCTGTCCGCGGATGTGGATACGGTGTGGTGATTCCGGAAAAAGACGAGATTGAGCTGGAGGAACCTTCTCTGATCCGGCAGGGAAATAAGTTTGGAGTAAAAATTAAATCAGCAAGTCCTTCCATTCATATGATTAAAGCAAATATTGAGACAGAGATTGCTCCCATTGTGGGCAGCGAAGAACAGGCGCAGGATCTGATTAATTATATCAGGGAGAACGCCAGTACGGAGGAGGGAATCTGGCAGACAAATATTTTCGGAAAATCCATTGAACAGTTGGTGGAAGACGGGATACGTACCAAGATAGCGCAGATCAGTGAGGAAAGCCAGATTAAACTTCAGGATACCATGCAGAAAATTGTAAATGACAGTAAAGGAGGACTGGTCTGCATCATCATCTGAAAAATTGACATTCGGGGGGGGGAAAAAGCTATAATAACGGCAGTGTATGGGAACATGCGCTGCCGTTTTGGCAGGAAATATGAGTGTGAAAAAGTAAGGAGTAAAGGATGAAGGGGATAAAAGTAAGACTGCTGGCGGGTGTGCTGTCTGTCAGTATGCTGATGCCGCAGGCAGTATGGGGAGCGGATGCGGAACTGTCAGAAGCAGATTTGTCTTTGCTGACGGAAGAGGATCAGGAGATTACATATCTGGAAGAAGATCAGACGGGGCTGCCGGAAAAAGAAGTAGAGAACGATGAATCGCAGTTTCCAGGGGACGAGCAGGAGAAAGAGGAGACAGAAGGAGAAGACTCAGAACAGGAAGAGCAGGAAGATCCGCAGACTCCTCCGGTGACTGATCCGGAAGAAGGGGATGAGGATGATACAGAGGAAACCAAACCGGAAGGATGGAATGAGGAGGATGGAAAAATCCGGTATTATTATTCGGATGGTACCTTTGCTGAAGATGTCTTTCTGAATATTAACGGAAAATATTTTTATTTTGACCAGGAAGGTTTTCTGGCAACAGGCTGGCAGACTGTTGAGAATGAAGTATA
Organism: Ruminococcus sp.; assembly: GCA_050944415.1. Lineage (GTDB taxonomy): Bacteria > Bacillota > Clostridia > Lachnospirales > Lachnospiraceae > Ruminococcus_G. The sequence goes on from JBMNRA010000049.1 coordinate 17,710, forward strand.
CTATCTGAAAAAAACCGGAGAACCAGGAAGCATAGGACAGATGTTCACCGGGCTTCAGACCATCGGGGGAAAAACTTTCTATTTTGCTTCTGATGGGGCGCTCAGGACAGGCTGGCAGACGATTGGAAATTATCGCTATTATTTTCAGAAGTCGGGAGCGGAAGGGACGCTGGGCCGGATGGTAACGGGCTGGCTGCTGAATGAAGGCAGAATTTATTATCTGAAGCAAACTGGGGACAAGGGCGTCAAGGGAAGAATGTTTACCGGCTGGATGACGATCGGCGGAAAACGGTTTTATTTTGATCAGGAAGGCGCTATGGCAACGGGCTGGTGTAAAATTAGCGGAAGTTACTACTATTTTAAAGCCAGCGGTACATACGGGGTGAAGGGCGCCCGGTTCACCGGCCTTCAGACGATTGGAGGAAAAACCTTTTACTTCGCCTCCAATGGAGTATTGCAGACGGGCTGGCAGAAAATTAAAGGTTACTATTACTATTTTCAGAAGTCGGGAGCGGAAGGGACGCTGGGCCGGATGGTGACGGGCTGGCTGCTTAACGGAGGCAAGATTTACTATCTGAAGCAAAGCGGAGAGAAGGGGGTGAAAGGCAGAAGATTTACCGGTTGGGTAAATATCAGCGGAAAAACCTTTTACTTCAACAGCAGCGGAGCCATGCAGACGGGCTGGCAGAAAATCGGAAATAACAATTTTTATTTCAGCGCCACGGGCAGCTACGGAACCAAGGGCCAGATGCTTACCGGCCTTCAGACCATCGGTGGAAAAATATATTATTTAAAAAAGACCGGCGCGTTTGGAACCAAAGGGAAAAGGCTGGACAATTATACATATACCCAGAACGGAGTGACGTATCACTTTGGCAGTGACGGGGCGGCGGTAAACCGGAAGCCTTTTACTGTGCAGTTCTATTACAACAGCGGATCCGGAGAATATACGAGTCTCAGGGAGAGTATGACAGGAGGAACTCTGGTTCTTCCCAGTATAAAAAGCGCTTCAGGCTATACGTTCCTGGGCTGGTCGGACAAGCCCGGACAGCATTCATATCCCAAATACCGGGCGGGAGAACGGATAACCGTTACCAAGGGAAAGAAACTTTATTCTGTGGTGGTTAAAAATCCGGTTGCCGGCCCCAAGACGGCATCAGTAAGTCAGGCCTATGACAAAGTGTTTTTTATTGGAGATTCCAGAACTGTGGGAATGAAGAGGCAGATGCTCAGTCTTAACAGCAATATAACAGAGAATGTGAAATTTATCTGTCAGAATGGAGCCAAACTCAGCTGGTTCCAGGAGCAGAAAGCCAGTATAATCAGCCAGATAAAAAAAACAAAGGGGAAAAAGGCTGTGATATGGAATCTGGGTGTGAATGATCTGCATTATCAGACAACAGCGAATTATCGCCAGACGATCGCCAACAGTTATATCAGTGAAATGGAACAGCTTGCCAAGGCGCTGAAATCCAGCGGCTGCGACATGTATTTTATGTCTGTAAATCCTCTCAATGACAGTGAATGTGCCGCCAGCGGGTGGGGAACCAGGTATTCCATGTGGGTTCTGGATTTTAACTATCTGGTGCGGACAGGATTGAGCAGTTATCAGTATATTGATACATATAACTATCTGGTTAATACAGGTTTTCAGCTGAGAGACGGACTGCATTTTACAGCGGCAGTCTATGGAAAAATTTATAATAAAGCCATTGAAACTATTGACGCGGATGCCAAGAGTTAGGAGAGTGCATTAAGATGAAAAACAGAAGGATAAGATTACTGGCCTGGTTTCTGATTATCTGTATGGCAGTGCCGCAGACAGCCTGGGCATCTTCTGAAAATATCGGGGAAACGGTGCAGGCGGAGCAGACAGAAAATGAGGATACAACAGAGAGTGAGGAAGAAGTGGCAGAAGAAGAGTCAGATGATCCCGATCAGGAAAAAAAGGAAGAGTCCACGCCTGTACAGAAGTCGGAATCGACAAAGGAGCCTGAAATTGAGGAAACAGTTCCCACTGAGGAACCGGAACTTATCAATGAACCTGACAGCGAGAGTCAGCTGACGACCAATAGTATACCGGAAAATGAAATGCCGGCTGCAGGTCAGGCGGCTCAGAAAGGCTGGACGGAAGAAAACGGGAAAGTACGGTACTATAATTCTGACGGTTCTTACACAGCTGGTGATTTTCAGCAGATCGACGGAAATTATTTCTATTTTGACGGGAACGGGTATCTGGCAACAGGCTGGCAGGAAATCAACGGATACCGGTATTATTTCCAGAAATCGGGGAAACCGGGAAGTCTGGGAAAAATGTGGACCGGCTGGCTGTTAAACGGCGGGGAAATCTATTACCTGAAAAAGACAG
>JBMNRA010000050.1:0-19549 GCA_050944415.1 Ruminococcus sp.
CCAGAGGGGGTAACTAAGTGTTAAAGGGGGTTATGGACTCCAAGAGTTACCCCCTCTGGTTCTGCATAAGGGGTTTTGCCACATTATAATAAGTAAAGAAAGTCTTGACGGGCACCCATCTGACCATGATCGGCATGGGGCTTATGAAGGTGATGGAAAAACTGGGGGCAGGACTCAAGGCTTCCTCCGTTATTTCAGGGGCCATAATGATTTTCTACGGGGTGTTTACCGGAAACAGTGTGTCTACGCTGCGGGCGGTAATTATGTTTCTTTTGTACGCAGGTGCAAAAGTGATTGGACGAACCTATGATATGCTGTCTGCCCTGGCTTTTTCCGGTATTTTTATCCTGGCGGAAAATCCCGGTTATCTGTACCACAGCGGATTTTTGCTGTCTTATACGGCGGTGGCAGGAATAGGTGTGCTGGTTCCTGCTTTACAGATGAAAGATAAGCGAAAAAAGAAAAGCCGGGTGAAAGAAGGGCTGGCCGGTGGAATTGCTGTTTTTCTGGCGCAGTTTCCCGTTATGCAGTATTTTTTCTATGAAATTCCCGTCTTTTCATTGGCGGTTAATCTTCTGGTGATTCCTCTGCTGCCTCTGATACTGGCCAGCGGATTTCTGGGACTTGTGACGGGAGCCGGTTTTCCTGTTTTGGGAAAATTTTTTCTGACAGGCGCCTGCCTGCTTCTGCGTTTCTATAATCTGACGGGAGAACTGCTTCGGGAAGTTCCTTTCGCTTCTCTGGTAACCGGCCAGCCAGCGTTCTGGCAGGCGGGAGTATACTATGCAGCGCTGGCTGCTCTGGTGGGAGCCGGAAGAAGAATGTCTGGAAAGATGTTCGCTCTGGGGATTGTGACGGTATCTGTGTTCCTGTGCCTGCGGCCGCCGGGAAAATTTCAGCTGACGATGCTGGATGTGGGGCAGGGGGACTGTCTGGCTGTTGAAACTTTGACTGACCATTTTTATTTGACAGACGGGGGCAGCAGCAGTGTGCAGAACGTGGGGACTTACCGGATACTGCCTTTTATGAAACAAAGGGGAGTGGGGAAGGTGGAAGGAATTTTTGTTACCCATGGGGATGAAGATCATGTCAATGGTATAGAGGAGCTTCTGGGGGAGATCAGAGTGAAACAGTTATTTCTGCCGGTATGGATGAGGGAAGCAGAAGATCAGAGTCTGCAGAAAAGAGCAAAGGAAGAGAAAACAGCCATCCGATATCTGCAACAGGGGGATATCATTCGGGATGGGGATGTGACATTCCATGTGCTGTATCCGGATGAGGAAGAGACTGGAGAAGATGGAAACAGCGGTTCGCTGACGCTGAAAGTAGAGTACGGAAAGCTGAAAATTCTTCTGACCGGTGATCTGACAGGAAACGGGGAAGAAAAGGTGAAAAAAGAAAATATCTCCTGTCAGATTTTAAAAGTGGCCCATCACGGCAGCGGATCTTCTACTGATGAAGAATTTCTGGATAAAGCGCGGCCGGATTTTGCCCTGATCTCCTGCGGAGAGCGTAATCGGTACGGTCATCCGGCGCCTGAGCTTCTCCGGCGGTTGAAAAGTAAGGGGATCAGGGTGTATGATACCCGGAAAGACGGTGCGGTGAGTTTTACGTGCGATGAAAGGGGCAGGCTGACAATAGAGACATTTCATTGACAAATCGGAAGAAAACAGGTATCTTAGACGGTATGAAAAGTATTTTGGAAGACATTAGAAACAATGAATTTAAACACGTATATCTTTTTTTTGGTCAGGAAGATTACCTGAAAGATCAGTACCGGGACAAACTGTGTGAAGCCTGGAATACCAGAGAGGATACTATGAACTTTTCGGTTTTCCGGGGAAAAGGACAGCAGCCGGGAGAGATTATCGATCTGGGAGAGACGCTTCCTTTTCTGAGTGACAGGCGGGTAATTCTGCTGGAAGATACGGGCTTTTTTAAAGGACAGTGCGAAAAGCTGCCGGAGTACATAGGACAGCTGCCGGAGTATCTGTATCTTCTGTTTGTGGAGTCTGAGGTGGACAAACGAAGCCGAATGTATAAGGCTGTGAAAAATGCCGGACGTATTGTGGAATTTGCCGCTCAGAATGAAGGAACGTTGATTAAATGGATATTGGGGATACTGAAAAGAGAAGGCAAACAGATTACCCGGACTGATATGGAATTTTTCCTGGCAGGCACCGGAACGGATATGAATCTGATCAGCCGGGAACTGGACAAGCTGCTGGCTTATACCATGGGAAAAGATGTAATCACCAGAGAAGATATCGAGGCTGTGTGCAGTGTGCAGGTAACCAACCGGATTTTCGATATGGTACGTGCAGTGGCGGTCAGAGATCAGAAACGGGCGCTGGAGCTGTATTATGATTTGCTGGCGCTGAAAGAGCCGCCTATGCGTATTCTTTTCCTGCTGGCTCGCCAGTTTCGGTATCTGCTGCAGATAAAAGAACTGGAGGAAGAGGGGATAGGTCAGAAGGAAATCGCTGCCAAGACGGGACTGCAGGGGTTCGTGGTGAGAAACTATGCGGGATATGCCAGGGAATATTCAGCAAAGCGGCTGGAGAAGGCCGTCGATGATTTTCTGTGTGCTGAGGAGGATGTGAAAACAGGCCGTCTTTCCGATACCCTCGCCGTGGAACTCATGATAATTAAATACAGTAAAAAAGACAGTCACTGAGGGTAAGTGACTGTCTTTTTTATAAGGGCAGCGCCCGTTGATTACTGAATAGAGTTTACTGCTTTTGTCAGGCGGGAAACTTTTCTTGCAGAATTGTTTTTATGATATACGCCTTTGGAAGCAGCTTTATTGATAGTGGAAATTGCAGCCAGCAGAGCGCTGTTCGCAGCTTCCTTATCTTTATTTGCAACTGCAGCTTCTACTTTTTTGATAGAAGTTTTCACTGCAGATCTGATGGACTTGTTTCTGGCAGCTTTTGTTCTGTTTACCAGGATTCTTTTCTTTGCAGACTTAATGTTTGCCAATTTGTACACCTCCGATATGTGATCTTTATAATACCATTATGATTTTCTTTTCCTACATTAGAGAGACACGAAATCTAATGTAAACATGCTTAATTATTCTATGCCATTTCCCAGTGTTTGTCAATACATATTTCCTGAAGAAACGCAAAAAATAGTAACAGCAAATGATATAAGGAGAATGAAAGAGATGATGGCAAAGTACAGAGTACGGACGGATCTGGCTGTGGAGAACAAAGAAAAATTTGAAAAAGATCATGTGGAAATTGAAGGAGTGGTGATTCGGGAAAAGTACGATGGCGAAAGAGATATCAGAACCACTGTAGTGTCCATTGAAAGCGACAGAGGAGCCAGAGTCATGGAAAAACCAAAGGGCCATTATATTACTATTGAAGCGCCCAATCTGACAGTTCCCGATGAAGACTTTCACCGGGAAATATCCAGAGAACTGTCGGAGCACCTCAGAAAAATCATGAAACTGGATACGGAAAAAAAGATTCTGGTTGCAGGTCTGGGGAATATGGATATTACGCCGGATGCCCTCGGACCCGGCGTGGTAAAGAATCTGACGGTAAACCGTCATATTGTGGAAGAATACGGAGTGGACGCCATGGGGGAAAATCAGGTTCATATGATCAGCACTATAATTCCGGGGGTCATGGCCAGAACAGGTATGGAGACTCTGGAAATTTTAAAAGGAGTGGTCAAGGAGACAAAGCCGGATATGGTGGTGGCTGTTGATGCACTGGCGGCGAGGAGTACCAGGAGACTGAACTGTACCATACAGATTACGGATACAGGGATTAATCCCGGTTCCGGTGTGCTCAATCACAGGCATAAGCTGAATGAGGAGTCTCTGGGTGTGCCTGTGATTGCCGTAGGTGTTCCGACGGTAGTGGATGCGGCGACTATTGTTCATGATGCACTGGAACATCTTCTGGAAACTCTGGAAGAAGCGGAAATGGAAGAGTTTCTGGAGGAACTGATTACACCTCATTTGCATACGATGTTTGTAACGCCGAAGGATGTGGATGAAACGCTGAAAAACCTGAGCTATACCATTTCAGAAGGACTCAATATGGCATTTTCCCGCGTATAAGTTTTGAAAACGGCACATATATAAATACAGGTGATGTCTTTGAGAGGAAAGAAGAAGGTAATGAAGCTGCTGGTTTTAATACTGGCAGGTCTGTGTGTATATAATGTGCTGCAGGCGGCAAAAGTCCTGTGCCGGGACGGACAGTACGGCGGAAAACTGGCTTCTCAGATCGGCGCGCAGCTGATGCAGCAGGCGGTTTCCGTTTACGTGCCCGGACTTCTGTATGCAGAGAACTCCGGTGAGGAAGATATGATTCTGGAAGATGAATCCACCTGTGAAACCATTCTGGAGATGAACGGGCGTACGCTGGCGGAACGACTGCTGGGAGAAAATCAGAATGAGGCGGTGTCAAAAGAGAATGAAGAAGCTCTGAAGAAAGAGGAGGAGAATAAAGAGGAAGAAGAGGTGACGGCACAGGCGGTTACTCCTCAGTTTGATATTTCTCTTGAGAGACTGAGGGATTTTGATTACCTCCTGAATCATTTTTTTGTGGTGGATCCCAATACTACCATAGATGCGGCAGGTCTGAATATTGATGAACTGATGGGCCATGATCTTACCATGAAGCAGGACAGCCAGTCTCCGCAGATTCTGATCTACCATACCCATTCCCGGGAAATGTTTGCGGATTCCAATCCGGAGGATATGAACACCGGAGTCATTGGCGTAGGGGAACATCTGGCCCAGATCCTGCGGGATCAGTACGGCTATAATGTGCTGCACGATATTCAGGCCTACGATGTGATGCCTGACGGAAGCGAAGACAGAAGCAAGGCATATAATCAGGCCAGAGACGGGCTGGAACAGATTCTGGCAGAAAATCCCACGATTGAAGTGATCATTGATCTTCACAGAGACGGCGTTTCGGACGATACGCATCTGGTGACTGATATTGATGGAAAGCCGACGGCTCAGATCATGTATTTTAACGGTTTGTCATATACCAATGAGAGCGGACCTCTCACCTATCTGCCGAATGAAAATATGGATGCCAATCTGGCCTTTTCTTTCCGGCTGGAATATGTGGCGGCCAGTTACTATCCCATGCTGACCAGATGTGTTTATTTGAAGGGATACCGTTATAATCTGGATCTGCGGCCAAAATCCATTCTGCTGGAAGTGGGTGCTCAGACCAACACGGTGGAGGAGGCGATGAACGCCATGGCGCCTTTTGCGGTGATTTTAGATAAAGTCCTAAATGGAGAATGACAAGTGACCGGAAGGTGTGCTATAATACAGGATTAGTAGAAAATCAGTAGAAAACGAGTTGTATTTTAGGAGGAAGATACGTGGCTTTGGATCAAAGTAAAATCCGGAATTTCTGTATTATAGCGCATATTGATCATGGAAAATCTACGCTGGCTGACCGCATCATTGAAAAAACCGGTCTGCTGACAGAACGTGAGATGCAGTCTCAGGTTCTGGATAATATGGATCTGGAGAGAGAAAGAGGAATTACTATCAAGGCACAGGCAGTAAGAATTGTCTATAAGGCCAAGGATGGGGAAGAATATATATTTAACCTGATTGATACGCCGGGACATGTGGATTTTAATTATGAGGTATCCAGAAGCCTGGCTGCCTGTGACGGCGCCATACTGATTGTGGATGCGGCCCAGGGAGTGGAGGCTCAGACACTGGCCAACGTTTATCTGGCGCTGGATCATGATCTGGATGTGATGCCTGTGATCAATAAAATCGATCTGCCCAGTGCAGATCCTGACCGGGTGATTCAGGAGATTGAAGATGTCATTGGAATCGAAGCGGAAGATGCTCCCAGAATTTCGGCAAAACTGGGAACCAACGTGGATGAGGTGCTGGAACAGATTGTGAAGAAGATACCTGCCCCCACAGGGGATCCGTCTGCTCCCCTTCAGGCTCTGATTTTTGACTCCCTGTACGATTCCTACAAAGGCGTTATCGTCTTCTGCAGGATCAAAGAGGGTACGGTAAAAAAAGGAACCAGAATCCGGATGATGGCCACAGGAGCGGAAGAGGAAGTGGTCGAAGTGGGGTATTTCGGCGCAGGCCAGTTTATTCCGTGCGAGGAACTTTCGGCAGGTATGGTAGGCTATATCACTGCCAGTATTAAAAATGTAAAGGATACGAGAGTGGGCGATACCATTACCGATGCGAAACGGCCCTGTGCAAGTCCGCTGCCCGGCTATAAGAAAGTAAATCCCATGGTTTACTGCGGCCTTTATCCGGCTGACGGAGCGAAATATCAGGATTTGAGGGATGCCCTGGAAAAGCTCCAGCTCAACGATGCTTCTCTTTTCTATGAGCCGGAAACTTCAGTGGCGCTGGGATTCGGTTTCCGCTGCGGATTTCTGGGACTGCTGCATCTGGAAATCATACAGGAACGGCTGGAGAGAGAGTACAATTTGGATCTGGTGACTACGGCACCGGGTGTTGTTTATAAAGTCCATAAGACAAACGGGGATGTGGTAGAGCTTACCAATCCTTCCAACCTGCCGGATCCCTCGGAAATTGATTATATGGAAGAACCCATGGTAAAGGCGGAAATTATGGTGACAACGGAATTTATCGGACCTATCATGGATTTGTGCCAGGAACGGAGGGGGCAGTATCAGGGTATGGAATATCTGGAAACGACCCGTGCCCTTTTAAGGTATCATCTTCCTTTGAATGAAATTATCTATGATTTCTTTGATGCACTGAAGTCGCGGTCCAGGGGATATGCTTCCTTTGATTATGAGATGCTGGGGTATGAGCGCAGTGAGCTGGTGAAGCTGGATATTCTGGTGAATCATGAGGAAGTGGATGCTCTTTCCTTTATTGTGTTTGCCGATTCGGCCTATGAAAGGGGAAGAAAAATGTGTGAAAAGCTGAAGCAGGAGATTCCCCGTCAGCTTTTTGAAATACCCATCCAGGCGGCCATCGGAAGCAAGATCATTGCCAGGGAGACGGTGAAGGCTATGAGAAAAGACGTACTGGCAAAGTGTTACGGAGGAGATATTTCACGAAAACGGAAGCTGCTGGAAAAACAGAAGGAAGGAAAGAAGCGTATGCGTCAGGTGGGCAATGTGGAAATTCCGCAGAAGGCTTTCATGAGCGTACTGAAACTGGATGATAAATAGGATATGGGGATGGGACAACCGGGTTGTTTCATCCCTTTATCAGTTCAGTCGGGGGAGAAGATCAAAATGGAGAAAAAAATCGAGCTGTATCTGCATATCCCTTTCTGCGTAAAAAAATGCGACTACTGTGATTTTTTGTCAGGCAGAGGTTCCATCAAGGAACAGAATGATTACTGCGAAGCGATGCTTCAGGAGCTTTCCGCTGTCAGTTTTCCGGAAGATACGGCTGTCAGCAGTATTTTTATCGGAGGCGGTACGCCCACGGTTATTGACAGCGAATGGATTGTGTGTTTTATGGAAAGAATAAGAAACAGGTTTTCTGTGGAAGATGATGCTGAAATTACGATAGAAGCCAATCCGGGCACCCTCTCCGAGAACAGGCTGAAAGATTATCGAAGAGCGGGAATTAACAGGCTCAGCATAGGACTTCAGTCGGCAGACAACAGGGAACTGGCTCTTCTGGGAAGGATACATACGTATGAAGAATTCCTGGAAAATTATAAACGGGCCAGAACCGTCGGATTTGACAATGTAAATGTGGATTTGATGATGGCTATTCCAGGCCAGGACAGAAGCTCTCTGATGAAAACCCTTTCTTCTGTGACGGCCCTGAGGCCGGAACATCTTTCCCTTTACAGTCTGATTGTGGAGCCAGGCACGCCTTTTGCAGAAAGAAAGCTGGATCTGCCAGGAGAGGATGAAGAAAGGGAAATGTATGAAGAGGCAGTACGCTTTCTGGAAGAATGGGGATATCGCCAGTATGAAATTTCTAATTTTGCGAAAGCAGGAAGAGAATGCCGGCATAATCTGGGGTATTGGCAGAGAGTTCCTTACCGTGGATTTGGACTGGGAGCTGCATCCCTTGTAGATGAAGTGAGATTTTCCAATACATCAGACATGAAGGAATACCTCAGAGACTGCCGAAAACCGAAGCTGCTGCAGCGCGACAGAGAGGTGCTGGGCAGAAAAGAGCAGATGGAAGAATTTATGTTTCTGGGATTGAGAATGCGCAGCGGGGTTGAAAAAAAGAAATTTGAAGAAAAATTTGGCTGCAGTCTGGACGAAGTGTATGGAAAGACGGTGGCACGCTATTGCAGTATGGGATTTCTGGAGGAGAAAGAGGGCAGAGTGTTTCTGACTGGGCAGGGCATATCTGTCAGCAACGTAATCCTGTCGGATTTTCTGCTCTGACGAACAAATGTTTGCAACAGGATCTTCTCTGTGATAGAATCAGGGGGAATAACGGAGGAAAAAGTAGGATGGATAATTTTATTAAAATACGCGGAGCAAGAGAAAATAATCTGAAGAACCTGAATGTGGATATTCCCAGAAATAAATTTGTGGTACTGACAGGACTTTCCGGATCAGGGAAAAGTTCACTGGCGTTTGATACGATTTATGCGGAGGGGCAGCGTCGCTATATGGAAAGCCTGTCCTCCTATGCGCGCCAGTTTCTGGGGCAGATGGAAAAACCCGATGTGGACAGCATTGAAGGTCTTTCCCCGGCCATATCCATTGATCAGAAATCAACCAATCGAAATCCCCGGTCAACGGTGGGTACTGTGACGGAGATATATGATTATTTCCGGCTGCTGTACGCCAGAATCGGTATTCCTCACTGCCCCAAATGCGGAAAGGTGATTTCGCGCCAGACAGTAGATCAGATGGTAGATCATATCATGGAGCTTCCGGAGCGAAGCAGAATACAGCTGTTGGCACCTGTGGTCAGGGGAAGAAAGGGACGCCATGAGAAGCTGCTTGCCCAGGCAAGAAAAAGCGGATATGTAAGGGTAATGATTGATGGAAATATGTATGAACTGTCAGAAGATATTCATCTGGATAAAAATCTGAAGCACAACATTGAAATTGTGGTGGATCGTCTGGTAGTAAAAGACGGTATACAGAAGCGTCTGGCAGATTCTATTGAAAGTGTTCTCGCCCTGTCGGACGGTCTGCTCTGCGTGGACGTAATAGGAGAAAAGCAGCTGCAGTTTTCCCAGAGCTTTTCCTGTCCTGATTGCGGCATCAGCATGGATGAAATTGAACCCCGCAGTTTTTCTTTCAATAACCCATTCGGCGCCTGCCCGGCCTGTGCCGGTCTCGGTTACCGGATGGAATTCGATGTGGATCTGATGATCCCGGATACGTCCAAAAGCATCTCGGAAGGCGCAATTACGGTGATGGGCTGGCAGTCCTGTACGGATAAAAAAAGCTTCACCCACGCTTTGCTGGAAGCCCTGTCGGAGACATATAATTTCAGCCTGGATACGCCTTTTGAGGATTATCCAAAGGAAATCAAAGACATTCTGATCCATGGAACAGACGGCCGGGAAGTAAAGGTACACTATAAAGGTCAGCGGGGGGAGGGCGTTTACGATGTGGCTTTTGAAGGACTGATAAAAAATGTGGAGCGCAGGTACAGGGAGACAGGTTCGGAGAGCACAAAGGCGGAATATGAGAATTTCATGCGAATTACACCGTGTCCCCAGTGTAAAGGACAGCGTCTGAAAGCCACATCTCTTGCCGTGACAGTGGGAGATAAAAATATTTTTGAAGTGACGGATATGTCCATTCGCAGACTTCAGAACTTTATGGATGGTCTGGAGCTGAGTGAAACGCAGCGCATGATCGGCGCGCAGATTTTAAAAGAAATTCACGCCAGGGTGGGATTTCTGCTGGATGTGGGACTGGAGTATCTGACCCTTTCCAGGGCTACAGGTACTCTATCGGGAGGAGAGGCCCAGAGAATACGGCTGGCGACTCAGATCGGTTCCGGACTGGTGGGCGTGGCATATATTCTGGATGAACCCAGTATCGGACTCCATCAAAGGGACAATGACAAACTGTTAAAAACGCTGTGCCATTTAAGAGATCTGGGCAATACGCTGATTGTGGTGGAGCATGATGAAGATACCATGCGCGCTGCGGACTGCGTGGTGGATATCGGACCCGGCGCCGGCGAGCATGGGGGAGAACTGGTGGCTGTAGGAACGGCTGAGGATCTGATGAATAATCCGGATTCCATAACAGGAGCTTACTTAAGTGGGAAGCTGAAGATTCCCGTTCCCGGAGAGAGAAAGAAACCAACAGGTTATCTGACCGTGAGAGGGGCGGAGGAAAATAATCTTAAAAATATTGACGTGTCATTTCCTCTGGGGGTGATGACCTGTGTGACCGGTGTATCGGGATCCGGCAAGAGTTCACTGGTAAATGAAATACTTTATAAGGCGCTGGCCAAAAAGCTGAACAGGGCACATGTGATACCGGGGCGGCATAAAAAGATTGAAGGAGCGGAGCAGCTGGATAAAGTTATTAACATTGATCAGTCTCCCATAGGCAGAACGCCCAGATCTAATCCGGCCACTTATACGGGCGTTTTTGATCTGATTCGGGATCTTTTTGCCGCTACCTCAGATGCCAAGGCCCGGGGTTACAAAAAAGGCAGGTTCAGTTTTAATGTGAAGGGCGGCCGGTGTGAAGCCTGCAGCGGAGACGGCATTCTGAAGATCGAGATGCATTTTTTGCCGGATGTCTATGTGCCCTGTGAGGTTTGCCATGGGCAGCGATACAACAGGGAGACCCTGGAAGTTAAATACAAAGGAAAAAGCATTTACGATGTTCTGAATATGACGGTGGAAGAAGCCATGAAGTTTTTTGAACATGTGCCCTCCATCAGAAGGAAAATTGAAACATTGTATGACGTAGGGCTGTCTTATATCCGCCTGGGCCAGCCGTCTACTACTCTGTCAGGCGGGGAAGCCCAGAGAATCAAGCTGGCAGCAGAGCTGAGCAGAAGAAGTACAGGAAAAACCATCTATATCCTGGATGAGCCTACCACAGGTCTTCATTTTGCAGATGTTCACAAACTGATCGATATATTGAAGCGGCTGGCAGAAGGAGGCAATACAGTGGTAGTTATTGAACATAATCTGGATGTAATAAAGACGGCGGATTATATTATTGATATCGGACCGGAAGGCGGAGATAAAGGCGGAACGGTGATTGCAAGCGGAACTCCGGAAGAGGTGGCAGCCTGCAAAGAATCCTATACGGGACAGTATGTCGAAAAATATCTCTAAAAAACGCTTTCTATTTATAAAGCGATTGTATATAATGAATATGTAGCTTTTCCGGAAAGGAAAAGTATGGAAAGGGGAATATTATGGCGGCTGTAGATATCGGAATTGATCTGGGAACTACGAGTATTCTGGTATATACGAAGGGAAAAGGAATTGTTTTGAAGGAACCGTCTGTGGTGGCTTATGATAAAGATGCGGATCGGGTGAGAGCCATCGGGGAAGAAGCACGTCAGATGATTGGAAGAACTCCGGGAAATATTACGGCCATCCGGCCGCTCCGTCACGGTGTGATTTCAGATTATCTGATTACAGAAAGAATGCTGAAATACTTTATACAAAAAGCCATGGGGCGCAGGGCTTTCCGAAAACCGAGAATCAATATCTGTATTCCAAGCGGTGTAACAGAGGTTAAAAAAAAGGCGGTTGAGGAAGCTGCTTATCAGGCTGGAGCCAAAGAAGTAACCCTGATTGAAGAACCGGTAGCGGCGGCTATTGGTGCGGGCATAGATATCACACTGCCTTTTGGAAATCTGATTGTGGATATTGGAGGAGGGACGACAGATATTGCAGTGATTTCGCTGGGAGATACTGTGGTTTCATCTTCCATAAAAGTGGCGGGAAATGACTTTGATGAGGCTATTATCCGGTATGTACGACGGGTGCACAATCTTTTCATTGGAGAACAGACAGCGGAAGCTGTCAAAATAAAAATCGGAAGCGCTTATCCAAGACCGCAGACAGATACCATGGAAGTGAAGGGGAGAAATGTGATTACCGGCCTTCCCAAAACGGTGACGCTGACTTCGGAGGAAGTAAGAGAAGCTCTCAAAGAATCTACAGCGCAGATTGTGGAAGCTATCCACGGTGTACTTGAAATCACACCGCCGGAGCTGGCCGCTGATATTGCGGAGCGGGGAATTATTCTGACAGGCGGGGGAGCCCTGCTGACAGGTCTGGAGGAGCTGATTGAAGAGACAACGGGCATCAATGCCATGACGGCGGAAAATCCTTCTCATGCTGTGGCGGAGGGGACAGGCCGTTACGATGAAGTGATGGAAAAACTGGGGAAAATTTAAATTCATGAAACAGGATACAGTAGAAGGATATGTGGAGCATATTATTTTCCGGAATGAAGAAAACGGGTATACGGTGTTACAGTTGAAAACGCAGGGTTCATCTCTGACCTGTACCGGAATATTCAATTCCGTTTCCGAGGGTGAGACTGTTGCCCTCAGGGGAAATTATACGGAACATGTGCTTTACGGCAGACAGTTTAAAGCAGACAGTTATGAGATCAGAATGCCGGAAGATGCGGCAGCCATTGAAAGGTATCTCAGTTCCGGCGTCATCCGAGGGATCAAGGCGGCGCTGGCGGCGAGGATTGTAAAAAAATTCGGAGCCGATACGCTGAGGATTATGGAAGAAGAGCCGGAACGCCTGGCAGAGATAAAAGGAATCAGTGAAAAAAAAGCAAGGGAGATTGCGGCACAGATGGAGGAAAAAGCAGAGCAGAGAAGTGCCATGCTTTTTCTTTCTCAGTACGGAATCTCCGTTTCTCTGGGAGTAAAAATATATCAGCACTACGGAGAGAGAATCTACAGTATCATTCGGGAGAATCCTTATCGGATGGCAGAAGAAGTGCCTGGCGTGGGATTTAAAACAGCAGATGAAATTGCCAGAAAAGCCGGTATCCACGCTGACGATGATTTTCGTATAAAAAGCGGACTGCTCTATGTACTGAACCAGGCTCTGGCGGAGGGACACTGCTTTCTGCCCAGAGAGCAGCTGTGTTTTCGGGCAGCGTCACTCCTTGGAATAAAGGATGTGGATATGGAGCATCATATTATGGATCTGACTGTGGAACGCAAAGTGGTACAAAAAGAAATGGAGCCTTCCGTAAATCCTGTAACGGGCGAAGAGGAGCCCCGCACGGCTGTCTACGGAGCGTCAGTATATTACCTGGAGCTGAATACAGCCAGAATGCTCTGTGAGTTAAATGTAAAGAGTGAGGATTCCGAGAGGGAAATCCAAAAAAGAATTGCGCAGATTGAGCATTCCTCCCGGTATGAACTGGAAGAAAGGCAGCGGCAGGCAGTGGCGGAGGCGGTAAAAAACGGTCTGTTGATTATTACCGGAGGGCCGGGAACCGGAAAGACCACGACGATTAACGCTATCATCCGCTATTTTTCGGCAGAAGGCCTGGATATCTGTCTGGCAGCACCTACCGGCCGTGCTGCTAAGCGGATGACAGAAGCTACCGGGTATGAGGCGCAGACGATTCACCGGCTGCTGGAGTTATCGGGAATGGCGGAAGAGTCTTCCGCCGATGTGCATTTTGAGAGAAATGAAGAGAATCCTATTGAAGCCGATGTAGTTATTATTGATGAAATGTCTATGGTGGATATCTATCTGATGCATGCACTTTTGTCGGCGCTGACAGTGGGAACACGGCTGATTCTGGTGGGAGATATGAACCAGCTTCCCAGTGTGGGACCGGGAAGCGTACTGAAAGATATGATCCGTTCCCGGCAATTCTGCGTAGTGGAGCTGAATAAGATTTTCAGACAGGCATCCAAAAGTGATATTGTGGTCAATGCCCATAAAATCAATGGGGGCGAAGATGTTGTCATTGACAATCACAGCGAAGACTTTTTCTTCCTGAAACGATATGATGCAGACATTATCATTCGGGTGATTATTGCGCTGATACAGGAGAAGCTTCCCCCTTATGTGCATGCGCGGCCGATGGATATTCAGGTGCTGACGCCTATGAGAAAAGGGCTTCTCGGTGTAGAACGTCTGAACAAGGTTCTTCAGAGATACCTGAATCCGCCGGAGCCGGAGAAGAAAGAAAAGGAATCAGGAGAGGGGCTGTTTCGCGAAGGTGATAAGGTAATGCAGATCAGAAATAATTATCAGCTGGAATGGGAGATGCGAAACGGACGGGGAATTACGGTGCAGCGCGGAATCGGCGTTTTTAACGGAGACCTGGGGGTGATCCGGGAAATCAATACTTTTGGAGAGTGTGTTACAGTGGAATTTGAAGAAGGTAAATTCGCGGAATATACCTTTAAACAGTTAGATGAGCTGGAACTGGCCTATGCCATCACCATTCATAAGTCGCAGGGGAGTGAGTATCCCGCGGTAATTCTGCCGCTGCTTGCGGGCCCCAGAATGCTTCTGAACAGAAATCTTCTGTATACAGCTGTGACCAGAGCGAGAAAATGTGTTACAATAGTAGGAAGCGATCAGACCTTTCGGGAGATGATACATAACGAAACGGAACAGAAACGGTATACTTCTCTTGACAAGAGGATTGTGGAAATGAACGGACTGATGGAGTCAAATATCCCGCGGTAAGCTGACAGCGGGAAAATGCTGAAGAGAGTGCCGGGGAGAAAGGAACTGGCATGAAATGGAAAGAATGGATACTCTGTTGTATTTATCCCCGGCGATGCCCTGTCTGTGATGGGATCATTCGTCCGGAAGAGGGAGAGGTCTGCTCTACCTGTTGGGAAAAAATCAGAGATGCAGAAGGATTTCATTGTAAAAAATGCGGAAAATTTATAGAAGACGGGGACAGAGAATTTTGTCAGGACTGTGAAAACAGGA
This sequence comes from Ruminococcus sp., assembly GCA_050944415.1. GTDB lineage: Bacteria > Bacillota > Clostridia > Lachnospirales > Lachnospiraceae > Ruminococcus_G. The sequence continues at coordinate 14,871 of JBMNRA010000050.1, forward strand.
GAAAGAGGTTCGATGAGGGATATGGGATTTTTCCCTATGCCGGATGGGTTCAGGAATCCATGAGCCGATTCAAATTTCATGGGAGAGTTGAATATGGGAGATTCTATGGGAAAATTATGGCTGCGCAGGCGGCAGACCGCATAGAGCGCTGGAAAGTGCAGGTGATACTGCCGGTTCCCATGCATCGGAAAAAGGAGAAAAGGCGGGGATATAATCAGGCGGAAATTCTTGCTCGGGAAGTGGGAAAAACTTTGGGTATTCCGGTTCGTAAAGATCTGGTGTTTCGTACCAGAAACACAAAGCCTCTGAAGGAAATGACTCCTGAAATGAGAAGAAAAAATCTAAGAGATGCATTCCGGGCGGTTCCGGAATGCGGGCGCTATAAAAGCATTCTTTTGGTGGATGATATTTACACTACGGGCAGCACCATTGATGCAATAGCAAAAATTTTGAAACAGCAGGGAACAGAAAAAATATATTTTCTGACAGCCTGTACGGGAACAGGGTTTTGAAAATTTACTTTTCATGGAACTTTATCTATGCTACAATGGAGTGGTAAATAATTTAAAGGCGGTTGAGAATAAGTAATGTTAGATGAAAAAAAGATTTGCCTGATGACAAAACTGGCCCGTCTTGAGAACAAAATCAGTAAAGAGGAACTTCGTATCGTCCGGCATCAACGCGGTGATTATATCGGACTGGGAATAGTGAAAAATTTTATTTATACAACCCTGGGTTATCTTCTGGTCTGGGGTGTGATTGTTGCCTATAATATGGAATATCTGCTGGATAATCTCCATAAAGTAAAAATTCCTGTGGTTGTGATGGAATTCATTATCGGTTATCTGATATTTTTAGCAGTATATTCTGTGCTTACTTATGTCAAACGACGCCACCGGTATGAGACGGCTAAAAAAGATGTGGCTCTGTATTATGCTGGATTGGAGGAATTGTCCCGCAGGTATTATAGTGAGGCCGAAAAGGAAAAAGACGGGAAGACTTCAGGAGGTAGACGGACATGACAGTACTTTTGGAATTAAAGGAAAGGCTGAAAGCCTTCTACGGCAGATTCAGCATGTATTTGAACCCGGTTTTGAAATTTGGTCTGGCTCTGGCGATTTTTATCAACATCAATATGATGCTTGGATTTCTCGCCTTTTTAAATAATGTTTTTGTGATTCTTATTCTGGCGCTTCTGTGTGCTATTCTGCCGATATCAGCCATAACCTTTTTCAGCTGTCTGATGATTATAGGTCACTGTTATGCAGTTGGAATCGAAGTAGCGGCCTTTGCGCTGGTGCTCCTGCTCCTTTTGTATCTGCTGTATCTGCGGTTTGCGCCGGGAGATGCTCTGGGACTGGCACTGACGCCCCTGGCATTCGGGCTGCACATTCCCTGTGCAGTGCCCCTGGGTTTCGGACTGATCGGTGACGCGGGCTCATCGGTATCCGTTGCCTGCGGTGCGGTAATCTACTATTTTATGAATCTGGTAAGCGAGCAGGCGGTGATGCTTCAAAGCGGCGATACAGCCCAGATTTCTCAGCGGCTGTCCACGCTTTTGAACGGACTTCTTCAAAATCCCCGGATGTGGCTGGACCTGATTGCTTTTGTAGCAGTGGTGCTGCTTGTATACTGTATTCGCCGTGCATCCCTGGATCATGCATGGACGATTGCCATTGTTACAGGAGCTTTGATTTATATGATCCTGCAGGTAGTTGGCAGTTTTCTGACAGATACCAGTTTTCCGGTAGCTGTTCTTGCGGTTGGGACTGTGGGAGCGGCAGTTTTGATGATGATTCTGCAGTTTTTTGTGTTTAATGTGGATTATTCCCGATCAGAATATCTTCAATATGAAGATGATGACTACTATTATTATGTAAAAGCGGTGCCAAAAATTAAACTGGCAAAGTCCAGCAGATCGGTCAAGACCATTCAGGAAGAGGATATGCCGGCAGAAGAGACTTCGATAGATAATCTGGAAGAAAAACTGGAAAAATCTCTGAAAGATATGAATATACAGTAACCGGTGGTTAGTTTATAAAACAGAAGGGGAGTGATTGGGTGGAAAAATATATAGAATTACTGAGACGGTACTGGATGAATATGTCTTTTCCAAACCGTATAGGAATTATAGATATTGTTCAGATTATACTGATTGCTTTCTTTGTCTATTATTTGATTTTGTGGGTGAAAAGTACAAGAGCATATACCCTTCTGAAGGGGCTGCTGATTATACTGCTCTTTCTGTTTCTGGCCTATCTGCTCAGAATGAATACGATTCTCTATATTGCGCAGAATGTGGGAGTTGTGGCAATTACCGCTCTGGTAATTATTCTGCAGCCGGAACTGCGCAGGGCATTGGAACAGCTGGGAGAAAAGAATAAGCTGAGTACGCTGATTCGTTTTGACAGCGGCAGTTCCGAGGAATGGAAGATCAGTGATAAAACCATCAATGAGTTGATCCGTGCGGTTTACGATATGGGTGAAGTGAAAACGGGAGCTCTGATTGTGGTGGAGAATAATGTTATCCTGAAGGAATACGAAAAGACCGGAATTCCGCTGGATTCAGTTCTGACAAGCCAGCTTTTGATTAATATCTTCGAACATAATACACCGCTGCACGACGGTGCAGTGATTGTCCGGTATAACAGAGTGGTAGCGGCTACATGCTATCTGCCGTTGTCAGACAATCTGGATCTGAGCAAAACCTTGGGAACACGGCACAGAGCAGGTGTGGGCATCAGTGAAGTCAGCGATGCTCTGACGATTATAGTATCTGAAGAAACAGGAAAAGTATCATATACACTGGGAGGAAAGATATTTACAGGAGTGGCGCCCAATGAGCTGAGGGAAGAGCTCTATAAACTTCAGCGGGGAGACAGAACGGACGACGGAGACAAGAAAAAGAAAAAGTGGAGGAGGAGAAATAATGAAAAAGAAATTCATGAATAATCTGCTCCTTAAAATTCTGTCTCTGGTCATTGCTTTCATTGTCTGGCTTCTGGTGGCAAATATTAATGACCCTGTAGTGGTGACGAGCTACAATGTCCCCGTCACGATACAGAACAGCGCTTACCTGGAAAGCGGCGGCATGACTTATCAGGTACAGGAAGAGCAGCAGATGGTCACTGTGATTCTGAAAGGAAACAGTTCTGTAGTAGAAAACAGACAGAATGATATTGAAGCGGTAGCCGATCTGACACAGATTGTAGATATGGATACCACACCGGTAATGGTGCCGGTTACTGCTACCTGCGACCGGGTGGCGGCAGAGGATATTACAGTGATTCCGGCAGCTATTGGAATCGAAATTGAGAATATGGTAAGTAAAGATTTTACCATTACTGTTACGGCGGGTGATACTACGCCGAATTCCAATTATGAAGTAGGTACCATGGAATCGGATCCGGAAAAGGTAACAATAACGGGTCCGGAATCTCTGGTTTCTAAAATTGACCGGGTAATGGCAGAGGTAAACACAACTTCAATGGAAGAGGATACTACTATAACCTGTCGGCTTCAAATATATGATAAAAATCAGGAGACGCTTTCTGAAACGGAAATGAACTATTTGAAGTTTGATATTGGTCAGCCAGTGGTAGATGTTCATGTGGACTTGTGGTCAATCAGAGACGATGTTGAGTTATCTGTAGGATACAGCGGCAGTCCTGCGGAAGGATACCAGGTGGGAGATGTTACTATCACGCCTTCCAGCATATCAGTGGCAGGGACTGATGAGGCGCTCAGTCAGCTGGCGGCAGACGGAAATAAAATCGAGATACCGGCGGATGCTGTTGTTATTGACGGGCAGAATGATGACGTTGAAGTCAGACTGACACTGTCTGATTATATGCCTCAGGATCTTGTGGTGGCTAATAATGTGGAGACGGCCATTGTAAATGTAAGTATTATTCCTGTAGGCAGTGCGGAATATACACTGTCAACCAGGGATATAGAAATAAACAATCTGGATGATAAGCTGCGGCTGGTATTTGATACGGACAGTGTGACTGTGGGTGTGAAAGAATCCGGCGGGCAGATCGAGTCACTTACAGCGGATGATATTTCGCTTTCTGTGGATATGAGCGGACAGGAAGAAGGAGATTATGAAGTTCAGCTGCAGGTTGGACTGCCAAACGGATTTGAATTGTTGGAACCTGTGGAAACACTGGTGCACGTTTCAGAGCTGGAATAAAGAAACTGAGGTGAGAAAGAAAATGGTTAGTAAAAAAGTAGTTATTGTCAACCCATCCGGACTGCATTTAAAACCGGCAGGCCTGCTCTGTAATATCGCGATTCAGTATAAGTCGCTGATTACTTTTACATATGAAAACGGTACGGCCAATGCCAAGAGTGTACTGAGCGTGCTGGGTGCATGTATAAAATGCGGAGATGAAATTGAGTTGGTCTGTGAAGGACCGGATGAAAAAACCGCCCTGGCGGAAATTACAGAAGCTATTGAAAGCGGGCTGGGAGAACCAGTTCAGAAGTAGCGGTATAAAGAATTATGAAAGAGTGCTGTCCGGCATAAAGCGGGCAGCACTCTTTTTACGGTGCGCCTGGCGGCGCACGTTTCTTAAGGGTGCAAGTCGTGTGTTCTGCAAGCTGTTATCAGCTTGCCAGTGAAAGTCTGGTCAAGGTAATCGCCAGTGAGCCTTGTAGCGAGCCTCCAATGCTTT
>JBMNRA010000051.1:0-19364 GCA_050944415.1 Ruminococcus sp.
AGCACCGGTATACGATGCTCTGTTTGTCATGCGATTTTCAAGGTACAAATATATCTGAAATGCGTTTCCGCAATTCATTCAAAAAATATTCATTTCAGACTTGACTTTTAATAGTTAGTCTTTACTTTTTATTTTCTTCAACGAAGAAGCATAATACGTTCCTTCGGAAAAATCATATAAGGAGGCCAGCCTCCCATATCCCCGTCAATAAAATCTTTCTTTTTTACCATCCACCAGATTCTGCTGTTGCCCTCTCCTTCACGGTTAACAAACAGGTATTGTTTCTCGAATGGAGTTTCTGTATATCCTGCCTCTTTTATAGCCATCGTATTTTCTTCTCCCCCTTTCCAGGAAGGAATCAGCCAATGGCCTCTCACGCCGACATACCGGATATCCTCGCCAATTTTCTCCGCCGTTTTCATGCGAAAATTCCAGTCCTTCGCGTACAGCTCATAATCACTGATTTTTTCAATGGCTGACAGATTTTTACAGCCGGTCAGTTTTGCCGCTTCCATGCTGCCCGGCTTGGAAAAAATATCCTTCGTATCTCCCACCAGCATGCTCTGTCCGTCCGATATCAGGCACATCCTGTCACAGAATTTAAAAATTTCATCTCTGCTGTGGGAAACAAAAAGTACATCTTTTCCATAGGCCTCCAACACTTCCTGCATCTCCAGCTGAAGCGTATCTTTCAGATAACCGTCCAGCGCCGAAAATGGTTCATCCAGCATAATAATTTCCGGACTGCATCCCAGAATCCTGGCCAGAGCAACTCTCTGCTGCTGTCCTCCTGAAAGCTCGTAAGGATACCTCTTTTCCAATCCCTGCAGCCGAAACATTTTTATCTGTCTGGCTGTCAGTATTTTTTTCTCGTCTTTCTTCACTTTCATACCGATGCCAATATTTTCTTCCACTGTCATATTGGGAAAAAGCGCATAGTTTTGAAAAAGATAGCCCACATTTCTTTTCTGGGGCTTCAAATCAATTTTTTCATCAGAATCAAACAGCACTTTACCGTTCAGTACAATTCTTCCCTCATCCGGTTTTTCAATACCGGCAATACATTTCAGCGTCATGCTTTTTCCACAGCCGGAGGCTCCCAGTATCCCCATACAGCCTCTATCCGCCCGAAAGGAAACATCCAGCGCAAATCCCGGAAACACTTTTTTAATATCTACTTCCAACGCCATTATTTCCACCTCTTTACACGTCCCATTCCCCGCTGGGAAGTCATATTTATTGCCACTACAATTAAAAAAGAAACGGTAATAATGACCACTACCCAGAATCCTGCGACATCATAATTTCCTGCCGCCGTTTCTGAAGCAATAGCTACAGAGATCGTTCTCGTCTTCCCCAGTATATTTCCCGCCAGCATGGAAGTGGCGCCATATTCACCCAGCGCTCTGGCGAAAGCCAGAACTGTCCCGGAAGCGATCCCGGGAGCAGCAAGAGGCATCACGATTTTCCAGAAAATCCTATGCTCTGAAAGACCCAGCGTTCTGCCTGCGTATATCATATTAATGTCCACCTGCTCAAAAGCTGCCCTGGCATTTCTGTACATCAGGGGAAAAGCGATAACCGCTGCGGCTATCACACATCCCGGCCAGGTCTGTACAACCTTAATATCAAAGTTAACCATCAGAAATTTTCCAAAGGGACGCTTCAGACTGAACAGCAGAAGGAGAAGAAACCCGGCAACAGTGGGCGGCAGTACCAGCGGAAGTGTCAGAAATCCATCCGCGATCCATTTCGCCCTGTTACCCAGTTTCATCACCAGTCTGGCCGCCAGTATTCCCGTAAAAAAAGCAATAACCGTTGCCACAAATCCTGTCTTCAGAGAAATCCAGAGGGGGCTCCAGTCGATATTCTGAATTATATCCATCATATGCAGATCTCCTACTTTTCATCATTATATAGAAAAGGCGGAAGTTTTTCAACTCCCGCCTTTCTTCCGCTCTTTTACCGATGAACAGTGAAACCGTATTCTTCAAAAACTGCTGCTGCTTCATCAGACTGGAGATACTCATAAAATTCTTTAGCCGCTGCCGCCGCCGCATCCGTTGCCTGCTCGTCTTTCACCAGGCCAACCGGATAAATAACAGCTTCTCCAACTTCCTCTTCGGTAGCTTCCGCGATCACTTCCACATCGTCCGGCATGGAAGCGGCATCCGTAGAATAAACGATGCCAATCTCGTTGCTGTGCTCTGCCACTGCCGTCAGAACTGCCGTTACATTGGCGCCTTCATTAATTTCCATCGCCATAACCTGATCCGTGATGCCAAGATTATCAAAGATCTTTCTGGCATACTGACCTACCGGAACATCCTCTCCTGCCAGAGCCAGATTTGCCGCATTGGTAATATCTGAAAAGCCCGTTACGGAGGTCTCGCCGTCTGTTGGCTTGATCAATACAACTTTATTTTCCAGGAGATCCGTCACATCCGATTCCTGAACGTATCCGCCTTCCACAAGAGCATCCATCTGCTGCAGAGCCGCTGAAAAAAAGATATCGCACTGAGCGCCTTCTTCAATCTGGGTCTGCAGCGTCCCTGAGCTGTCAGCGTTGTACATAATTTCCACATTCGGATGATCTTCCTGGTATGCCGCTTTAATATCTTCCATGGCATTGCTCAGACTTGCCGCGATAAACACATACAATTCCGCCGTATCCTCGGAACTGTCCGCCTGGGCATCTTCCTCCGCCGGAACTTCCGTCACCTCCGCTTCGTCAGCTGATGAAGAACTGCCGTCTCCGGATGAACCGCATCCGGCCAGCAGCATTCCGGCCAGAGTCAACGCAAGAACTGCTGCCAAAATTCTCTTTTTCATTTTCATTTCCTCCCTGTTTCTTCTATTTTAATACTGTTTTATTCATTTTAATCTATTTTTGTCATCTTTGTCAATGCGATGTGCCGCAAAATAGGCTTGACGGTTATTTTTTTATTATGGTACGCTGTTTTCAGCAAAGCAAAAAATATAAAAGAGGAATATTATGGAGAAAATGTATACTGCCCAGGAAGTGGCGGATTATTTAAAGATAAAAAAGACAACCGTTTATGAACTGATCAAAAGAGGGGAACTGGCTTCTGCCAAAATCGGAAAGCAGATCCGCATCAGCCAGGCGCAGCTGGAGCAGTATATGAACGCCGCTCCCTCCTCATCCCTGCCTGCACAGCCTCCGCGCATACCTTCAGAGACAGATATCCCGGATTCCGTACTGAGGATGGATTATCTTTCCAATGCCAATGGTCTGATTGTCAGCGGCCAGGATTCTTCCGTGGTGGAGCTTTTAAAAAATCAGATGGAATTGACGCCCCACCCGGTCCCCCTTCTGCATTCCTATATGAATACTTACAACAGTCTGTACTCTCTGTATTTTGAGAAAATACATCTGGCTCTCGTTTCTCTTTCCGATTCAGCCGATCCCGAAAAAGTCCGTCGCCAGGTCACCCCGGCGCTGCCTGGTATACCTGTCACCATTCTGCATATCGGCCAATATCAGGAAGGACTTCTGACTTCCCCAGGCAATCCTCTGAAAATACACAGTCTGGATGATCTGCCGGATACATCCGTCAGAATCGCCAACCGCGAAAAAGGAAGCAGCATCCGGATGTATCTGGATACTTTTCTCTCCAGGCGGCAGCTGCCGCCCACAGCCATCACCGGTTACGAAAAAGAGTACATGTCCGGTATGTCCGCCGCCAATGCCGTGGCATCCGGGACAGCCGACGTCTGTATTTCCAGCAGCCTTTATACGGCCTTTTTCCCTGCGCTGGAATTTATTCCTCTGAATACCGCTTCCATGGATCTGATTTTCCACAGCAGGGATCTGGAACTGCCGCCTTTTCAGGCGATCCTGGAATGTGTCCGCAGCGATTCCTTCAAAAACAGTCTCCGGCAGTTCTATCATTACCGGACCGAAAGAACCGGGGAGCTGTATTGACTACAGCTCCCCTTTTGCTTCACGGGTGGAAAGATCCGCCATAATACCCGCATATTTCTTATCCAGCTGATATACCAGCAGGGTAACGACCGCAACAATCCATATCAGCGTAGGTCCCCATACATAGATATTGCGTATCATGGTAACCGCGCTTTCCGGCTGAACAACTCCCGCTGCCCCCGATGAGCTTATATATCCCGCTTTATCCAGCAGCGCAGTGATAATGGCGCTGGTGATTCCGGTTCCAAGTTTAAATCCAAGAGAACCGCCCCCGAAAATCAGCGCCTCCTGCCGGATATGAGTCTTCCACTGTCCAAATTCAATGACATCTCCCATCATACCGAATATTACCGCAGTAAGCGGCGCTTCACCCAGCGCCCGGACGATACTGGTACCGAGAGCCCAGCCGAAGCTGTAAGGATTGATCAGCAATGCCATATGTGCCGCCACGGCAATGACGGCTCCTGCCAGCGACAGGTTCCTCTTGCCGAAGCGTTTTAAAAGCAGAGGGCATACCATGGCTCCCACCACCAGCGTCCCTGCTTCCGCCAGGTACAGTACACTGTACATCCAGGAATCATTGTGGAAGATATATTTACAGTAATAAGGAAGAGAAGTTCCCACAATGGTACTGTGCACACAGGTAACTGTCCATAAAAGCAGGATCGACCAAAAATACTGATTGGATACGAGAGCTTTCACATTCTGCCCCAGCGGAACCCTAGCCGTCTGCACTGCTTCCATGTTGACGTTTTCCTTGCATTTTACGAAACAGACAATCAGCAGAATCAGGGCAATGGAAGCCCACATGGCCATGGCTTTCATCCAGGCCGCCTGATCATCTCCAAAGAATTTAACTACCGGCATGGTAAAGGTAACTGCTATAATACGCCCCAGCGGCGCCATTGCCATACGGAAAACTGACAGCAGATCACGTTCATGAGAGGAACGCGTCATCAGTGTGGACAGCGTACCGTAAGGTACATTGATAGCGGTATACAATACTGTGGTACAGAGATTATACGTAATAAAAATATACCAGAACTGCAGCGTGCTGTTGGTCTGGGGCACAGTAAACAGCGCCACCGCCGTTATACAATAGGGAACCGCCATCCAGATAATCCACGGACGTGCTTTTCCCCATTTTGATTTGGTGCGGTTAACGATAAAGCCCATGATGATGTCACTGGTTCCGTCAAAAATCCGTGATATCAGCATGACCAGTCCCACCGCTGCCACTGAAATTCCCGCGTAATCCGTATAAAACAGTGTCAGCAAAGTCGAAATCATTCCGAATACTACATTACACGCAGTGTCTCCACAGCCGTAGGCAAAACGCACGCCGGTTGTCAGACCGTTCTTTTTCTTTTCCCTCATTTGATTCGGGCCTCCTCATATTTATTACTTTTTCCTCTGACATTATATCAACATTGGAATGAAGGCCGTTAGTAAGTTCTTGCTGAAAAAAACGCCCTGTACGGGCGCATTTTTAACTTTTTTTACTTCATCTTTAAAGAAATTGCTTTTTTCTGGTAATCAATTACTTTTTTTGTAATGATTTTTCGATCCCCCTTTGATCTTCCCCAAAAGATCATGGCGATAATAGTATCCTATTCCCAGAACATCTGCCAGAAACCAGCCGATGGGAACAGAACACCAAATCCCTGTAACGCCAATGGATGGAATGGCAGACAGGCCATAGGCCAGGCCGACGCGAGTACCCAGTGATACAACCGTCAGAACCACTGACATGCCTGGTTTTTCCAGAGCGCGGTACAGGCCGTAAAGCAGGAACAAAGTCCCGATCATAAAATAAAAACTCCCTTCAATGCGCAGATAGCGAACCCCTTCCGTCACTACCGCCTGTTCTCCCGCATCTATAAAAAGCGTCATTAACGGCCGCGCAAAGACAAACACACACAGAGAAATCAGAAGGCTGAAGCCCACTGAAACACCTGCAGCCGCACGGATTCCTTTCCGAATTCTTTCTTTTTCCCCTGCCCCGTAATTCTGAGCTATAAAGACAGAAAAACCATTGCCAAAATCCTGCACCGGCAGATAGGCAAAGGCATCAATTTTAACAGCTGCCGCAAACGCTGCCATAATCACAGTTCCAAAACTGTTCACCAGACCCTGCACAGCCAGAATACCCAGATTCATGATCGACTGCTGCAGGCAGGTGAGGGAAGAAAAACTGGTGATCTCACGAATTCTGCTGATACGCAACCCTGTTCTCTTATCTATCTTCAAAAGCTCCGGAAATTTCAGGCGAGTATAGAATGCTATTCCTATTCCGGACACATACTGAGAAATCACTGTGGCTTCAGCAGCGCCTGCCACTCCCCTTCCAAGAACTGCTACAAACCACAGATCCAGTCCGATATTCATCAGCGCCGAAACAGCCAGAAAAATCAGCGGAACCAGGGAATTCCCCAACGAACGCAGGAGGGCGGCAAAAAAATTGTACAAAAAGATACCTATCATACCTGCAAAAATCACAACCAGATATTCCCGCATCAGATCTTCAAGTTTTTCAGGCGTGCGCAGGAACCAGATAATCCAGTCAACACCAGAGAAAACCAAAACGGTAAGGATTACCGCTACGGTTCCGAGGAGCACAAAGGACGCCAGGATACCTTCCTTTAATGCCCTCATATCTTTCTGTCCATATCGTATGGAAAAAACAGTACCGCTGCCCATGGCCAGTCCTAACAGAATTGAAGTCAGAAAGGTCATCAGCGAAAACGAAGAACCCACAGCTGCCAGCGCATCCGTGCCAAGAAATCGACCGACAATCACCGTATCCGCAATATTGTAACACTGCTGCAGAAGATCTCCCAGTATAATCGGAATCGTAAAACGCAGCATTGATTTCATAATCGGACCTTCCGTCAATTTGTTCCCCATCCTATGTTCCTCCATTTTCAAGCAAAACAAAAACACCGTCCCCAGGGCTTCTCGTCCCCAAAAACAGTGCTTTTAGTGCGCGATCAGGGGTTCGAACCCTGGACACCCTGATTAAGAGTCAGGTGCTCTGCCAGCTGAGCTAATCGCGCTCGCTTTATTATTTTTTCAACGTGATTGTCATTATAATAGAAAAGGGTCGAAAAATCAACCCTTTTTTTATAATTATTTTCTGTTTTTTTAATACTTTCTTTCGATTAGCCTTATTTTTCTTAAAGACCAGGCTCCAACTCCTGTTCAAGAGTCTCCAGATCACGCATTCCCACAATTTTTTTTACCAGTTGGCCATTCTTAAAAAGCAGCAGAGTGGGCACCGACATAATCCCATATTTCTGTGTCAGCTGCGGAGACTGATCAATATCCACTTTCCCCACCAGCAGTTTTGACTCCCACTTATTGGACAGTTCTTCCAGCACCGGCGCCATCATCTTACAGGGACCGCACCAGGTGGCAAACATATCCACCAGAACCGGCCGATCTGCCCCTTCCAGTTTTTCGTTAAAATTGCTCTGATTCCATTCATGTACCATAAAAATGCCTCCTTTGTTTTTTACTTCTGTTTTCTTTTTCCCTTCTTTTTTTTCTGCTTATGCTGCAGAGCCTGATTTAATTCATTCACCGATCTCTGAAGCCGCAGAAGCGTACTGTCCAGTTTCCGGTTCTGATAACACCACTGCAGAATGGAGCAGCGGAATCCCCGATATCTGACCATAGTCTCCTCCGGAAGAGTTCTTTCTATATAGTATATGATATTTTCTCCCGGCTATCCAGAGGATGTTCACCTTCTGATAATCATCTTACAGATGGGATTTCCCATGGAGGAAAATTTTTCCTCATATTCTGTCATCACATTCTCCCGGCACATCTCCTGATCGCTATGAAGATCAAAGGTATGAGACAGTATCCGCCAGCCACAGTCTTCTGCTTCTCTCAGAGAAAACTCAAAAAGGCCGCGATTATCTGTTTTAAACTCTACAGTTCCGTCTTTTTTCAGGATACAATCGTACTTCTCCAGAAACTGACGGGAAGTCAGCCGTCTTTTGGCATGGCGGTCTTTCGGCCAGGGATCGGAAAAATTAAGGTATATTTTATCCACCTCTTCCTTTTCAAAGATCTCCGGAAGTTCTCTGGCATCCACCCGCAGGAAGTAAAGATTGGTCAGTTCCTCCCGGAACTGTTCCCTTTTCTGAATCGCCCGCAGCAGCACGCTGTCATACATTTCAATTCCTACATAATTAATATGCGGATGCCGTTCTGCCATATCCATGATGAAACGGCCCTTGCCCATCCCTACCTCAATCTGAATGGGAGCGGAATTCAGAAAAAGTTCTCTCCAGTGCCCCTTCTGATTTCGGGGATCCTGAATTACATATCTGCTTTGAGCTATCACTTCTCTTGAGCCTGGAATATTCCGTAAACGCATAAATAATTTCCTTTTTTATCTCGAATTTATGTATATTTGTATTTTATATTACTATAAAAACGCTTTGGATAAAAGGCATTTCTTTTATTTTTTTTCAGATTGGGTCTGGTTTTTTTTTAAAAAAAGTGTATTATATATGGCAGAAGTTTTGACCACAAAAACAGGAGGCACATATGGAGACAGTAATTAAAAAACTATCAGAGATTGAGATTGCCGCAAAAAAAATCATGGATAATGCCAATGCGGAACTCAAAGTGCTGGATTCCAAGATGCAGGACCAGATCAAGGCTTTCGATGAGCAGGTGGAAGCTGACACCCAGAAGCGTCTGGAAGCGCTACGGCAGGAACTGCAGACTGAAAATGATCAGGCACTGAAAAAATTAAAGGATGATACGGAACAGGGTCTTGCTTCTCTTTACAAATCTTTTGAGGAAAAGCACGACCGCCTGTCCGACGAAATTGTAAAAAGAATAACCGAGGTATGAGTTTATGGGAAAAGTACTTTCATACAGCGGTCTCGTAACAAAGATACGCGCCATGAAAAGCAATCTGCTGACCGATAACCAGTACAGGGAACTGGCGGAAATTTCGACTGTTCCACTGGCTGTGGCCTATTTAAAGCAGCGGCCGGCATACAGTCAGATCTGGGCTTCTCTGGATGAAAATGATCTTCACAGGGGAGAGATTGAAAAGCTTCTGATCAACGCCGTATACAATGATTTCACACGGCTGTACCGATTTGCCAACATGGAGCAGCGTAAATTCCTTGACCTTTATTTTAAACGTTATGAAGTATCCATACTGAAGAACTGCCTGAACAAAGTGTTTGACCACAGAGATGTGGAACTGGATCTCTCCATGTTCCATTCATTCTTCGGACGTCATTCGTCTTTAAACATTAATCTTCTGGCATCCTCATCTTCCATCGAAGATTTTATAACCAATCTGAAAGGCACGGAATATTACCAGCCGCTGAATCATCTGCGGGAGATTGAATCGCCCACGCTGTTTGATTACGAAACGGCATTGGATGTATTTAATTTCCGCACGATCTGGACACTAAAAGATAAGCTGTTTAAAAAAGATGATTTAAAACAGCTCACCACCGCATACGGTCATAAATTTGATCTTCTGAATCTGCAGTGGATCCACCGGTCAAGGGAATTCTATCGGGCAACCCCGGCAGATATATACGCCCTGCTTCTTCCGGTTAACTACAGGCTGAAAAAGGAAGAGATAACCGCGCTGGTGGAGGCAGAAAATAACGAAGCCTTTGAAAATGTGCTGAGCCGGACTTATTACGGAAAACATTATCCGAAGTTATCCGGTGATACTCTGGAAGACATGTACATCTCCATCATGAAGCATGTACTGTCAAGAGAATCAAAAAGCAATCCTTACTCAGCCGCAACGATTTATCAGTATCTTTATTTAAAAGATCATGAAATTCGACGCCTTACTGTAGCCCTGGAGTGTATTCGCTACAGCGTTCCTCCCGAGGAAACAGTTGAGCATATATTTAAATTTTAACAATCCGGAGGTGTACTTCATTGATTGAAAAAATGAAATTTATCAGCATCACCGGTCCGAAAGCGGATATTGACCGCGTCGTAAACCAGTATCTGTCCAAATATGAGATTCATCTGGAAAACGCTCTTACGGAACTTCAAAGCGTTCAGAATCTGGATCCTTACATTCAGATAAATCCTTATCGGGATTCTCTGAATAAGGCCAATGAATTCTGCAATCTCTTTGATTCCAAAACAGCAGACAGGACGGTTGCCCTGTCCGTTGAAGACTCCCTTAAACTGATTGAATCCGTGGACGAACAGTATACGGCCGTCACGCAGGAGCTGGAGGACCTGGAAAAACAGCGCAGTCATCTGGAAGAGTCCATGAAAAAAATTCAGCCTTTCCGGGATCTGCACTATAATCTGTCATCTTTACTGCATTTTGAATTCATCCGTTTCCGTTTCGGAAGAATATCAAAAGAATACTTCAGTAAATTCGAAGATTATATTTATGACAACTATGACACTTATTTTTATTCCTGCGGCGAAGATGATAATTATATCTGGGGCGCCTATTTCTGCCCGAGAGCCCAGCTCAAAAAAATCGATGCCGTCTATGCATCCATGCATTTTGAGCGAATCTACCTGCCGGACGAATATTCCGGCACGCCGGAAGAAGCATTTGCCCATCTGGAATCCGAATTAAATAAGATTAACGAAAAAATCGACGGCCAGAAAGGCAAACGCCAGAAACTGATCAGTGATCATCAGAATCAGCTGGCAGCTGCGAAAAGAACACTGGACAGCTGTTCCACTAATTTTGATGTGCGTAAGCTGGCCGCCTGTACAAAGGACGAATATGAAGTATTCTATATCCTTTGTGGATGGATGAGTAAGAAAGACGCCAGTGCTTTCCAGAAAGACATCCGGGATGATGAAAATGTTTATTTCTTTGTGGAAAATAATGCCGGCCACGATGAGCTGGGCATGCCTCCCACAAAACTGAAAAACCCCAGGCTGCTTCGTCCATTTGAAATGTTTACCCGTATGTACGGTCTTCCCGCATACAATGAGATTGATCCGACTATCTTTGTGTCGATTACTTATGCTTTTATTTTCGGCGCCATGTTCGGGGATATCGGACAGGGACTCTGCCTTTTTATCGGCGGACTGCTGCTCTATAAATTCAAAAAAATGGATCTGGCTGCCATTATCTCAACGGCCGGTATCTTTTCCACATTTTTTGGATTTATGTTCGGAAGCTTTTTCGGTTTCGAGATGGAAAATCCTATCTGGCTGAAACCAAAGACCGCAATGAGCACGCTGCCCTTCATCGGATCTCTCAATACCGTATTTGTGGTAGCTATAGCTTTCGGTATGTTTTTGATCATTTTGTCCATGATTTTCCATATTATCAATGCAGTCAGGGCAAAAGATACCGAAAACATCTGGTTTGACCAGAATGCTGTAGCCGGATTGGTCTTTTACGGTGCGCTGGTAACGGTTATTTTCCTGTTTATGACAGGACACTCTCTGCCTGCAGCCGCCGTACTGATCGTTATGTTTGTAATACCGCTGCTTGTCATTTTCTTCAAGGAGCCTCTTACAAACCTGGTAACAAAAAAATCAGAAATCATACCCGGTTCAAAGGGGATGTTTTTTGTACAGGGATTTTTCGAACTGTTCGAAGTCCTTTTAAGTTATTTTTCCAACACCCTTTCCTTTGTCCGTATCGGCGCGTATGCAGTGAGCCACGCCGCCATAATGGAAGTAGTACTGACACTGGCAGGCGCGGAAGCCAGCGGAAGCATCAACTGGATCGTCATTATCATAGGCAATATTTTTGTCTGCGGTCTGGAAGGTCTGATTGTAGGCATTCAGGTTCTGCGTCTGGAATACTATGAGTTATTCAGCCGGTTCTACAAAGGGAACGGAAGAGAGTTTAAACCTTTTATCAAAAGAAATGAAAACTAAAGGAATTAGAGGAGGAATTTTATCATGACACTGTTAATCCAGATAACTATTGCTGCAGCTTTAATCTTAAGCATCATCATCCCCTTTGGCGTTTACCTGGTGGGAGAAAGAAATGAAGGCCGTTATAAAACAACGATTGGCGTCAACTCATTTTTCTTCTTTGGAACCCTGGTTATTGCCGCTGCTGTTATGCTGGCGGGCAAAGCAAACGTACTTGCTGATGCCGGAAACGGAATCACCATCGGCGCCGGAATGGCTTATCTGGCAGCTGCACTGGTAACCGGACTTTCCTGTATCGGCGGCGGTATCGCAGTTGCCAGCGCTGCTTCCGCTGCACTCGGAGCTATCAGCGAAGACTCCAGTATCCTTGGTAAATCTCTGATCTTTGTAGGTCTTGCTGAAGGTATTGCTCTGTATGGTCTGATCATCACCTTCATGATCCTGGGGCAGCTTTAATGAAAATGTACTTAATCAGCGACAACGTGGATACCCAGACCGGTATGCGGCTGGCAGGCGTGGAAGGTGTCGTGGTGCATGAACGCGAGGAACTGCGCCAGGCACTGGAAACAGCCTTTGCAGATAAGGAAATCGGGATTATCCTGTTGACAGAGAAATTCGGACGGGAATTTCCGGAAGTGGTAAACGAGGCAAAGCTGACTCACAGAATGCCTCTTATCATTGAAATCCCTGACCGTCATGGTACAGGCCGGAAACCGGATTTCATCACATCCTATATCAACGAATCGATTGGACTGAAATTATAAGTATTTCGAAAAGAAGGTGAGAAGATTGACTACTGATGAAAAATTACAGCATTTTTATGACATTTCAATAGAAAGTGCTCAGGAAGATGCCCGAAAGCTGATGGAAAATCATAAAGCAGCTCTGGACAAAACCTTTGCGGAACATAAAGAAACCAAATACCGTCAGGCTGAAGCGGAACTTACCGCTGAATCCGACAAACTGAAACGTGACTTCAACAAGGAAATATCCACACAGCAGATCGAAATTAAACGAAGATTTTCGACGGTTTCAGAAGAACTGCGCGATAAACTCTTCCAGGAAGTGGAGGAAAAACTGAAACATTTTAAAGCAAGCTCTGACTATCTGCCGATGCTCTGCAGACAGATACAAGAGGCCCTTGCCTTTGCAGACGGCGATGAAATGGTAATCTATATTGATCCCTCGGACGCCTCTCTCTGTGACCAGATCGTAAAGGCACTGAATATGAAAGACTTTTCCCCCACAGTTTCTAAAGAAACTTTTATGGGCGGAATGCGGGCCGTTATCCGTTCCAAAAATATTCTGATTGACAATTCCTTTCTGACATTGATGAATGACGAGAAAGAGAAATTCAACCTGGAGGTATAAGCATGAGTAAGACAGGAATTATATACGGAATCAACGGTCCTGTTGTTTACCTGAAGGGAAACACCGGCTTCAAAATGTCCGAGATGGTTCACGTAGGTGAAGAACATCTGGTGGGTGAGGTTATCGCTCTTACCAAAGATACAACCACCGTACAGGTTTTTGAAGAAACCACAGGACTGAAACCGGGCGCTGAGGTAACCGCCACAGGAGATGCTATTTCCGTGACACTGGGACCGGGTATTCTGAATAATATTTTCGATGGTATTCAGCGGCCCTTAAGTGAAATAGCTGCCCAATCAGGAAAATATATCAGCCGTGGTGTCAGCGTTGATTCTCTTGACACAGAAAAAAAATGGCATGTTCATATGACAGTGAAAGCCGGAGACAAAGTTACCGGCGGAACAATTATCGCAGAAACACAGGAAACCAGATCCATTGTGCATAAATCCATGGTTCCCCCCAACTTGAGCGGAACTGTAAAAGAAGCTGTACCGGATGGCGACTATACCATTCTGGATACTATCGCCGTTCTGGAACTGCCGGACGGAACAACCCAGGAACTGACTTTATGCCAGAAATGGCCCATCCGTATTCCACGGCCTACCCTGAAACGGTATCCTGCTTCAAAGCCGCTGATTACCGGACAGCGTATTCTGGACACCATGTTCCCCATCGCCAAAGGCGGTACCGCTGCTATTCCAGGCGGTTTCGGAACAGGAAAAACCATGATGCAGCATCAGATCGCCAAATGGTCCGATGCGGATATTATTATTTATATCGGCTGCGGAGAACGTGGAAACGAAATGACCCAGGTGCTGGAAGAATTCCAGGAGCTGGTTGACCCGAAAACCGGCAATCCTCTGATGGATCGTACCGCATTGATCGCCAATACTTCCAACATGCCTGTGGCTGCCCGTGAAGCATCCATCTACACCGGTCTGACCCTGGCTGAATATTACCGCGATATGGGTTACGATGTGGCAATCATGGCAGACTCCACCTCCCGTTGGGCGGAAGCTCTTCGTGAATTATCCGGACGTCTGGAAGAAATGCCTGCTGAGGAAGGTTTCCCGGCATATCTGGCATCACGGCTTTCCGCCTTTTACGAACGTGCCGGTATGATGCAGGTATTAAACGGAGCAGAAGGTTCTGTAACTATTATCGGAGCCGTATCACCTCAGGGTGGTGATTTCTCGGAACCGGTTACCATGAATACCAAGCGGTATGTCCGCTGTTTCTGGGGACTGGACAAGTCTCTGGCATACGCCCGTCATTTCCCGGCTATCCACTGGCTGACCAGCTACAGCGAATATCTGAACGATCTGGCTCCATGGTATAAAGACCATGTCAGCAAAAATTTTGTGGATCTCAGAAATCAGATTATGGCTCTGCTGAACCAGGAGAGCTCACTGATGGAAATTGTAAAACTGATCGGAAGCGATGTGCTTCCGGATGATCAGAAACTGACTCTGGAGATTGCCCGTGTTATCCGTCTGGGCTTTTTGCAGCAGAATGCCTTCCACAAAGACGATACCAGCGTACCTATGGAAAAACAGTACAAAATGATGGAAACCATTCTGTATCTGTACAAAAGATCCAAAACTCTGGTAGCCATGGGAATGCCCATTTCCGTATTAAAGTCGGAAAATATTTTTGAACGCGTAATCGCCATCAAATACGATGTTCCCAATGACAAGCCGGAACTCTTCAAACAGTATATGGCAGACATTGACAAATTCTACGAAAAAGTTCTGGAAAAGAACGGTTAAGGAGGGTGAAGTATGGCAATTGAATATTTAGGACTGAACGAAATCAATGGCCCTCTGGTGGTTCTGGAAGGCGTAAAGGACGCCGCTTATGAAGAAATCGTAGAATTCAACATAGAGGGAACAGAAAAAAAACTGGGACGAATTGTGGAAATCTATGAAGACAAAGCTGTCATTCAGGTTTTTGAAGGCACTGATAATATGTCCCTCGTCAACACTCACACACGGCTGACAGGCCGTCCCATGGAAATCGCACTTTCACCGGATATTCTGGGACGAACCTTTGATGGCATCGGCAAACCCATTGACGGCCTGGGTCCCATCGTCTCTGACAAGAAGGTAAATGTCAACGGTCTGCCGCTGAATCCTGTTACCCGTGAATACCCGAGAAACTATATCCGGACCGGAATCTCTGCCATCGACGGACTGACTACTTTGATCCGCGGACAGAAACTTCCCATCTTCTCCGGAAACGGTCTTCCCCATGACCAGCTGGCAGCGCAGATTGTTCAGCAGGCATCCCTGGGAGATGATTCTGATGAAAAATTTGCTATCGTATTTGCCGCTATGGGTGTAAAATACGATGTTGCGGAGTTTTTCCGCCGTACCTTCGAGGAAAGCGGCGTATCGGATCACGTAGTCATGTTCCTGAACCTGGCCAACGATCCCGTTGTAGAACGTCTGATTACCCCCAAGGTAGCGCTGACCGCTGCAGAGTACCTGGCATTTGAACAAGGTATGCATATCCTTGTCATCATGACGGATATCACCTCCTTCTGTGAAGCCATGCGTGAGGTATCTTCATCCAAAGGTGAGATTCCTTCCCGAAAGGGATATCCAGGCTACCTGTACAGCGAATTGGCCACATTATATGAAAGAGCCGGTATTGTCAGAGGAGTTAAAGGATCCGTAACACAGATCCCTATTCTGACCATGCCAAACGATGATATCACTCACCCAATTCCTGACCTGACAGGATATATCACAGAGGGACAGATCGTACTGGACCGTCAGCTTCATGGACAGTCTGTTTATCCGCCCATCAGCGTACTTCCTTCTCTTTCCCGTCTGATGAAGGACGGTATCGGAGAAGGCTACACACGGGCAGATCATCAGGACGTAGCCAACCAGCTGTTTTCCTGTTATGCGAAGGTGGGCGATGCCCGGGCCCTTGCATCAGTTATCGGTGAAGATGAGTTGTCTCCTCTGGATAAACAGTATCTGGTATTCGGAAATGAATTCGAACGCCGTTTTGTAGGTCAGGATCCCACAGAGAACCGGACCATTGAGGATACGCTGAACATCGGCTGGGAACTGCTGGGTCTCCTGCCGAGAGAGGAACTGGATCGTATCGATACCAAGATCCTGGATCAGTATTATAAACCAACCACCGTTGACCAGGTTGCTCAGGCAAAAGAAGAAGCTGATAAGATGACGGAAACAGAATAGGGGGGATTACTATGGATCCAAATACATTTCCCACAAAAGGGAACCTGATTCTGGCCAAAAATTCCCTGGCTCTCGCCAGACAGGGCTTCGATCTGATGGATAAAAAAAGAAATATTCTGATCCGCGAACTGATGGATTTAATTGATCAGGCCAAGGATATTCAGTCCCAGATCGACAGCACATTCCGCAAAGCTTACGCTGCTCTTCAGACAGCCAATATGGAAATGGGTATTAACCATGTACAGACGATTTCTTATTCCATTCCGGTGGAAAACTCCATACGGATTAAAACCAGGAGTATTATGGGTACAGAAATCCCACTTGTGGAAGCTGATCCCATCACTCCTCTTCCCACCTACGCTTATTACAGCACCAGAGAATCTCTGGATAAAGCAAGAATGGCTTTTGAGAAAGTAAAAGAACTGACTATCCATCTTTCCATGATTGAAAACTCTGCATACCGTCTGGCATCCAACATTAAAAAGACTCAGAAACGGGCCAATGCACTGAAAAATATTACCATTCCTCATTATGAACAGCTGACAAAAGACATTTCCAATGCGCTGGAGGAAAAAGACAGGGAAGAATTTACCCGTTTGAAAGTCATAAAGAGAATGCAGACAGCAAAGAAACAGATCTGATATAAAAAACCTTCGATATTCCCACTGGAAATCGAAGGTTTTTTTCTAATGATTCAGCAGATATTCTTCCACACTGGTTATGGCGTTGGCGCCGTCCGCCGCTGCCGTAATGATCTGACGCAGGGCTTTCGTACGCACATCTCCCGCCGCAAATATGCCCGGAACAGAAGTCCTGGTATCCTCACCCGCCACTATATAGCCGCTTTTATCCAGCTCCACCGTATCTCCCAGGAAGCCGGTATTGGGAACAATGCCTACCGCTATAAATACACCGTCCACAGCCAGCTCACTGATCTCCTGATTTTTGACGCTGTGCACCTTCAGGCCGGTAACCTGATTCTCTCCCAGAATTTCATCTGCCACACAGCTCCACTTCATTTCCACATTTTCCAGAGACAGCAGCTTGTTCTGCAGGATCCTGGCCGCTCTCAGTTCATCTCTCCTGTGAATCACATACACTTTTTTGCATCCTCTGGACAGGAAAATGGCATCTTCCACAGCTACATCTCCTCCGCCGATAACCGCAACCGTCTTGTCACGGAAAAACGCGCCGTCACAGGTGGCACAGTAGGATACCCCCATACCTGTCAGCGTTTCTTCCCCGGGGACTCCCAGCAGCCGGTGATGAGCGCCTGTAGCCAGTATCACTGTCCTGGCCAGCAGCTTATCCTTTGAGGTTTGAATCACTTTCAGACCATTCTCCTCACCGATGGATTTAACAGATGCTGTCTGAAAAACAGCTCCCATACTTTTAGCATGTTCATAAAATTTCTCCGCCAGTTCCATTCCGCTGATTCCCGGCAGACCAGGATAATTATCCACATCATAAGTATTCAGTACCTGTCCCCCGCTTACGTAAGCCTCTTCCAGAACCATCAAAGACAGACCGGCCCGCTGACCGTAGACAGCCGCCGCCAGCCCTGCCGGGCCGCTGCCCACAATAATAACATCATATACAACTGTACTCATTCGCTTTCTCCTTCCTTCTCCCGGAAATGAACAAGCTGGATGCCGCTGATCATCGCAAGATCATTGTCCAGTGTCACCTCCGTATAATTTAGTTTTTCCTCATTCTGATAAAAAGTAAACACTGTGGTATTTCCATCCTGCCCCGGTGTTTCTTCCCAATCCAGCCCCTCTATGGCCGCCAGGAAATCCTCTTTTGGCATTCCCAGTGTAATGCCTCTGGCTACTCTTATGGGAACTTTCGTAGTTACCAGATCGCCATGAACCGATGTGACAAAACAGTTATTAACAGCCGTTATGCCATCACCGTAATTATAAACCACTGCATAAAAATTCTGTCCTCCCCTCATCAGCGTCACATAGCCGTATTTTCCGCTTTTAACCGCCTCATCGGAGCTCTCTTCATCAATCTCCCATCCGTCTTCCGTAAAGGCGGATACGGGGGCTGGCAGCTGATAGATACTTCCTCCATATTCCACCGTAAAATCCATCAAATTATCCGTCACATCAAGGGGGGACTGATACTGCTCCACTTCCGGCGTCTTTTTCTTCCCTGCATTCTCATACAGTTCCTGTTCCTCAGGATTCATCTGATTACAGAGCTCTGCCTTCACCATTATTTCTGTATCGGCCTCAAAAGTCAGCACGGCATTTTCATAAACACCGTATTCATAAGTAAAAATAATCCGGGAATCATCTTCATATCTGTCTCTCGGCTCTCCATATGCATCCTGAACCTGGACTGCTGTAGCCTCTCCCATGGCAAGGCCTCCGGGCAGAATTATTTTTTCCTCATGTTTCCCCGGTTCCAGCACAACACGTCCCACGTAACACTGATTTACCGGCTGATTTTCCGCAGAAAAATTAGTCATATCAACCGTACATGTATAAGACCCCAGACTGAATTTTCGATTTTCCAGAAAGGATTCTCCTGCTACCTTTTCTTCCTCATCCCCTTCATATTTCCATCCCTTTTCCGTCATATCGTCATAGACGGCAGGAAGCCGGCACGTAACACCCTGAACCGAAAATTCAAAACTTTTCAGTTCAGAATCTATATCCGCCTCAGGTATCTCCTCATTTTCCGGCTGCATCTCCTCTTCCGTCACCAGCGGAACACTCTCTTCTTTTTTCTTTGCACATCCGGCCAGTGCCAGGGTCAGAACCCATATCCCAACTATTACAAATTTCTTCATAGCGCCCTCCAAATATCACAGACAGCCTGTTAGGCAAATTGTATCACAAAGAAGCGGAGATTTCCAATGAATTTGTTCCCCCTAATAGCGTAAAATTACTTTAAGTTAAAAGCAAAAAAATAAATGTAGAGAATATCACTTTGTGTTATCATTAAGT